>NZ_JBYIVZ010000001.1:0-469702 GCF_057710365.1 Streptomyces sp. bgisy027
CCACCGGCCCGCACCTGTGAGCCAGCTACGGCTCAGCCCACCCGAAGGGGCGCGGGGAACTGCGCAAACAACCCCCACCAACCCGCACCCATCAGCCAGCTACGGCTCAGCCCACCCGAAGGGGCGCGGGGAACTGCGCAAACAACCCCCACCAACCCGCACCCGGCGGACCGCCCCGCTACCCGGCCGCCCTGCGCGCCGTCGCGGGGGCGCCCCGCACCTCCAGTCCGTCGAGGAGTTCGGCCGTGGCCTCGGCGATGGCCTCCACGGCCCGGTCGAAGACCTCCCTGTTGTGCGCGGCCGGGGCACGGAAGCCGGAGACCTTGCGCACGTACTGGAGGGCGGCGGCCCGGATCTCTTCCTCCGTCGCCTCCTCGGGCAACACGGGCGGACGGAGTGTCTTGATACTGCGGCACATGTCGAACAGTCTCCCTCGGGACCGTACCCGTCTGCCATGATCACGTCCGGCGCGGCCACCGCTGAGGGGGTGGGGCCGACCGACGAGAGGATGCGCATGACCGCGAACGACGGACTCACCCTGGCGATCCTGGGCCCGGGCGGCATCGGCGGACTGCTCGCCGCGCTGCTGTCCCGGTCCGGCCACCGTGTCATCTGCCTGGCCGGCGACGAGACGGCGAAGACCCTGAGTGCGAAGGGCATCCACGTGCGCAGCGGCCTGTTCGGGGACTTCACGGCCCCGGTCGAGGCCGACACCGAGCTCCGCGAACCGGTCGACGCCTGTCTGATCGCGGTCAAGGCCACGGCTCTGGACGCGGCGCTGACCAGGGTCGCGCCCGCCGTGCTGGGCGACGGGCTGGTCGTACCGTTCCTGAACGGCGTGGAGCACCCCGAGCTGCTGCGCGCCCGCTACCGCCCGGACCGGGTGGCGCCCGCCGCGATCCGCGCCGAGTCGACCCGCGTCGCCCCGGGAGAGATCGAGCACGGCACGCCGTTCGCCGAGATCGACCTGACCGGCGACCCGGTCCCCGACGACCGCCTGGCGGCCCTGGCGCAGGTCCTCGACGCGGCCGGCCCGAAGACCCGGGTGCACGCCGACGAGGCGGCGACGCTGTGGTCGAAGATGTCCCTGCTGGCGCCCTTCGCCCTGCTCACCACCCGCTACGCCCTCCCCGTCGGCGACGTACGCACCCAGCACCGCGAGGAGTTGCTCGCCCTCGTCGACGAGGCGACAGCCGTCAGCGCAGCCTGCGGCGGCCCCTCCGACCCGTCCCTGGCCCTCGCCCGCTACGACGCCTTCCCGCCCACCACGAAGTCCTCGATGCAGCGCGACGCGGAGGCGGGCCGCGCCCTCGAACTGGACGCCATCGGCGGCGCGTTGCTGCGGGCGGCCGACCGGCACGGAGTCCCGGTACCGGTGGCGACCCGCCTGGTGGGCGAGTTGAGGGCGGCGGGCCACTAGGTGTGTTGATCACGAGCGTTGTTGACGCTGGCCGGGCTTGAGCATGGCGAAGACCTCCGGTGCGGTGGAGCTGTCTAGGACTGCACCGCACGGAGGTCTTCGTGTCCCACCGTAATGCCCGGCTGACCGTTCACGGCAGGCGGCTGCTGGTCGAACGCGTCCGCGCCGGCCGCCCGGTCGCGCATATCGCAGTCGCAGCCGCCTCAAGAAACCCGGCCGGATCCCCGACGGCGGCGGCCACATAGTCCTCGGCCGCCAGGCCGGCCGTGCCCGGCGCGGCGACATGGGCTTCGACTGCATCCACTCCGCCGTCGACGACCACTCCCGCCTCGCCTACAGCGAGATCCACCACGACGAGAAGGCCGACACCTGTGCCGGCTTCCTGCGCCGGGCCGCACTCGTTCGCATGAACCACCCGAAGGCACTCGCAACCCAAAATCGAACAGGCGTAGCATTGCGGCGTGGCTACGCCCTATGACTTTCCGAGTGACCTGCTCGCCGGTCAGGAGGAGCTGCATCAGGTCCGGGCCGAGCTGTCGGCCCTGCTGAAGCGGCTGCCCTGGTCGGTCGTACCCCTGGACGGGTTCAGCGACGACAACGGCTGGCGCAAGGTCGAGCGCCCCGCCTCCCCCGGCTGGACGGAGGACGAGCAGGCCGAGGTGGAGAAGCTCCGGCAGCGCGAGCACGAACTCGCGGTGTTCGTCAGCGGTCACCGGTTCTGGTCGGAGACGGCGGGCCCGGACCGGGTCGACGCCCGCACGAAGCTGAAGCACACCCGCGGGGCGACCGAGGGATCGTGAACCGCACGACCGAAGTGCCCATGCCTCAAGGTCAGTCAGAACCGGCACACGGAAAGGACCGCGCGCAACCGCGCCCGAGGCCCGCCATCGTGCGGGCCTCCGCCGGTTCCTGACTCCGACTCACGCAGGTCACAGAATCATCCCAACGCCTTCACATATCCCACACACCAGATATGTTCACCCCTCACGCAAATTGCGCCAAGGGGGGCACATGAGCCAGCAGTACCCGCAGCAGCCCGGATACGGGCCGCCGCAGCAGCCGCCGCAGCCCGGTTACGGCTATCCGCAGCAGCCCGGTTGGGGCGCTCCCCCGCCCCAGCCGCCGAAGAAGCGCAGCATCGGCAAGATCCTCGGCATCACGGGAGCCGTCCTCGTCGGCCTCATCGTGATCGGCGCCGTCGCCGGCGGCGGAGACGACTCCACCGACAAGAGCAACAAGGACAAGGCCGTCGCCGCCACTTCGGACAGGCCCAAGGCCGCTGAGGAACCGGCCGCCGACGAACCCGCGAAGGAAGAGCCGGCCGCGGACAAGAGCCAGGCCGAGCAGTTCAAGGACTGCGTCGCCAAGTCCGGCACGGACAGCGAGAAGGCCGCCGCCGGCCACGTCACCAAGGTGACCGGCACCGACAAGACCAACGACATTCTCGACGCCGCCGAGGTCTTCACCGACTACAAGGGCGGGTTCCTGAGCGAGAACGCCGGCGACGCCAAGCTGATCGCGTCGGCCTTCGCGTCCTGCTACGAGTCGAAGAACGGTCTGGTGACCGTGTACGGCAGTGACGGCGACATGATCGCCAACGGGAACTACTGACCCGTTCGACGGGCACCACCGCCCGTCGCAGACCGGCCCGGCCCGCACCCGTGCGCGGGCCGGGCCTTTCCGTGGGCGGGAGGGAACGGGAACGGCCCCCGGAGAGATCTCCGGGGGCCGTGGAACGCCGGCTGAGCCGGTGTTCTTCTGCGGTGGGCGCGGACGGTTTCGAACCGCCGACATCCTGCTTGTAAGGCAGGCGCTCTACCCCTGAGCTACGCACCCGAGAACGAGTCGACAGCCTACCTTGCCTGGGGCCATGTCCCGCAAACCCGTTCCGGCGAAGGTCAGGGAAGTCCTGGGGTTATCCCCACCATGGATCCGGGAGCGGCCCGGATCCCGCGCCGGGCCCGGGATCCGTACGGTCGAAGCACCAGCGCAGCCCTGGGCCGAAGAGGTCGGCCCGGGGAACTCTCAGGGGGAGATCGTCATGGGCCGTACCGTTCCAGCCCGCTCCGTAGCCGTTTCCGGGGTGGTCGTGGCGCTCGTCGCGGGTCTCGCCGCCTGTGGGGCCTCCGCCGGGGACGACAAGGAGCCGGATCACAAGTCGTTCGCCCTGGAGGGCCGGACCCTGACCGTCGACTCGGACGACTCGGCGCTGGAGATCGTCGCCGCCGACGGGCACAAGGCCGGCACCGTGGAGGTCACCCGGTGGTTCCGGGGATCCGTCGCGATCGGGTCGGACCCGAAGGTGACCTGGGAAATGAAGGACGACCGGCTGGTGCTGCGGGAGAAGTGCAGCGGCATGATCGCCGACTGCTCGACCAAGCACCGCATCGAGGTGCCCCGCGGAGTCACCGTGAAGGTCGAGGACGGCGACGGCAGCGTGCGGGCGCGCGGCTTCCGGGACGCGCTGAGCGTGCGCACCGGGGACGGCTCCGTGCACGTCACCGACTCCAGCGGTCCCCTGGACCTGCGGACGGGCGACGGGTCCGTGCGGGTCTCCGACGTCTCCTCGCGTCAGGTGAAGGCACAGACCGGGGACGGCTCGGTGAAGCTCGAACTGGGCACCGTGCCGGACAAGGTGGAGACCCGCACCGGCGACGGATCGGTGACGATCGAGCTGCCACGGGCGACCTACCGCGTGACGACGAAGACCGGTGACGGCGGGGTGGATGTGTCCGTGCCGCGCAGCGACACCAGCTCCCATGTGGTCTCCGCCAGCACCGGCGACGGAAAAGTCACGGTGCGAACCGCGAACTGACCGGCCCGTGTGTTCGTCCTTAACCGGTGGGAGAATGACACCGGGCAGGGTGGATGACAGCACGGGAGAGGGATGTGACGGCGACACCTCGACAGCCGAAATCGCCGTCAGTGCCGCGTGGGCGGAGCCGCTTCGCGCGGGGCCTCCCGCAGGCCGTCTCCCGGGTCGCCCCGCAGCCCGCCTCCCGGGCCGTACGGCGCCCGCGCCGGGCCCTGCGCGACTCCCTCGCCGACTCCCTCACGCTCGTCGCCCTCCCCCTGGTCGTCGCCCTCGCCCTGCCCGCCGCCTTCGCCGGCGGCGGCACCCGGCGCTGGTTCGGCGGCCGGTCCGAGAGCCAGCGGGCCGAGGCGCAGGCCGCGAAGGACGCCGCGGCGGCCGCGTTCTACGAGCTGGACACGGCCCAGCGGGATCTGCGGATCTCGATCGAGACGATCGCGGCCGTGGACGACTCCCCGGCCGCCCGGCGGGCGATCACCGACTTCGACGCGCTCGGGCGGCGCATCGACGAGGTCAGCCACCAGTACATCAACGCGGTCGACGCCCACGACCTCGACCGCGACGACCTGGAGGCCTCGGCCGCGGCCCGCGCCCGTACGGAGCTGGCGAAGGCCAAGGACGACCTCGACAACGTCAGGCGCGAGCTGGACCGTTTCGCGGACGGCCTCGGTCCGCTGCTCGGCAAGGCCGAGACCCAGCTGGCCCGGCTCGCCCCGGCCGTCGAGCGCGCCCGGCAGGGCCTGCTGGCCGCGTCGAACGCGCTGGACACCGCGCGCACATCGGGGCTGCGGGCGGACGACCTCGCGGCCCGGCTCGCGATCCTCGCCCCGGAGCTGACGAAGCTGAACCAGGGCGCCGGGCAGCACGGCGTGCCGCAGACGCTGGAGCGCGCCGAGCGGGTCGCACGGGAGGCGGAAGCGGTCCGGGTGGAGGCGGAGCGGCTGCCGGAGAAGGCGGCCGAGATCGACCACCGGCTCGTGTCGCTGCGGACCCGCGCCCAGGCGCTCACCACACGTGCCGGGCAGGTGGAGCCGGTGCTGAGCGAGCTGCGGCGGCGGTTCACGGCGGCCTGCTGGCAGGACCTCCAGGGTGTCCCGGACCTCGCCGGGGAGAACGTACGGCAGGCGGAGCGGAAGCTGACCGAGGCCCAGGCCGCGCGCGACGAGCAGCGCTGGCCGGACGCCACCGCACTGCTGTCCACGGTCCGGGCCCTGCTGAACACCACGGACGAGTCGGTGTCGGCGGCCGGTGACCGGCTGCGCCGGCTGAACGCCGTGCAGAAGGACCCGCAGCAGGAGATCGACCGGACCCGGTTCGCGATCCGGGACGCCCAGCGGCTGGCGATGGCGGGGCGGAACACGCCCGACCCGCGGCACGCCCGGCCGCTGGACGACTCGGTCGCCCGGCTGGAGCGGGCGATCGGCACCCTGGAGGGCCGCCACCCCGACTACTGGCACTTCCTGACCGAGACGGAGGCCGTGCGGCAGACCGTGGCCCAGGTCGTGGCGCGGATCCGCGAGGAGCGCGGCGGCGGCCACTGAGCCGTACGACCTCCGTCCGGGGGCGATCAGGTGCGGTAGGCGTAGAAGGCCGCGCTGGAGTACGACGCGATGATGCTCGCCACCGAACGCCGGTAGGTGTTGGTGGAGTGGTAGGTCAGATACGGCACGCCCTGCGGGCTGCGGTAGGAGACGACCATCGTGTGGTCCTTGGACCCGTCCTTGTCGAAGTCCATCTGGAGCACGTCACCGACGTCCATCTGGTAGACGTTGGCGAGAGGGGTGGTCCGCTTGGAGTTCTGGGCGAACCAGGACCACTCGTTGACGCCGACGAACGAGTGCGACTGGATGTCCGCGTTGCCGAACCACTTGGTGTAGTCGTACACGTAGCCCGGGACGTGCTTCCAGCCGCCGGCCTTCAGGGACTGGCTGACGAAGTTGGTGCAGTCGCCGCCGGCGCCCTGGCCGTTGAAGTCCGGGTAGTCCGTGTTGTAGTTCCTCCAGTACTTCTCCGCGTACGTCGCCATGGCCTTGTAGTCCAGGGCGGCGCCCGTGAGCGTCTTGGGCTTGGCCGGGGCGGGGTAGGTGGTCGCGGCGCGCGGGGCCGACGGCATGGTGTCGTCGACCGTGGGCGCCTTCACGGACGGCTTGGCGAGCGTGTTCACCGCCATGCCCTGGTCGGTGTCGCGGATGCCGGTGAGCTGCCAGTCGCCGTGCCGGTCCGCGGTGAAGGTGAGCTCGTGGTGGGCCTGGAAGCCGGTGGTCCTCGGCTCGTCGCCGCGGACCTTGGCATAGGTCAGGGTCGTGGTCTCGGTGACGGCGGCCCTGGCCGTACGGCCCGTGACGCGGGTGGCGTCCAGGGTGACGGCGGTGTCGGCCTTGCGGTACTGCTCGCCGAGCCGCGCGAGGAGGTCCTTGCGCCCCTCTAGCGTGGTCCGGGCTGCGTCCTCGCCGCGGGCCGTGCGGGAGGACAGACGGACGTCGCCCGAGAAGCCGTCGGTCAGCGGCTTTCCGCTCCGCCCGCCGTCGACCAGGGCCTGGGTGCGGTCGGTGAAGACCGCGTCCGCAAGCCGCTGGAAGGTGGCCCTGGTCCCGGCGTCCACGGTGGGGTCGTCGACGACCGTGGCGCCGGCGCTCCAGGTGGGCAGCAGTGCCGCCGAGGCGGCGATCGAGGCGACGGCCGCCGCGACTATGGTGGCGCGACGGCGTGCGGGCATGGGTGTTCTTGATCTCACGGGGATTCTCCTTGCCCGGGGTGGTCGAACCCGGGCAAGGAATGTTTACACCTTCTCCTCAACTGTGAAGAACCCGGGGGTAGTTGAAGCTTCGGCCGACTACTTCACCACGGTCGACCAGTCCGGCGACTGCGCCGGGTCGAGCCCGCGCAGCCGCTGGAGCGTCTCGGGCTTCTGGACGTCCATCCAGTCCGCGAGCTCCTTGAAGGACACGCACTTGACGTCCTTCTTCGTGCACACGCTCTCGATGACCTGGTCGACGGCCTTCATGTAGATGCCGCCGTTCCACTCCTCGAAGTGGTTGCCGATGAACAGCGGGGCGCGGCTGCCGTAGTAGACCCGGTTGAAGCCGGCCATGTAGGTGTCGAGGGTCTCCCGCTGCCACTCGGCGTGCCTGGCCGGGTCGCCGTCGGTCTCGCCGTCGGACTGGTTGTAGAGGAAGTTGAAGTCCATCGACAGGCCCTGGAAGTCGCCGTTCTCGTACGGGAGCATCTGGAGCGGGAAGTCCCAGATGCCGTTCTTCTTCCTCGGCCATATCTGGAAGTCGCCGGTGGAGCTGGCGTCGTAGCGCCACTTGTAGCTCTTCATGGCCTTCAGCAGGTTCGCCTGGCCCTCCAGACAGGGTGCGCGGCCGCCGGTGACCTCCTTGCGGAAGTCGAACGGCAGGGGCTTGAGGTCGGTGTAGCCGGTGTTGGTCCTCCAGCGCTCCACGAAGTCGTAGAACTGGTCGATCTCGCTCTTCCACTCCGCCACGCTCCAGTCGTCGCCGCCCTTGGCGCCGCAGAAGTGGCCGTTGAAGTGGGTGCCGATCTCGTTCCCGTCCGTCCACGCCTTGCCGAGCTGCTCCAGCGTGGTGCGGATGTGCTCGTCGGTGGGGAAGCTGATGGCCGCCGAGCCCCTGGGGTGCTGGGGCGGGGAGTAGAGGTCCTTCTTGTCCTTGGGCAGGAGGTAGATGCCGGTGAGGAAGAACGTCATGTGGGCGTCGTACTTCTTCGCCATCTCCCGGTAGTGCGAGAAGAGTTCGTCGTCGCCCTGGAGCGCGCCGTCCCAGGAGAAGACGACGAACTGGGGCGGCTTCCGGCCCGGGTTGAGGGGCTCCGGCTTGAACTGGCCCTTCTGCGGGCCGGTGTAGGAGGTCGAGCCGTCGCCGAGGACCTTCGTCCTGCCGTCCCACTCGGGTTCGCCGCTCGGCTCCGCGGAGGCGCGGCCGTCGTCCGCCGGGGAGGCGCCGGAGGAGGCGGTCGGGGCGGTGTTGCCCGTGCGGTTGAGGACCAGATAGCCGCCGACGAGGGACGCGACGACGAGCAGGGCCGCCAGGGTCAGCATCCCCGGAGGCCGGTTGCGGCGGGGTTCGCGGGGTCGGCGACGGCGGCCGGACGGAGACATCATGGGCGGCTCAATCTGCGAGGGGGGTGGGGGGTTGAGGGGGGCGGGGGACGGAGGCGCCGGGTCAGCCGAGACCCTGGGCGCCGGACCAGATGTCGTACGGGACGCTGCCGGCGGGGGTGCCGGCGATGCCCTTCAACGGCAGTGGTTCCAGGCTCTTGGTGAGGTCGATGCGGTAGGCCACGACGGCCGTCGACACGGAGGACGCGGTGCCGACGTACCAGGCCGCGGTGTCGTCCTGGGTGGTGCCGGCCTTCCCCGCCACCCGCGCGGCGGGGGCAGCGGTGGCCGGGTGGGCGAGGCGGAAGGCGGACCTGAGCGCGGACTGGACCTGTTCGGCCACCTTCGCCGTCACGGCACGGCGGGAGGCGGGCTTCGTCAGCCTCACGGTGGAGCCGTTACGGGTGATCCGGGCCACCGAGTACGGCTCGACGTGCGTGCCCGCGGCGGCGAACGTGGCGTACCCGCTGGCCATGCGGATCGCGCTGGGCGTGGCGCTGCCCAGGGACAGCGCCGGTACCTGCGGCCCGAAGCTGGAGGAGAGCAGCCCGGCCGCCTGTGCGGTCCGGCGCACCTTGTCCAGGCCGGTGTCCATGCCCAGCTGCATGAACGGCGTGTTCACCGACTGCGCGAGCGCCTGGTGCAGACTGATCCGCCCGTAGTCCTTACGGCCGTCGTTGCGGGCGGCGACCCGTTTGCCGCTGCGGTCCCAGTAGGGCCCCTCGGGCGTCATGACCGGCACCCCGTCGTCGCCGTCGTACAGCGTGTCCGGGGTGACCTCGGTCGGGCCGCCGTCACGGGTGCGCCGGACGCCGTTCTGGAGCGCGGAGGCGTAGACGAACGGCTGGAAGGCCGAACCGGCGGGCACGGTGGTCGCGTTGGACTCGTTGTAGCCCTGTTTACGGTGGTCGGGGCCGCCGTAGACGGCGAGGATTCGTCCGTCGGTGGCGACCGAGGCGGCGCCGTAGTGCGCGGCCCTCGCCGCGGCCGCGTCCGCCTTCCGGGCCTTGCCGCGGGCCTTGGTCACGGCGTCGGTGAGCGCGGTCTCCCGTTTGCGGTCGAAGGTCGTGTAGATCTGGTAGCCGCCGAGGTCGAACTGCTTGTCCGTCAGATGCGCGGCCTTCTTGGCGTACTGGGCGGCCAGTTCCACCAGGTAGTCGCTCTGCTTGCCGGTGTCGTACCCGCGGGCCTGCTTCAACGGCTCGGGGAAGGTCTTGTACTTCGCCCTCTCGGCCGGTGACAGCCGGCCGATGTCGACCATGCGGTCGAGGATCCAGGACCAGCGCTCCACGGCCCGCGCGTGGTTGGCCCGGCTCAGCGCGGGGTCGTAGAGGGCCGCCCCCTTGAGGAGGGAGGCGAGGACCGCGGCCTCGCTGACGTCGAGTTCGGAGACGTCCTTGCCGTAGTAGGCCTGGGCGGCGCGCTGCATGCCGTAGGTCCCGCGGCCGAACCAGCTGGTGTTGAGGTAGCCCTGAAGGATGTCGTCCTTGCTCATCCGGTTGTCGAGCTTGAGCGCGAGCATGGCCTCGGTGAACTTGCGGCCCACCGAGCGGTCCTGGTTGAGGTAGACGTTCTTGACGTACTGCTGGGTGATCGTGGAGCCGCCCTGGGTGTCGCCCTCGCCGAAGGTGCGCCACACGGCCCGGCCGATTCCGCTGAGGGAGATGCCGGGGTCGCTGTAGAAGCTGGCGTTCTCGGCGGCGAGCACCGCCCAGCGGACGTCCTCGGGTATGTCCTTCAGCGGCATGTCCTGCCGGCGCACCCAGCCGGTGCGGGCCATGGGCGTCCCGTCGGACCAGAAGTAGACGTTGTCCTGCTGGGTCGCGTACGAGTTGAGGTTCTCGGGGATGTCGGTGGCGGCGTAGCCCACGCCCAGGCCGACCGTGGTCAGGCCGAGGAACGTCAGGACGCCGCCGAGCCACTGCCGCCGCGAGGGCACCCAGCGGCGCCAGCCGGTGCGGCCGGGGCGCGGGTACTGCGGGCGCAGCCGGCGGACGCAGGGCGCCGCGCGGGTCGCCCAGGGGCCCGCTGCCGCCTTGAGACGGGACAGGGCGGCCGGGCGCGCGGCCCTGCGGCGGCGTCCCGGTGGGCGCAATCGGCTCTTGTCCGAAAGGTCATCGGAATTGCGGGATAAACCCGCCTCGACTGTCCGCAATTGCACGGTCTCGTCCGGCGGGAGCGCGGGGACCTTTAATTGCATGGTCTCGTCCGGCTCCTGCCCAGCCCTGGTCACGGCTGCGCCCCTCCCCGCATTCGGTCGTGCCCGCGAGGAAGGGCATGGCCACCGCGGTCAACGGCAGCGCGCCCCCTGCTCCCCCGGCCTTACGGCTCCTCCCGGCAATCGAAAAGTATCAGTGACCTTTTCAAATTCTCCACACCGGTGTCGGACAGCTTCGATCGCAAACAACCGCAGAGGGGTGTGTAACCGGTCATGCCGATTAACCTGTGACCATGCCTCGCTACGAATACCGCTGCCGCAGCTGCGGCGACACGTTTGAACTGAGCCGTCCGATGGCGGAGTCGTCCGCGCCGGCGAGTTGCCCTGCCGGGCATGACGACACCGTGAAGCTGCTGTCGACGGTCGCCGTCGGCGGGACGGCGTCCGCCCCGGCCGCCGCGCCCAGGGCGAGCGGCGGCGGGGGCGGATGCTGCGGAGGAGGGTGCTGCGGCCAGGCGGGCCGGTAGTTCCTCGGCTGCGGGTGCGTGGGGGCTGGTCGCGCCCACGCGGCGGAGCCGCAGATGGACAGAGCCCCGCGCCCCTCAGGGCACTCCGCGCCCCTCAGGGGGCTCCGCGCCCCTCAGGGCGCTTCCGTGCGAGTCGCCTTCAGGAACTCCCGCAGGATGCGCTCCCCCGCCAGCACGCCCCGCTCCGGCAGCGCGCTGATCGCCGGGGCCGTCCAGTCGGCGTCCGCCAGCTCTCCGTGGCCCGGGCGCCAGCCCCGGTCGGCGGCGAGGAGGAGGTCGGCGTCCAGGAGGGAGTCGCCGGCGGCCAGGGTCAGGTCCGCGCCGGTGCGGCGGGCCACCTCGCGCACGGCGGCGCTCTTGGTCAGCGGCTTCGGGACGGCGTAGATCTTGCGGCCCTGGAGGGACACCGTCCAGCCGCGGTTCTCCGCCCACACCGCGAGCTCCTTGACCCACTCCTCGGGCAGCAGCTCGCGCTCGACGACGAGGTAGGCGAAGAGGTCCTCGGCGATCCGGTGCTTGCGCACCCACGCCGGGGACGCCGACGCCATCAGGTGGTCCTGCACCTCCGCGAGCGGCGCGCACTGCTCGGCCAGCCGGGCGGCGACCCGTGCGCTCCAGTCCGCGTCGGCGACGCCGTCGACGAGGATGTGGCCGCCGTTGGCGCAGATCGCGTACTTCGGCGCGGGGCCCGGCAGGTTGATGCGCTGGTACTGCTTACGGGTCCGGGTAGTCGTCGGCACGAAGACCGCCGCGTCACCGAGGTCGGTCAGCAGCTGGGCCGCCGTCTCGGTCATGTACGACAGCGGCCTGCTCTCGTGCACCTCCACGCACAGCAGCCTCGGCGCCCGCGCGTCCGGCATGGTCAGCGCGAGGGCCGCGGCGGAGTAGATCAGCGTACGGTCGAGGTCGCTCGCCACCAGCACCGGCATCAGAGGTTCACCGCCCGGCCGTCGGCACCCGTCGCGCCCCGCGTGTACTGGGGGTGGATCAACCCCACGCAGGTGTACGGCAGTTCGGCCACTTCCTCCACCGGTACTCCCCTTTGTTCGGCCAGCAGGCGTACATGGTCCAGGTCGGCGCCGGCTCCGGCCCGCGCCAGGATCTTCCAGGGCACCCGGCGCAGCAGCACCCGCGTGGTCTCGCCGACGCCCGGCTTGACGAGGTTCACGTCGTGGATGCCGTAGTCCTCGCTGATGCGCTCGACGGCCGCCCAGCCCTCCCAGGTCGGCTCGCGGTCGCCGGACAGCAGCTCCTTGGCGGTCGCGTCGACGGCGTCCACGACCTCCGCGAAGCGCGCGGACACGGCGTCGAGGAAGGCCACGGAGACGTCGGCGCCGGCGAGTTCGCGGTAGAACTTCGCGCCGTGGTAGTCGTACGGGCCGACCAGGTCGGCCCGCAGGACCGTACGGGAGATCAGGCCGGAGACCGTGGAGTTGAGGCACGCGGAGGGGATCAGGTAGTCCTCGCGGGTGCCGTACGTCCGCACGCAGGAGCCCGGGTCGGCCAGCACGGCGATCTCCGGGTCGAAGCCGGTGATGCCGTCGGACGCCTCGAACTCCCGTATCGCCGCGGTCAGTTCGCGGGTGATGGCGCCCTTGCCGGTCCAGCCGTCGACGAAGACGACGTCCCGCGGGTCGTGGTGCGCGGCCAGCCAGCGCAGGGCGTTGGCGTCGATGCCGCGGCCCCGCACGATCGAGACGGCGTAGTGCGGCAGTTCGAGGCCGTGCCGGAACTGGGCCCAGCGGCGCATCAGAACGCCGACGGGGGTGCCGGCGCGGGCCAGCGAGACCAGCACGGGGCGGGGCGAGCGCTCGGCGAGCACCAGCTCCGTGACCGCGCCGGCCGCCTGCGCGAGGCGCACCGCCGACTCCTCCAGTGCCGCGTGGAACAGCTCCTGGTACTGCTCGCTCGGCTGGTACTCGACGGGCAGGGACTCGGCGTAGTGCGCGCCCCCGCTCTGGATGGCCTCCTCCCTCTCCTCGGTCGGCGCCTCCAGCGTCACGTCCGAGAGGTCCTGGAGCAGCCAGCCGACCTCCTCGGGGGCGTACGAGGAGAAGGCGGGGCCACGGAGGGGCTCGGGCAGCATCGGGTGCCTTTCGGGAAGGGCCAGGGGCCCGGGGACGTACGACGGCACGACTGCCAGCAGAACGTGGGGGGTGTGGTCGGCGAGCCGGGCCAGCAGGCCCTCGGGGGCGTGCAGCTCGGGGGTGTCGGCGACCGAGTCGACGACGGCTATGACGGCGTCGAACCCGGCGCCGGCGACGTTGTACGCGTAGCGCTCGCCGGGGCCGTCGGCCGGGGTGTCGTGGGCCGGGAAGACCAGGCGGGTGCGTATCGCGTACCCCGGGTCGTCCACGGCGAGGACCGGTGAGCGGGTCGTGGTCGAGTAGCTGACCTCGACACCCTCGGTGACCTGCTCCAGCTCACGGGCGAGCCGCAGCGGGGCGTACATCAGCTCCTCGAAGCCCAGTACCTGCACGCGCCGGGCACCCTCGGGCAGCGCCTCGGCGAGCCGCGCGGTCATGCCGGGCAGGGCGGCCTCCAGCCGCGTCCGGTGAGCGGCGGTGAAGCCGTGGCGACCACCGTCGGGGAGGCCGGGGGGCCAGTGCAGCTCCACTCGGGTGACGTGGGGGTGGGTGCGCTCTTCCCCCGGGTGCGGGCCGGTGGGAGCTGATCGCGCAGTTCCCCGCGCCCCTGAGGGGTTGCCCTCCCGGCCGGCTTCGGCGGCGACGCCGCTGTCCGGGGGCGCGGGGAACTGCGCGACCGGCCCCGACGGCGCCGCGGACGACCGGCCACCGGCCCCCGCACTCTCCGCCTCGTACCGCGCCACCAGCTCCTGCCCCTTCTCCAGCACCCCCTCCGGCAGGAGCACCGTCCCCGAGGCCGCCGTCACCAGGTCCACCCGCGCGCCGATCTCCCGCGCGAACTCCTCCAGCCGCCCGGCATCGGCCGCCGACCGCATGTCCACCAGCGCGACCACGACGTACCGCCGCCGCGGATACCGCTCATGAAGATCACGCACGGTGTTCAGCACCGTGTTCCCCGTCGAGAACTCGTCGTCGACCAGGACCAGCGGCCCGTCGCCCACCAGCAGCGCGGGATCCTCCGGCAGCAGCAGATGGGACGTGGCGTGCGAGTGCGACTCCTCGAAGCCGCCCGCACGGGCGACACCGGCGACCGGCCGGCGGGTGGAGTGCAGATACGGGGCCGGCCCGACGCCGTCGGCGACGGAGTGCCCGAGCCCGGTCGCCGTCTCCGCGTAACCGAGGACGACCGCCCTGGCGGCCTCCTCCGCGCCCAGCAGCTCCCGCACCCGCCGTCCCAGGGCGAAGCCCGCGCCGTACACCACGGAGGGTGACTGCGGTACGTGCTTGCCGAGCACGTTGGAGACCAGCAGATGGGCCCGCTTGGGGTTGCGCCGCAGGGCGAGCCCCAGCATTCCGGTGAGGTCGTCGTCGCCCTCCAGCCGGACCCCGAGCCGCTCGGCGACCCAGCTCCCGGACCAGACCCCGTCGTTCACTGCCTTGTTCATGCGTCCCTTGGTTATAGAAGCCGGTCAGCCGGATCCAAGCCTGTCAGCCGGATCGAAGCCGTCGGCCGGATCGAAGCCGGTCGGCCCGGTTCAGGCCGGGATCCCGGCGGCGAGCAGCTCCACGAAGCCGATGTCCTCATTGGCCACACCGAACGCCTCGGCCCGCAGCATGGTCCGCTCGGCCCAGGCCCGGTGCGGCTTCACCTCATTCATCTTGTTCGTGTACTGCGACCTGAGTACACCCCCGCCGCAGCGCTCGGGCCGCAGGATGTCCTCGGCGTCGCTGAACTCCTCGTGGCTGACCACGGACAGGGCGTGCACGGGCAGCACATGGGAGGGGTGGATGCACGTCTTGCCGAGCAGGCCGTTGGCGTGGTCCATCGTGATCTCGCGCAGCAGGCCGTCCATGGAGTGCTCGATCAGGGCCTCGCGCAGCTCCTCCGCCTGGCCCTCCAGGAAGGGGCTGCGGCGCAGCTGGGGCTTGAACATACGTTCCTGCACCCGGAAGTACTCCCACACCGGCCCGGTCACCGTGAACCCGGTGCCGTCGGCCCGGCCCAGCATGTTCACCACGTCGGCGATCACGGAGGCGACGATCTGGACGTCGTAGGCCGTCATGTCCGGGGCCCGGCGCAGTCCGTACGACGAGCAGAAGTCGGTCACACCGAGGCGCAGCGCGAGCACGCGGTCGCGGTACTTGTCGACGGCACGGAAGATGCCCTCCAGGGTCTCCACGCGCGACTCGCGGTAGAGCAGCTCGGGCGACTCCAGCACCGGCATGGCGAACAGCCGGCGGCCGCTGTGCGCCTCGGCGGTCGCGAGGGTCTCCAGGAAGGGCATGCCGCGTTCCTCGGTGAACTTCGGCAGCACGAATCCGGACAGCAGCCGCACGGCAGGACCGATTCTGCGCACCAGGTCGGGAATCTGCTCGGGGGTGCGGACCCGGATGAAGAGCAGCGGCAGATCGTTCGCGTCGTCGCGTGCGGCGAGGTCGGCGAACTGGCGGACCAGGTTCTCCTCGCCCTCCGCCACGTCCTCGTCACCGATCGAGTCCTCCAGACACAGCACCATCGAGACCACGCCGCGTCCGGTCTGCTTGACGATGTCGTCGGCGAGCCGCGGCCGCGTGGCCGGACTGTAGAGCGTGGCGCCCAGGGCCGCGGAGAGCAGCCGGGCCGGAGAGTCGGCGGTGAACTCGCACGGTTCCTGGTGGAACAGGCGCTGCCGCACCTCCGGGGCGATGTGCCCGAAATGACGCATAGAACTCCCCCGCGGAGACTGAGTGACACCTGTGACCGGTTCACAGGTGGCCGGTAATAGTACGTAGATACCCATGTCAGGGGTTCCCGACGGGCATGAATTTCTGGTAACGCGGACAAACACGACCGCGCACTGCGTGTGTACCCCCGCGTTGTCGTGACCAGGACGGAGAAGGCAGGATGACGGCATGACGCACGCGATGTTGAAGGGGTCGAACGTCCCGCTCGAAGCCACGACGGTACGCGCCGTGCTGCGCTGGACGCCCGGGCAGGGGGTTCCGGATGTCGACGCCTCGGCTCTGCTCCTCGGCCTCGACGGTCGTGTGCGCTCCGACGAGGACTTCGTCTTCTACAACCAGCCCCGGCACCCCTCCGGGAAGGTCTGGCGGCTCGGCAAGAAGCGACTCGCCGAGGGCCTCACCGACACGATCCAGACAGATCTGGCCGGTGTCGAGTCGGGCGTCGGTCAGATTCTGGTGGTTGCGTCGGCGGACGGCGTCCCCTTCGACCGCGTACGGGACCTGCGCATCCTGCTGTACGACGCGACGGCCGCCGAGGGCGATCCGCTGGCGTACTTCGACATCAAGCCGGAGACGGGCCAGGAGACCGCCCTGATCTGCGGCGAGCTGTACCGCCGCGGCGACGTCTGGAAGTTCCGCGCGCTCGGCGAGGGCTACTCCGACGGCCTCAAGGGCCTGGCCACGGACTTCGGCATCTCGGTGGACGAGTCGGAGACCCTGGACGACCACGCGCAGACACCCGAGATCTCCCAGCCGCTGCCGCCCGAGCAGCCGACGACCACGGTCCCGCCGCAGCCGGCCTACGGCTACCCGCAGCAGCCCCCGCCGACCCAGCCGGCGTACGGCTACCCCCAGCCGGACGGCCGGCCGGCCACGGCCCAGTCCGGCTACGGCTACCCGCCCCCGGTGACGACCGTGGCCGCCCCGGACTTCCGCCTGCCGCCGCAGGGCCCGCAATTCATCGGGCGGTGACGACGGCACCCCTCCAGGGGCGCGTCCTCCTGGGGCGCGTCCTCCTGGGCCGCGTCCTCCTGGGGGCTACTGCTCCGCTTTCGTCTTGTAGCCACGCCCCCATTGCAGGCCCCACCCGAACAACCGGTCCAGCTCCGCCTGGAACCCGTAGACGAACTTCACCTCGCGCCGGACCCAGATCTCGTCCTTCACGTTCTCGATCATCACCACCGCGCAGGACCGGGCCTGCGGGTGCCGCTCGTCCAGGCCTATCTCGATCCTGGGCCCGTTGCTCGGGTAGAGCGTGACGATCGCGTGCGTGCGGTCGAAGGCCGGCGTCTGGTCGTAGATGTACACGAAGACCAGCAGCCGCTTGATGTTCTCGCGGTGATCGAGGTTGACGTAGATCGTCTCCCCGGACGCCGACCCGAACCGGTCGTCCCCGCTGAGTTTCACGTACGGCGGCGAGTTGACGTCGCCGAGGAACCCGCCCAGCGGCTGGACGACGCCCTTCGTGCCGTCGGTCAGCTCGTACAGAGCCCCGAGGTCCAGGTCGACGTTGACCATGCTCTGGCTGTGCCCGAGCACCTCCGGCGGCCTCAGCGCCTTGAAGGGGTGCCGCAGCAGGCTCTCCCGCTGCGAGCCCCCGATGTCGGACGTCCGCATCCGCCAGGTCAGGTTGATCCGCAGGTGCCCGGTCGCCGCGCCCTGCTTGGTGAGCGAGACCCTGTCGTGCCGTTTCGTCAGTTCGATCGAGTTCGACGACGCGCTGCCCGAGTCGAACTCGGCCGCCCGGCCACGCCAGAGCCCGTCCAAGAAGCCCATTCCGCCCCCACGTCCCACTAAGCCCCGCGTCCACTGGAAATACCGACGGGGCGGCCGGACGTCCGTCCGCCCCGTCGAGAGCGTTCCTCACCCACGGGGATGTCACACCCCGGACGACACCTCAGTCTTCTCGTCCGAGGCCTCCGCTTTTCCCTCCGCGGCCGCCAGTGCGCGGTTGCGGCGCACCGAGGACCAGAAGGAGGCACCGATCAGGACGACGCCGATCAGGCCGGTGATGATCTCGTTGATCTCGTACTGGATGGTGACGAGCAGGATCATGGCGAGCGCGCCGATCGCGTAGTGCGCGCCGTGCTCCAGGTAGACGTAGTCGTCGAGGGTGCCCTGGCGGACCAGGTACACGGTCAGCGACCGGACGTACATCGCGCCGATACCGAGACCCAGCGCCATCAGGACGATGTCGTTGGTGATGGCGAAGGCGCCGATCACACCGTCGAAGGAGAAGGACGCGTCCAGGACCTCGAGGTAGAGGAACATGAAGAACGCGGCCTTGCCGGCCAGGGCGACCGCGGAGCGTGGCTTGCCGGCGCGCTCGGCCGCTTCCTCCGCCTCGTGCTCGCGCTCCTCCTCCTCTTCGAGCCGGTTCTCGAAGAAGCCAGAGAGACCGCCCACGATCATGTACGTGATCAGGCCGCCGATACCGGAGAGCAGGACCGTCTCCGCCTTGTCGACATGCGCGCCGCCGTGCTGGTGGGCGTTGGCCGCGAAGGTCAGGGCGGAGATCAGCAGGACGATCAGCGCGATGCAGACCGACAGCATGTCGACCTTGCCGAGCTTGGCCAGCGGGCGCTCCAGCCAGCCCAGCCACTTGATGTCCCGGTCCTCGAAGATGAAGTCCAGGAAGATCATCAGCAGGAACATGCCACCGAAGGCGGCGATCGCCGGGTGCGCGTCGGTGACGAGCTGCTGGTACATGTCCTTGTCGTTGAGCGCGAGGTCCACCGCCTCGATCGGACCCAGCGAGGCACTGATCGCGACGATGACGACGGGGAAGACCAGTCGCATACCGAAGACGGCGATCAGGATGCCGATGGTGAGGAAGATCTTCTGCCAGAAGGCATTCATCTTCTTCAGGATCCCGGCGTTGACCACCGCGTTGTCGAACGACAGCGAGATCTCGAGGACGGAGAGGATCGCCACGATGCCGAGAGCGGTCCACCCCCCGAAGAGGACCGCCGCAACCAGGCCGAGCGCGGTGACCGCGAACGACCAGCCGAAGGTTTTCAGAACCACTGGCTACCCAATCCTGTGTGTACGGGGCTCCCGCGCGCCGCACTCGGCTTTACGAAGACTTTGAACCCGAAGTCTAGTCGGACGCCCTCCGCACCCCACCGGGGCCCGGCTTTTGCTCATATCGCGTTATGAGACGTTGACCCCGAAGTCGAGTGCGATGCCCCGGAGTCCGGACGCGTACCCCTGTCCCACCGCCCGGAACTTCCACTCGCCCTGGTAGCGGTAGACCTCGCCGAAGATCATGGCGGTCTCGGTGGAGGCGTCCTCGCTGAGGTCGTAGCGGGCGAGTTCCTGGCCGTCGGCCTGGTTCACGACACGGATGAAGGCGTTGCTGACCTGACCGAAGGTCTGGCCGCGTTCGTCGGCCATGTGGATCGAGACCGGGAAGACGATCTTGTCGCAGTGGGCCGGCACCTTGGACAGGTCGATCAGGAGCGACTCGTCGTCGCCGTCGCCCTCGCCGGTGAGGTTGTCGCCGGTGTGCTCCACCGAGCCGTCCGGGCTCTTGAGCTGGTTGTAGAAGACGAACCACTCATCGCCCAGTACCCGACCGCCGCTGCACACCAGCGCGCTGGCGTCGAGGTCGAAGGGGGCTCCGGTGGTGGAGCGTGCGTCCCAGCCGAGCCCGACCATCACCTGAGTGAGGTTGGGTGCGGCCTTGGACAGGGAGACATTTCCTCCCTTGGCGAGCGTGACGCCCATGATGCTGGTCCTCCCCGCGTGATGCTTCTTTGGTTGTCCTGCACTACCCCGATGGGGGCACCCCCAGGCGCCGCACCCGAAGGGTACGGCGCCTGACTCGGCCAGTGGTGTTCCGGCCGATCACATCTCGGATGCCGAACTCAGACGTTCACACCGAAGTCCTGCGCGATGCCGCGCAGGCCCGAGGCGTAGCCCTGGCCGATGGCGCGGAACTTCCACTCCGCACCGTGCCGGTACAGCTCGCCGAAGACCATGGCGGTCTCGGTGGACGCGTCCTCGCTGAGGTCGTAGCGCGCGATCTCGGCGCCGCCGGCCTGGTTCACGACGCGGATGAAGGCGTTGCGCACCTGGCCGAAGGACTGCTGGCGGTTCTCGGCGTCGTAGATCGAGACCGGGAAGACGATCTTCTCGATGTCGGCCGGGACGCCCGCGAGGTTGACCTTGATCTGCTCGTCGTCGCCCTCGCCCTCACCGGTGAGGTTGTCGCCGGTGTGCTCGACCGAGCCGTCGGCGCTCTTCAGGTTGTTGAAGAACACGAAGTTGGCGTCACTGCCGACCTTGCCCGTGTTGTTCAGCAGCATCGCGCTGGCGTCGAGGTCGAAGTCCGTGCCCGTCGTGGTGCGGACGTCCCATCCCAGACCGACGATGACCGCGGTCAGGCCGGGCGCCTCCTTGCTCAGTGATACGTTGCCGCCCTTGCTGAGGCTGACTCCCACGAGTCCTCCATTGGTGTCCAGGGGCGGGGAGCCCCGCCGTGCGTTTGATATCGGATCAACGACTCGATCCTAGTGACGGGTTCCCGTGGCTCGCATGGCTTGGCGCCGAAGAATCACAGGTGTCGGTCACCGGAGGGGTCAGAGGGTGTCGAGCGCCGCGACGTACTCGTTCAGGTCGCGCGCGTCCGGCAGGGCGTTGACGACGGTCCAGCGGACGACGCCCTCCTTGTCGATGACGAAGGTGCCGCGCACCGCGCAGCCCTTGTCCTCCGCGAAGACGCCGTAGGCCCGGCTGACCTCGCCGTGCGGCCAGAAGTCGCTGAGCAGCGGGTACTCCAGGCCCTCCTGCTCGCCGAAGACGCGCAGGGTGTGGATGGAGTCGTTGGAGACGGCGAGCACCTGGGTGTCGCGGTCGGAGAACTTCGGGAGGTTGTCGCGGACCTCGCACAGCTCGCCGGTGCACACGCCGGTGAAGGCGAAGGGGTAGAAGAGCAGGACGACGTTCTGGGAACCACGGAAGTCGGAGAGCTTCACGGTGGCGCCGTGGTTGTCCTTGAGCTCGAAATCGGGGGCCTTGTCGCCGACCTGGATCGCCATCGTCGTGGATGTCCCTTCGGTGGGGCTGTTCGGGTGGGAACCACCCTATGCAGCGGCCACCGCACGCCGCGCAGGAGGCCGGGCCGGGCTCCTCGGCCCGACCCGGCACAGCCACCGGTTACTTCTTGGACTTGGCGGCCTTGGGCGTCACCAGACGGCTGCCGCTCCAGTCCTTGCCGACGCTGACGCTCTTGGACGCCGACAGACCCGCCGTGGTCGCGGCTTCAGAGATGTCGCTGGGCTCCACGTAGCCGTCACGGCCGGTCTTCGGCGTGAGGAGCAGGATCGAGCCACCTTCCTCGATGTACGTGGTGGCGTCCACCAGCGCATCCGTCAGGTCGCCGTCCTCGTCGCGGAACCACAGCACCACGGCGTCGGCGACGTCGTCGTACTCCTCGTCCACCAGCTGGGTGCCGATGACTTCCTCAATGGCCTCGCGGAGCTCCTGGTCGACGTCGTCGTCGAAGCCGATCTCCTGGACCACCTGCTCGGGCTGGAACCCCAGCCTGACGGCAGGGCTCGTCCGCTCCTCCGCGTGGTCCGCGGTCGCGCTCACGGGTTGCCTCCTGATCATGTCTTGGGAATAACTCAGCCACGCGCGTGCGCGAAGCATTGGCCGTAGTCCACACGGGCGGGACGGATCGCGCAAGTACCCGGCCGTTCAGACCGCCGAAACGGTGACGATCCTGAACGTGTCACCGCAACTCCAGGCACACCCTCATGGTCTCAAGGTGACGCGCACCACACCAATCTGCCCCCTTTGTGAGTTTGGGAACCATGCGTGGGTACTCCACCGTTCACGAAGCGCCGGTTACCTCACAGTAGAGATGACGTTTGGCGCCCCGAGGTACACGATGGGGAGCGGTGCAGACACCCAGAAATACGGCCCTCTGACAGGTAAGGAACAGCGTGGCTTCCGGATCAGATCGCAACCCGATCATCATTGGCGGCCTTCCGAGTCAGGTTCCTGACTTCGATCCCGAGGAAACCCGGGAGTGGCTCGATTCCCTCGACGCCGCCGTGGACGAGCGCGGCCGGGAGCGGGCCCGCTATCTGATGCTGCGGCTGATCGAGCGGGCGCGTGAGAAGCGTGTGGCCGTGCCCGAGATGCGCAGCACGGACTACGTCAACACCATCGCCACCAGGGACGAGCCGTTCTTCCCGGGCAACGAGGAGATCGAGCGCAAGATCCTCAACGCCACCCGGTGGAACGCCGCGGTCATGGTGTCCCGGGCGCAGCGCCCCGGCATCGGCGTCGGCGGTCACATCGCCACCTTCGCCTCCTCCGCCTCGCTCTACGACGTGGGCTTCAACCACTTCTTCCGGGGCAAGGACGAGGGCGACGGCGGCGACCAGGTCTTCTTCCAGGGCCACGCCTCCCCGGGTATCTACGCACGCGCGTTCCTGCTGGACCGCCTCAGCGAGCAGAACCTGGACGCGTTCCGCCAGGAGAAGTCGAAGGCGCCGTACGGCCTGTCCTCCTACCCGCACCCGCGGCTGATGCCGGACTTCTGGGAGTTCCCGACCGTGTCGATGGGCCTCGGCCCGATCGGCGCGATCTACCAGGCGCGGATGAACCGCTACCTGCAGGCGCGCGGCGTCGCGGACACCTCCAAGTCGCACGTGTGGGCGTTCCTCGGCGACGGCGAGATGGACGAGCCGGAGTCGCTGGGCCAGCTGTCCATCGCCGCCCGTGAGGGCCTGGACAACCTGACCTTCGTGGTGAACTGCAACCTCCAGCGCCTCGACGGCCCGGTCCGGGGCAACGGCAAGGTCATCCAGGAGCTGGAGTCGATCTTCCGCGGCGCCGGCTGGAACGTGATCAAGCTCATCTGGGACCGCACCTGGGACCCGCTGCTCGCGCAGGACCGCGACGGGCTGCTGGTCAACCGCATGAACACCACGCCGGACGGCCAGTTCCAGACGTACGCGACCGAGACGGGGGCGTACATCCGCGACCACTTCTTCGGCGACGACCAGCGGCTGCGCACGATGGTCGAGGGCATGACCGACGACCAGATCCTGCACCTGGGGCGCGGCGGTCACGACCACAAGAAGATCTTCGCGGCGTTCTCGGCGGCCAAGGCGCACAAGGGCCAGCCGACGGTGATCCTCGCCAAGACGATCAAGGGCTGGACGCTCGGCCCCAACTTCGAGGGCCGCAACGCCACGCACCAGATGAAGAAGCTGACGGTCGACGACCTCAAGCGCTTCCGTGACCGGCTGCACCTGCCGATCGCCGACAAGGAGCTGGAGAGCGGGCTCCCGCCGTACTACCACCCGGGGCGCGACTCCGAGGAGATCCAGTACATGCACGACCGCCGCAAGGGGCTCGGCGGTTACGTCCCGACGCGTGTGGTGCGCTCCCAGCCGCTGGCGCTGCCGGACGACAAGACGTACGCGACCGTGAAGAAGGGCTCGGGCCACCAGTCCATCGCGACGACCATGGCCTTTGTCCGGCTCCTCAAGGACCTCATGCGGGACAAGGAGATCGGCAAGCGGTTCGTGCTGATCGCGCCGGACGAGTACCGCACGTTCGGCATGGACTCCTTCTTCCCGAGTGCGAAGATCTACAACCCGCTCGGCCAGCAGTACGAGTCGGTCGACCGCGATCTGCTGCTCGCGTACAAGGAGTCGCCGCAGGGCCAGATGCTGCACGACGGCATCTCGGAGGCCGGCTGCACGGCCTCGCTGATCGCGGCGGGCTCGGCGTACGCCACGCACGGCGAGCCGCTGATCCCGGTGTACGTCTTCTACTCGATGTTCGGTTTCCAGCGCACCGGCGACCAGTTCTGGCAGATGTCGGACCAGCTGGCGCGCGGTTTCGTGCTGGGTGCGACCGCCGGCCGTACGACCCTGACCGGTGAGGGCCTCCAGCACGCGGACGGCCACTCGCAGCTGCTCGCCTCGACCAACCCGGGCTGTGTCGCCTACGACCCGGCCTACTCGTACGAGATCGCGCACATCGTGCAGGACGGTCTGCGCCGGATGTACGGCGGCGACGCCGAGCACCCGCACGGCGAGGACGTCTTCTACTACCTCACCGTCTACAACGAGCCGATCCAGCACCCGGCCGAGCCGACGAGCGTCGACGTCGAGGGCATCCTCAAGGGCGTCCACCGGATCGGCGAGGGCACCGCAGGGTCGATCCCGGCGCAGATCATGGCCTCGGGTGTCGCCGTCCCGTGGGCGGTCGAGGCGCAGAAGATCCTCGCCGAGGAGTGGAACGTCAAGGCCGACGTCTGGTCGGCGACGTCCTGGAACGAGCTGCGGCGCGAGGCCGTGGAGTGCGAGGAGCACAACCTGCTGCATCCGGAGGAGGAGCAGCGGGTGCCGTACGTGACCCGGAAGCTGAGCGGGGCCGAGGGGCCGTTCGTGGCCGTCTCCGACTGGATGCGGTCGGTGCCGGACCAGATCGCGCGCTGGGTGCCGGGCACCTACCAGTCGCTGGGCGCGGACGGCTTCGGCTTCGCGGACACCCGTGGCGCGGCCCGCCGCTTCTTCCACATCGACGCCCAGTCGATCGTGGTGGCGGTGCTCACCGAACTGGCCAAGGAGGGCAAGGTCGACCGGTCGGCGCTGAAGCAGGCGATCGACCGCTACCAGCTGCTCGACGTGTCGGCGGCGGACCCGGGCGCCGCGGGAGGCGACGCGTAGCGTCTGTCGACGGGGTGGTGCGCCCGAGGCGCCCGTGGGTGGCCTGCGGGGCGCACCGCCCTTCGCATTTCCTACGATGCGCCCATGCCCATGAAGCAATCGCCCGCGCTAGTCCGCTGGGAACGGCGTACCCAACGGCCCCTTCTCGGTCTGTCCGTGGCCTTCGCCGTGGCCTATGCCGTGCCCATCGTCTCGCCGGACGCGAGCCGGGACACGGTGTCCGTGTGCCTCGCGGTGGAGTGGCTGGTGTGGGGCGCGTTCGCGGCGGACTACACCGTCCGGCTCACCCTCACGGACAGGGACCGGCGACGGGAGTTCGTACGGTCGCACTGGCTGGACCTGTGCGCGGTGCTGCTGCCCCTGATCCAGCCTCTTCGGCTGCTGCGGCTCGTGTCGACGCTGGTGCTGGTGGGGCAGCGGGCGCGGATGGCCTCGCAGATCAGGCTCACGACGTACATCGTCGGCTCCGTGGTGGGGCTGATGATGTTCGGCTCCCTGGCGGTGCTCTCCGTGGAGCGGGACGCGCCGGGCGCGAACATCCATACGCTGGGCGACGCGGTGTGGTGGTCGTTCACGACGATGACGACCGTGGGCTACGGCGATCACTCGCCCACCACCGGCCCGGGCCGCATGATCGCGGTCGGCCTGATGCTCTCCGGGATCGCGCTGCTCGGTGTGGTGACCGCCAACATCGCTGCTTGGTTCATCTCCCGCTTCGAAGCGGACGACGTGGAGGAGCGCCGGCAGACCGCGGCCATCGCCGCACTCACCGAAGAGGTGAGGTCACTGCGGGCCGAAATCAACGCGCTTTCGACCGCCCCACGTCCTGCCCCGATGCCTGTGGAGGACCGGCAGCACTGACCCGGGCCGCCCGTTCGACCCGCGCCTTTGAAGTCCGCGCTCCGAAGAACCCAAAAGGGACCGACAGCAAGCCGACGGTCCCTCATGCGGGATCGGACCAGGGCGGACCAGGACACGGTCAGGTTCTCGGCATACACGTCATCAACCCAACCTCGTCCATCCGACGAACAGCGGTAGCTCGACGTTTCCGCCTCGTTCTCCGGCGGGAAACTGGACCACCAGCGGCCATACCCGGTGGTGGTGCCCGGGCGGTTGTAGGCGGCGCACCTGACAACAGCTCTGTGCTGGGAGGAACCGCCACTCCAGCACTTCGCGTGGCCCACGAGGCCCCCGCCGGTGGTCCAGACCCGGCACTTGGCACCCTTTACTGTGAACTCCCGGGTTTCGAACGGGGGCGGGCCGGGTGTGGTGGCGGAGGCGGGAGCATTGCCCTTGCGGCAACTGCAGCGGAAAGTGCGCCCGTCACCGTTCTCATCCCTGCTCATCCGGGCCTGCGGCGCGCTGACCCCCTCCGGCAGCGCGCCGCAGGCCCTGGCTTGACCCACTGTCACCTGCGGCGCATGCCGATCGGGAGGGATCATCGGTGTTGTCACCCTGATAGGGGAACCACCGCCCGGATCCCTCCCGGCGAGACCGACCGGCGCCTGGGGCGCGTCAGATGTGCGCGGCGCCCGCTCCGGCTTCCGCGTTCTCGCCGCGCTTGGTGAGGAACGCGACCGCGACGGCCACGAGCGCCACACCGGCTGCGACGAGGGAGGCGAGGCTCATGCCGGAGATGAACGTGTCGTGCGCCACGTCCGTGATCTTCGTGACGATGGCGTCCGGTGTGCCCGGCGCGACCGGGGCCACACCCACCTGGACCGCCTCGGAGGCCTGGGCCTCCTGTGCCGGGGTGAGCGCCGGGAGCCCGGCGTCCGCCCAGTTGCCGGCGAGGTCGCTGTCGACCTTGGAGGCCATGACGGCGCCGAGGACAGCCGTACCGAGGCTGCCGCCGATCTGCATCGCGGCCTGCTGGAGACCACCGGCCACGCCGGACAGCTCCATCGGCGCGTTGCCGACGATGACCTCGGTGGCGCCGACCATGACCGGCGCGAGGCCGAGGCCGAGCAGGGCGAACCAGACCGACATGATGCCGCTGCCGGTGTCCGTCTCAAGCGTGGACATGCCGTACATGGCGATCGCGGTGAGCGCCATGCCGCCGGCCAGCGGGACCCGCGGGCCGAACTTGGTGATCATCGCGCCCGCGAGCGGGGAGCCGACGATCATCATGCCGGTGAGCGGCAGCAGGTGCAGGCCCGCGTCGATCGGGCTCATGCCGTGGACGTTCTGGAGGTAGAACGTCACGAAGAACAGACCGCCCATGAAGGCGATGGCCATCAGGACCATCAGGACGACACCCGCGGACAGCGGGACCGAGCGGAACAGCGCGAGCGGGATCAGCGGTTCGCGGACCTTCGTCTCCCAGAAGCCGAAGAGCGCGAAGCCGATCACCGAGACGGCTATGAACGCCCACGTCCTGCCGTCGCCCCAGCCCCACTCGGGGGCCTTGATGAGCGCCCAGACCAGGCAGAACATCGCGGCGGACAGCAGGGCGATGCCCAGGATGTCGAAGGAGCGCGGGGCGTTCTCGGCACGGTGGTCGAGCAGGATCAGCACACCGAGGACGACGGCGAGGATGCCGACCGGCACGTTGATGAAGAACACCGACTGCCAGTTGACGTGCTCGACGAGGACGCCGCCGAGGATCGGGCCGCCGGCGGTCGAGGCGCCGATGACCATGCCCCAGATGCCGATGGCCATGTTGAGCTTCTCGGCCGGGAAGGTGGCACGCAGCAGGCCGAGCGCGGCCGGCATCAGCAGCGCGCCGAACAGGCCCTGGAAGACACGGAAGGTGACGACCAGCGCGATGCTGTCGGACATGCCGATGGCACCGGAGGCGGCGGCGAAGCCGACCACACCGATCAGGAAGGTCTGGCGGTGCCCGAAGCGGTCACCGAGCTTGCCCGCGGTGATCAGGGAGACCGCGAGGGCGAGGAAGTAGCCGTTGGTGATCCACTGCACCTCGGCGAAGGTGGCGCCGAGGTCCTTCTGGATGGCCGGGTTGGCGATGGCCACGATGGTGCCGTCGAGGGCCACCATCATGACCCCGACCGCGACGGTGATGAGGGTGAACCAAGGGTGCCCGCGCAGCCCCTTGGCCGGTGCCGCGTCCGACGGGACCGGCGGTGCGTCGCCCCCCGACCCCGTCTTGTCGATGGTGGTCTGACTAGTCATGCGTTCGAGGCTAATGACAGCCGCTGACAATTGACAAACCAATTCACAAGTCGGTAACTGACACCTATGGAAACACTGCGCGAACGCAAGAAGCAGCGCACCCGGGACTCGCTGCTGCGGACCGCGCTGGAGCTGTTCACCAGCCAGGGCTACGAGCACACGACCGTCGACGACATCGCCGCGGCCGTCGAGGTGTCGCAGCGCACGTTCTTCCGGTACTTCGCGGGCAAGGAGGAGGCCGCCCTCGCGCTCCAGGACATGACCGTGGCGCACTTCCTGGACGCGGTGCGCGCCCGCCCGCCGCACGAACCGCCCATGGAGGCGCTGCGCCAGGCCGTCCTGGAGGGCTGGGACACGCTCAACGACGTGATCGAGGCCGTCGCGCCGGTCGAGCTCTACCTGCGCATGTACCAGGTGGTGGAGTCGACGCCCGTGCTGCTCGCCGCCCATCTGCGCAGGTCCGTCGAGATCGAGGAGGCCATCGCCCTGATCCTCGCCGAGCGCGAGGGCGTCGACCCCGACACCGATCCGCGCCCGCGCCTCGCGGTGGCCGTGTTCGGCGGGGTGATGCGACTGACGGAGCGTCAGTGGAGCACGGGGGAGGACTTCAGCCTCGACGCGATGCGGGCACTGACCGTCTCGTATCTCGAACAGATCGGCCCCGCACTCAGCGAGAGCTGGCGAACACACTGAGGTCATGGGCGTGTTCGCAGCGCTGTGATCGAAACGTGATACCTGTCACTTGGTTAACGCGAGACCCGCCCGTTCTCCTAGTGTGTCCTCCCAGTGACTTCCTTCGACACCTCCCCGCAACTGAACGTCTGGCGCGCTCTTCTCGCGCTGGCCGTGGTGTTCGTGATGCTGGCGACCACCGGTTGGACCGCCCTGCGACACCACCGCGGCTCCGCTCCGCTCCAGGCCTCGATCAGCGCCTGGGAGCAGGGCGCCATCGCCGGGCGCGAACTGCCGGCCGCGAACTCCTCCCCCACGCGGCTCGCCCGGTTCTTCGCCTCGCTCACCGACGCGCAGCGCACGAGCCTCGCCCACCGCTATTCACTCGCGGTCGGCAACATGAACGGCGCGCCGGTCGAGCTGCGCTACCGCGCGAACCGCTTCGCGCTCGACGACGCCCGTGAGGTCGAGCGCAAACGCATGCACGACAAACGGCTCACGCCCGGCGGGCAGCGCGAGGCGGGCCGCCGTATGCATCGCTTCGAGGACATGATGCGGCCGGAACGGCACATCCTCGCCTTCGATCCGGACGGCTCCGGGCGGGCCGCCGAGGTGTTCGGAGACCTGACCAGGGCCGAGCGGATCTCGGTCGTCGTCCCCGGCGTCGACACCGATCTGCTCACCTTCCAGCGCACCAACCGCAAGTACACGGCACCGGTCGGCATGGCCGAGTCGCTGTACGCCGCCGAGCGCGAGGCCGCCCCCACGACGCGTACGGCCGTGATCGCCTGGGCCGACTACACCGCGCCGAACGGGCTCGGCATCGACTCGGCGACCGCGATGCGGGCCCGGTCGGGGGCCGTACGCCTGAACGCGCTGGTGCGGGGCCTGCCCGGCGACTCGCCCGTCTCCCTGTTCTGCCACAGCTACGGCTCGGTGCTGTGCGGCCTCGCCGCGCCCGTGCTGCCGGAGCGGGTGGCCGACATAGCGGTGGCCGGCAGCCCCGGGATGCGGGTCGCGAAGGCCTCCCAGCTGGGTACGTCCGCGCGCGTGTGGGCGATGCGGGACGCGGACGACTGGGTGCAGGACGTGCCCTATCTGGAGGTCGGCGGGCTGGGGCACGGGGAGGACCCGGTGTCCTCGGCGTTCGGCGCCCGGGTGCTGTCGGCGTGGGACGCGAAGGGTCACGGTGGCTATTTCGAGCCGGGCACGGAGAGTGTCACGAACTTCGCAGAGATCGGCGTTGGCGCATACCACGCGGTGCGCTGCGCACACGATGCCGAGGTCTGCCGGGCGGGTTTGTCCGACACGGCGTCGGCCGGACGCGCGTAGACGCGCAGGAATTGCGGTGTGCGCGGGGTGGCGACGGAGGAGCACGTGCCGCATACGATGAGCCGCATGGGTGACGTACTGGCCGGATTTCATGCCGCCTGGGAGTTCGAGTCCGACTCCGTGCTCATCCGTTACGAACGGGGGATTCGAACACCTAAGCTCTTTCAGGCGCTCGGTGAGCGCCGTGTCCCCTATGCGGCGCTCGGTGCGGTGACGCTGACGCCCGGCAAGCGTGGAACCGTCGCCCTGCGCCTCGAACCCAGGCCCGGCGCCGATCCCCTGCTGGAGGCGGCGGCCGGGCAGCTGAAGGAGAGCGGCGATCCGTACCGGCTGGTGTTGCCGGCGGAGCGCGAGACGCTGGCCGAGTACTACGGCGACGAACTGCGGGCGCAGCTGACGGAGTCCGGGCCGGCCGAGGAGTTCCTCATGGGGGCGCCTGAGGTGCCGATGCATTTCAAGGCGTATGACGCGAAAGCCACCTTTGATGGCAGTGTCGTCCGTTTCAGATGGTTTTGGACCGGTGCGTCCTCGGCGAAGTGGAAGGCCGGCGATCAGAGTTTCCCGGTGGCCGAGCTGAGCGGAGTGGAGTGGCGCTCGCCGGAGGTGTTCGAGGGACATCTACGGCTGCTGCGGCGGGACTCGGCGGATGGGCAGCCGGCGCAGGCCGATCAGGATCCGGCGGCCGTCGTGTTCGGGCTCGGGTACGGGCCGGTGCACGAGTCGTTGCCGTTCGCGGCGGCGGTTCTCTCGGCCGTGCGCAGGAGGGGGCCGGTCGCCGCGGTGCCGGCCAGTGCGCCGAGGCGCGATCCGGCCGACATCGCGGAGAGGATCCGGCATTTGGGCGAGCTGCATGAGGCGGGACTCGTGACGGATGAGGAGTTCTCGTCCAAGAAGGCGGAGTTGCTGGCGGAGCTTTAACGCTTCGCGGATGCCGGATGCCGGATGCCGGATGCCGGGTGCCGGGTGCTGTGCGTCGGCGACTGCGGGTCGGTGGGGGCTGGTCGCGCAGTTCCCCGCGCCCCTGGGGAGGTTGCGGGCCCCGGCGCTTCCGAGATCCGCGTCTCGCCGCCTCGAAAGGCCGCGTCACGCGCCCCGGAGGGACGTTACGGGCCCCGGCGCTTCCGAGAACCGCGTCTCTCCGCCTCGAAAGGCCGCGTCTCTCCGCCTCGGTGGGGCGTCCTACTCCCGGCCCGCCGAGGCGAACCGCATGTCCGCGTACCTGTCTCCGGCCACCTTCGATGCGATCGGCTCCAACAGCGCCAGTTCCTCCTCGGTCAGGACAATCCGGGTCGCCGCCGTGTTCTCCTCGACTCGGGACGGCTTGCGGGTGCCCGGGATCGGGATGACCGGGAGGGCGTGTACCGATGCGCGCTGCTGCACCCAGGCCAGGGCGATCTGTCCGAGCGTGGCCCCGTGGGCCTCGGCCACCGTGCGGATCGGGTCCAGGAGGGCGGCGTTGGCAGCGGCGTTCTCGCCGGTGTAACGGGGCTGCTGGCGGCGGAAGTCGCCGGCCGTGAGGTCCTCGGCCTTGGCGAAGGAGCCGGTGAGGAAGCCGCGGCCGAGCGGGGAGTACGGCACCAGGGTCACGCCCAGTTCCCGGGCGGCCGGCACCACCTTCGCCTCGATGTCACGGCTGAACAGGGACCACTCGGACTGCACGGCCGCGATCGGGTGCACGGCGTGCGCGGTGCGCAGCTCGGCCGCCGTCACCTCGCTGAGGCCCAGGTGCTTGATCTTGCCCTCGCGGACCAGCTCCGCCATGACGCCGACGGTCTCCTCCAGGGGGACGTTCACGTCGCGGCGGTGCATGTAGTAGAGGTCGATCACGTCGACGTCCAGGCGCTTCAGACTCGCCTCGACGCACTGGCGTATGTAGGGCGCGTCGTTGCGGATGATCCGCTTGGTCGGGTCGTCCGGGTCGATCGCCAGAGCGAACTTCGTGGCGATCACCAGCTCGTCGCGGTGGGCCCGGAAGAACGGGGAGAGGAACTTCTCGTTCTCCCCCGCCCCGTAAGCGTCCGCCGTGTCGTACAGCGTGACGCCCAGTTCCAGGGCCCGCTCCAGGGTCGCCCTGGACTCGTCCGCGTCCGACGGGCCGTACGCGAAGCTCATGCCCATGCAGCCGAGGCCCTGGACACCGACCTCGGGTCCGGTGGCGCCGAGTCGTGCCGTCGCGATCCTGCTGTCCGTCATACCGCCTTCTCCGTCTTCTCCTGCTCGTACAGACGCCCGGCGTCCGCGTAGAAACTGATCTTCCGGTCGAGCACGGCGAGCGTGTCCTGGAGCTCGGCGATCCGGGCGAGGACGTCGCGCCGGGTCGTCTCCAGCAGTTCGAAGCGCTCGCCGAAGGTGTGGTCGCCCTCGCGCACCAGCTCGGCGTACCGGACCATGTCGGCGACGGGCATGCCGGTCAGCCGCAGCTTGCCGACGAGGTCGAGCCAGTCCAGGTCCCGGTTGCTGTAGCGGCGCTGGCCCGTGTGGGAGCGGTCGACGTGCGGCATCAGACCGATCCGCTCGTACCAGCGCAGGGTGTGGGCCGTCAGACCGGTGAAGGCGACGACCTCGCTGATCGTGTAGCTGTCCTGGCCCGTCGGCCGCCGATGGGGGTGCGGCGGGGCGGCGCAGGTGTCGGTCCTGGTACTCGTGGTCTCCATCACCGTCATGTCCTCAACGCTATGACCTTCGAGTGCGCTCCAAGCAAGCGGAAACGGTAAGAAAACCACGGGACGTGACGCGATCACCGTGGCCGACGAGCCGGACCTGGGCCGAGATCGTCCTGAGGGCACTGCCGGACCCCTCGATGCGCCCGTGCCTTCGGGCCGCATAGGCTCGACGGCATGTCGTTGAGCAGCCTCGCACTGATCGAGAACTGGCCCGTGCCCACCGCGGCGGCGGGTGTCGTACGCGCGGACGGCACGGTCGTGGGTACGCACGGTCCCGTCGGGCACCGGTTCCCGCTGGCCTCGGTCACCAAGCCGCTGGCCGCGTACGCGGTGCTCGTCGCCTACGAGGAGGGCGCCGTCGAGCTCGACGAGCCGGCCGGGCCCGCGGGGTCGACGGTGCGGCATCTGCTCGCGCACACCTCGGGGCTGGCCTTCGACGAGCACCGGGTGACGGCCCCGCCCGGGGAGCGGCGGCTGTACTCCAACGCCGGGTTCGAGCAGCTCGGGGACCATGTGGCCAAGGCGACGGACATCCCGTTCGCGGAGTATCTGCGGCAGGCCGTGCTGGAGCCGCTGGGCATGACGGCCACCTCCCTGGAGGGCTCCCCGGCCAAGGACGGCGTGTCGAGCGTCGAGGACCTGCTGCGCTTCGCGGCTGAGGTGCAGGCGCCCCGGCTGCTGGACCCGCGCACGGTCGCCGAGGCGATGACCGTGCAGTACCCGGGGACGAAGGGCGTCCTGCCGGGGTACGGGCACCAGAACCCCAACGACTGGGGCCTCGGCTTCGAGATCCGCGACGGCAAGTCCCCCCACTGGACGGGCGCCTCGTCCTCGCCGCGCACCTTCGGGCACTTCGGGCAGTCGGGTACGTTCCTGTGGATCGACCCCGACGCGAGCGCGGCCTGCGTCGCGCTGACGGACCGGGCGTTCGGGCCGTGGGCGGTCCAGGCGTGGCCGCCGTTCACGGACGCGGTGCTGGCGGGGCTGTAGGACCGGTCACCCGTCCTTGGGCGGCCCGGGCTCCGGCAGGGCGCCCAGCTTCTCGCCGGTGCCCTCGGTGTCGATGTGCGGCAGGATCCTGTCCAGCCGGCGGGGCGTCCACCAGGCGTGCTCGCCCAGCAGCGTCATCACGGCGGGCACCATGAGCAGCCGGACCACGGTGGCGTCGATGAGCACACTGACGGCGAGCCCCAGGCCCAGCATCTTGACGACGATGTTGTCGCTGATGATGAAGGCCGCGAACACACTCACCATGATCAGCGCGGCGCAGGTGATCACACGCGCGGTGATCTCCAGCGCGTGGGCGACCGAGTCCTTGGCGTTCCCGGTGCGCTTCCACGCCTCGTGCACCCGGGACAGCAGGAAGATCTCGTAGTCCATGCTCAGGCCGAAGATGATCGCGAACATCATCATCGGCACATAGCTCTCGATGGGCACCTTGCCGTGCACCCCCAGCGCGGGCCCGCCCCAGCCCCACTGGAAGACGGCGACCACCACGCCGTACGAGGCCGCGATCGACAGGACGTTGAGGACGGCCGCCTTCACGGCGACCAGCAGGCCGCGGAAGACCGCCAGGACGATCAGGAAGGCGAGGCCGACCACCACGAGGATGATCAGCGGCAGCCGCTCGGCGACGATGTTGCGGAAGTCGACCTGGGCGGCCGTGGTCCCGGTGACGTAGCCCTCGGCGTCGGTGCCGGAGGCCGCGTCGGGGAGCGTGTGGTCGTAGAGGCGGTTGACGAGGTCGGTGGTGTCCTTGTTCTGCGGGGACACCGACGAGTAGACCGTGCCGACCAGGACGTCGCCGTCCTGGGTCGGCTGCAGCGGGCTGACGAAGGAGGTCCCGGACGCGTCGTTCAGTGCCTGCTGGGTCTTCGAGGCCAGGTCGGAGCGCTGCGAGTCCGGTACGTTCGTCTGGTCCACGACGACGGTGAGCGGCCCGTTGGAGCCCGCGCCGAAGGCGTCCGTCATCAGGTCGAAGGCCCGCCGGTCGGTGAAGGACGTGGGGTCGGCGCCGTCGCCGATGTGACCGAGCTGGATCGAGAAGACGGGGATGGCCAGCACCGCGACGGTGGCCACGCCGGCGGACAGGTACCGCCACGGATGGTGCTCCACGCGCTTGGCATAGCGGTGCCAGGTGCCCTGGGAGATGTCCCCTCCGGCCTCGGTCTCGGCGACGGGCCTGCGCAGGTGCCAGCGGTCGACGTTGCGGCCGACCAGCCCCAGCAGGGCCGGGACCAGGGTCAGCGCGCCCAGGACGGCGGAGACGACCGTGACGGCCGCGGCGACGCCGAGCAGGCCGATGAAGTTCACGCCGGACACCCACAGGCCCATCAGAGCGACGATCACCGTGGTGCCGGAGACGAGCACCGCGCGTCCTGAGGTGGCGGCGGCGTGACCGGCGGCGCGCACCGGATCGGCGCCGTCCATGAGGTTCTGCCGGTGCCGGGTGAGCAGGAAGAGGGCGTAGTCGATGCCGACGCCGAGGCCGATCATCGTGGCCAGGGTGGGCGAGACCGTGGCGAAGGTGAACGCGAGGGCGAGCAGCCCGAGACAGGCCAGTCCGCCGACCACCGCGATCAGGGCGGAGATCAGCGGCAGGAAGGCGGCGATCAGACTGCCGAAGCCGACCAGCAGCACGATGATGGCGACGCCGAACCCGATCGCCTCGCTGAGCCGGTCGTTGCCGGCGGGCCGCTCCAGCTCGCCGAGCGATCCGCCGTACTCGACGTCGACTCCCGCCTGTCGGAGCGGCTCCACGGCGCTGTCGACGCCGTTCAGGTAGCTGTCGCCCAGGAGGGCGGGCTGTTCGTCGAAGCGGATGGTGATGTAGCCGGTCTTCCCGTCCGAGGACAGCGGCCCGACCTTGGAGGAGGTGGCCTCCAGCGGGTTCTGCACGCTCAGCACGTGCGGCAGCTTCTGGAGGTCGGCGACGGTGGCCGACATCTGTGAGCCGAACGAGGTCAGCGGCTGGTCCGCGTCGTGCGTGACGATCTGGCTGCTGTAGCCGCCGGCCTGCGGATCGTGCTCCTTGAGGACGTCCAGGCCCTTCTCGGACTGCACGTCGGACAGGGCGAAGTTGTCCGAGTACTCCCCGCCGTGGATGTGGTTGAGAGCCTGGAGCACGCCGAGCGCCACGACCCAGGCGACGATCACGATCACGAAGTGGTGGGCACACCACTCGCCGAGCCGTCGCAGTCCCCCACTTTTCGGGGCGTCGCCCCGTCCCCCTTCGGCCTTGCGTCTTGCCATGGGCTCGGCTCTTCTCTGCCGGGCGGGATTCCGACCTCCATTTGACGATGTTCCGACCACTTGGGCATCTCGAGCCCCACCACTATCCGGCCATCTCCCACATCAGCAGCTCCGCCGCGCTCACCCCCACGGCCTCGATGTCCTTGGCGTCCGTGATGCGGGCCGCGTCCCCCGCGCCCAGTTCCTCGCCGTCCAGACGCACCGTGCCGCGCACGACCTGCACGTACAGGTACGCCCCGTCGGGCACGGCCGTACGCTCACCCGCGCCCAGTCGGCGTACATGGAGCAGGGCGCCCGCCTCCGGCACGGCGTACGGCGTGGAGTCGGCGATGCCGTGGACGATCTCGTACGCGGGGTCGCCGCCCGGCGCGAGCGGGGCCAGCCAGGTCTGGATGAAGGTCAGGGGCACCTCGGCGTCGTTGCGCTCGACGTGCCGTACGCCGCCCGCCGAGCTGAGCCGCTGCACGTCGCCGGGGCCGACCCGGGTCTCGTGGCCGGTGGAGTCGCGGTGGGTGAGCTCGCCCTCGACGACCCAGGTCACGATCTCGGTGTGGCTGTGCGGGTGCTCGTCGAAGCCGGCGCCGGGCGCGAGCCGCTCCTCGTTGCAGGCGATCAGCGCGCCGAAGCGGAGGTTGTCGGGGTCGTAGTGCGGGCCGAAGGAGAAGGCGTGGCGCGACTCGATGCCCGAGGCCGGATCCCCTCCCGGATAGCGCTCCGCGGCGCGCCGTACATCCATCACGGCACCACCGTAGCCGCACCGGGAAAGGCTCACCCGCGACCCTCCGGCACGCACTCGCGTCCGGATAAGGCAGTCTTGTCCCCGTGCCCGAACCCGAAGCCCGAAACTCCCCCGCCGCCGCGCACGACGTCCATTCCCACTCCGCGACCCTGAAGCGGCTGGAGAAATCCTCCGGTTCCCTCGCCGCACAGGCCATCGCGCGGATGGACGAGACGCTGCCGTGGTACCGGGCGATGCCCCCGGAGAACCGTTCCTGGATCGGTCTCGTCGCGCAGGCCGGCATCGCCGCCTTCACCGAGTGGTTCCGGCATCCCGACGCGCCGCAGGCGATCTCCACCGACGTCTTCGGGACGGCCCCGCGCGAACTGACCCGCGCCATCACGCTGCGGCAGACCGTGGAGATGGTGCGTACGACCATCGAGGTCATGGAGTCGGCGATCGACGAGGTCGCCGCCCCCGGCGACGAGAGCGTGCTGCGCGAGGCGCTGCTCGTCTACGCCCGGGAGATCGCCTTCGCCACCGCCCAGGTCTACGCCCAGGCGGCCGAGGCACGCGGTGCCTGGGACGCGCGCCTGGAGTCGCTGGTCGTGAACGCCGTCCTCAGCGGCGAGGCCGACGAGGGCGCCGTGTCGCGGGCCGCGGCGCTCGGCTGGAACTCGCCGGAGCATGTGTGCGTGGTGCTCGGGACGGCGCCCGACGGGGACAGCGAACTGACCGTGGAGGCGATCCGGCGGGCCGCCCGGCACGCGAAGCTCCAGGTGCTGACCGGGGTGCTCGGGGACCGGCTGGTGGTGATCGCGGGCGGCAGCGACAGCCCGCTCGCCGTGGCCAAGTCGCTGATCGGGCCGTATGCCGCCGGACCCGTCGTCGCGGGCCCCGTCGTGCCGGATCTGCTGGCCGCGACGCGGTCCGCGCAGGCCGCGGCGGCCGGGCTGAAGGCGTGTTCCGCCTGGCAGGACGCCCCGCGGCCGGTACTCGCCGACGATCTGCTCCCGGAGCGTGCCATCGCGGGCGATCCGAGCGCCCGCGAGCAGTTGGTGGAGGAGATCTACAGACCGCTGGAGGAAGCCGGCTCCGCTCTCCTGGAGACACTCTCCGTCTATCTCGAACAGGCGAGCAGTCTGGAGGGCGCGGCGCGGATGCTGTTCGTGCATCCCAACACCGTGCGCTACCGGCTTCGACGTGTGACTGACGTCACCGGCTGGTCGCCGTCCGATGTGCGCTCCGCGTTCACTTTGCGGATCGCGCTGATCCTGGGGCGTCTGGCCGACGGCGATCTCCAGCTCTAGGCTTTTGTCGGGGCCCCACAAAACCCCCTCGTGTTCTTCGTCCTTGTCCCCACGGGCGGCGCCGCCCGTCCCCAAGAGAGAGTGTGAGAGTGCTCGTACTCGTCGCTCCCGGCCAGGGCGCCCAGACGCCCGGCTTCCTGACCCCCTGGCTCGAACTGCCCGGTGCCGCCGACCGCCTCGGTGCCTGGTCGGACGCCATCGGACTGGACCTCGCCCACTACGGGACGCAGGCCGACGCCGACGCCATCCGGGACACCGCCGTGGCGCAGCCGCTGCTCGTCGCGGCCGGCATCCTGTCCGCCGCGGCACTGGGTGACACCCCGCCCGGCGCCGTCGCCGGCCACAGCGTCGGTGAGATCACCGCGGCCGCCTACGCGGGCGTCCTCGACGACACCGCCGCGCTGACCCTCGTGCGGGGGCGGGGCCTGGCCATGGCCGAGGCCGCCGCGATCACCGAGACCGGCATGTCGGCGCTGCTGGGCGGCGACCCCGAGGTCAGCGTCGCGCACCTGGAGAAGCTGGGCCTGACCCCGGCGAACATGAACGGCGCCGGCCAGATCGTGGCCGCGGGCACCATGGAGCAGCTCGCCGCGCTGAACGAGGACAAGCCCGAGGGCGTGCGCAAGGTCGTCCCGCTGAAGGTCGCCGGCGCGTTCCACACGCACCACATGGGCCCGGCCGTCGACAGGCTGGCCGAGGCGGCCAAGGAGCTGGTCCCCGGCGACCCGCGCGTCACCTACGTCTCCAACAAGGACGGCCACGCGGTCGCCACCGGCGCCGAGGTGCTGGAGCGGCTCGTCGGGCAGGTCGCCAACCCGGTCCGCTGGGACCTGTGCATGGAGACCTTCAAGGAGCTCGGCGTCACGGCCCTGATCGAGGCGTGCCCGGGCGGCACGCTGACCGGTCTGGCCAAGCGCGCGCTGCCGGGTGTGAAGACCCTGGCGCTCAAGACCCCCGACGACCTGGACGCTGCTCGCGAGCTCATCGCAGAGCACGCCTGACAAGGAGCCCGGAGCATGGCGAAGCTGAAGCCCAGCAAGGGCGCCCCGTACGCGCGCATCCTCGGCGTGGGCGGTTACCGCCCCACGCGTGTGGTGCCCAACGAGGTGATCCTGGAGAAGATCGACTCGTCCGACGAGTGGATCCGGTCGCGCTCCGGCATCGAGACGCGGCACTGGGCGAACGACGAGGAGACCGTCGCCGCGATGTCGATCGAGGCGTCCGGCAAGGCCATCGCCGACGCCGGGATCTCCGCCGAGCAGATCGGCGGCGTGATCGTCTCGACCGTCTCGCACTTCAAGCAGACCCCGGCCGTCGCCACCGAGATCGCCGACAAGCTCGGCACGAACAGGGCCGCCGCCTTCGACATCTCGGCCGGCTGCGCGGGCTTCGGCTACGGTCTCACCCTCGCCAAGGGCATGATCGTCGAGGGCAGCGCGGAGTACGTCCTGGTCATCGGCGTCGAGCGGCTGTCCGACCTGACCGACCTGGAGGACCGCGCGACGGCCTTCCTGTTCGGTGACGGCGCCGGGGCGGTCGTCGTGGGCCCCGCCAAGGAGCCCGCCATCGGCCCGACCGTCTGGGGCTCCGAGGGCGACAAGTCCGAGACGATCAAGCAGACCGTGCCGTGGACGGACTACCGCGCCGGCGAGGTCGAGAAGTTCCCCGCGATCACGCAGGAGGGCCAGGCGGTCTTCCGCTGGGCCGTGTTCGAGATGGCGAAGGTCGCCCAGCAGGCGCTGGACGCGGCCGGGATCACCTCGGACGACCTGGACGTCTTCATCCCGCACCAGGCCAACGAGCGGATCATCGACTCGATGGTGAAGACACTCAAGCTGCCGGAACACGTCACGGTCGCGCGTGACGTGCGCACCACCGGCAACACCTCGGCCGCCTCGATCCCGCTCGCGATGGAGCGGCTCCTGGCGACCGGCGAGGCGAAGAGCGGCGACACCGCGCTCGTCATCGGATTCGGGGCGGGTCTCGTATACGCCGCGACGGTCGTTACTCTCCCCTAGGCACTCCGTGCCGGATCATGTGAGCCGGCACGGGAAACGCACCACCTGCCGCTCACGCGGCGGACGCCAAACCCTCTGAGATATCTACGAAGGAGCGCCAAGATGGCCGCCACTCAGGAAGAGATCGTCGCCGGTCTCGCCGACATCGTGAACGAGATCGCCGGCATCCCGGTTGAGGACGTCCAGCTGGACAAGTCCTTCACCGACGACCTGGACGTCGACTCGCTGTCCATGGTCGAGGTCGTCGTCGCCGCCGAAGAGCGCTTCGACGTCAAGATCCCGGACGAGGACGTCAAGAACCTCAAGACCGTGGGCGACGCGACCGACTACATCCTCAAGCACCAGGGCTGATCCTCCGATCCAGCCTGGGGCTGCCTGCCCCGCCACCCGGCGGTGGCGCCGCTGAATCCTCGTATCCGTTGGAGAAAGAATTCCCGTGAGCTCGACCAATCGCACCGTGGTCGTCACCGGTATCGGCGCAACCACACCGCTGGGTGGCGACGCAGCCTCTACCTGGGAGGGCCTGATCGCCGGCAAGTCCGGCGTCAAGCCCCTGGAGCAGGACTGGGCCGCCGAGCAGGCGGTCCGTATCGCCGCGCCGGTCGCCGTGGAACCGACCGAGGTCATCCCGCGGCCGCAGGCCCGCCGCCTGGACCGCTCGGCGCAGTTCGCGCTGATCGCGGCCAAGGAGGCCTGGGCCGACGCCGGTTTCGAGGCCAAGGCCGGTGAGGACCCGAAGGTCGACCCCGACCGCCTCGGTGCCGTCATCGCCTCCGGCATCGGTGGTGTGACGACCCTGCTCGACCAGTACGACGTGCTCAAGGACAAGGGCGTTCGCCGTGTCTCGCCGCACACCGTCCCCATGCTGATGCCGAACAGCCCCTCCGCGAACGTGGGTCTGGCCGTGGGCGCCCGTGCGGGCGTGCACACGCCGGTCTCCGCGTGCGCCTCGGGCGCCGAGGCCATCGGCTACGCCATCGAGATGATCCGCACCGGCCGCGCCGACATCGTCGTCGCGGGTGGCACGGAGGCGGCGATCCACCCGCTGCCGATCGCCGCGTTCGGCAACATGATGGCGATGTCCAAGAACAACGACGACCCGCAGGGCGCGTCGCGTCCCTACGACGTCGCCCGCGACGGCTTCGTCCTCGGTGAGGGCGCCGGCGTGGTCGTCCTGGAGTCCGCCGAGCACGCCGCGAAGCGCGGGGCCCGGGTGTACGCCGAGGCGGTCGGGCAGGGCATCTCCGCCGACGCGCACGACATCGTGCAGCCGGAGCCGGAGGGGCGGGGCATCTCGCAGGCCCTGCAGAACCTGCTGGAGCGCAACGACCTGGACCCGGCGGAGATCGTGCACGTCAACGCGCACGCGACGTCGACGCCGGCCGGTGACATCGCCGAGCTGAAGGCGCTGCGGAAGGTGTTCGGTGACGACGCCGACCACATGGCCGTGTCGGCCACCAAGTCGATGACGGGTCATCTGCTGGGCGGCGCCGGTGGTGTGGAGACCGTGGCGACGGTGCTCGCGCTGTACCACCGGGTGGCTCCGCCGACCATCAACGTCGAGAACCTGGACCCGGAGGCCGAGGCGAACGCCGACGTCGTCCGCGGTGAGGCCCGCAAGCTGCCCGTGGAGGGCCGTATCGCCGCGCTGAACGACTCGTTCGGCTTCGGTGGGCACAACGTGGTGCTGGCGTTCCGGACGATCTGAGCGCCCCCTGTACGTACGTGAAGGGCCCCCACCTTTCGAGGTGGGGGCCCTTCACTTGTCCCTGTCTCAGACCACTTGGTGCAGCCAGCGGACCGGGGCGCCTTCGCCCGCGTATCTGAAGGGCTCCAGTTCGTCGTCCCACGGCTTGCCGAGGAGTTTGGCGATCTCGGCCGCCAGGTCCGTCTCCTCGCGCTGGGAGCGGGCCAGGGCGGCGCGCAGGCGGTCCTCCGGGATGAGGATGTCGCCGTGGATGCCGGTCACGGCGTGGAAGATGCCGAGTTCGGGGGTGCAGCTGTAGCGCTCGCCCTCGGCGGTGGGGCAGGGCTCGGCCGTGACCTCGAAGCGCAGCAGGTGCCAGCCGCGCAGGGCGGAGGCCAGCTTGGAGGCGGTGCCCGCCTCGGCCTGCCAGGAGAACTCCGAGCGCCAGGTGCCGGGCGCGGCGGGCTGCCGGATCCAGTCGAGGTTGACGCGCGTGCCGAGCACCCCGGCGACGGCCCACTCGACGTGCGGGCACAGCGCGCGCGGCGCGGAGTGCACGTACAGAACTCCACGTGTCGTCACCGGGACCTCCGGGCTGAGCGGACATCTTGCGAACTGGCGGACGATCGTGGCCGGGCGGCCACGTTGATGGCGAGGCTACCGTGCGGCGGCGCAAGGAGTGTGACGTACCGTCCGTCCAGGTGCCGTCAAACGCCCGCCATTCACCCGGGGGGACGCTTGTACGGGTGTGAGCCGTTGCATGAGCCGGGCGGGAACCCTCGTGCGTTGTTATGGGTTGGACACATCAGTGGGTGGCCGACCGGGACGGACGAGGGGATGGACCAGGGCATGCCGAAGCGACAGCACCTTTCGCGCGCTGTCCTGGCCGCCGTGACCGCGGCCGTCCTGGGTGCCGCCGGCTGTGACGCCGTCGGCGGCGACTCGCCGGCACCCTCCGGCACCGACGCGCGCAGCGCACGCCCGTCCCCGAAGCCGACGCCCACCTGGGACCGCAGCCCGGCCTCCGTCGCGGCCGTGGGCGACTCCATCACCCGTGGTTTCGACGCCTGCTCGGTCCTGTCGGACTGCCCCGAGGTCTCCTGGGCGACCGGCAGCAGCGCCCAGGTCGACAGCCTGGCCGTACGGCTGCTGGGGAAGGCGAACGCGGCCCGGAACAGCTGGAACTACGCGGTGACCGGGGCCCGGATGGCGGACGTACCCGGGCAGATGGCCCAGGCGGCGACACGCAGGCCCGAGTTGGTGGCGGTGATGGCGGGGGCGAACGACGCCTGCCGTGCGTCGACCGACGCGATGACCCCGGTGGCCGACTTCCGGGCGCAGTTCGAGGACGCGATGGGCACGCTGCGCGAGTCGCTGCCGAAGGCACAGGTGTTCGTGGCGAGCGTGCCGAATCTGATGCGGCTGTGGGAGCAGGGCCGTACCAATCCGCTGGGCAAACAGGTGTGGGAGCTCGGCATCTGCCCGTCGATGCTGAGCGACCCCGACTCCCTCACCACGCAGTCCAACCAGCGGCGCGAGACGGTGCAGGGGCGTGTCGAGGCGTACAACAAGGTGCTGGAGGAGGTCTGCGAGAAGGACCGCCGGTGCCGTTTCGACGACGGCGCGGTGTACGACTTCCGGTTCGGCACCGAGCAGCTGAGCCGGTGGGACTGGTTCCATCCGAGTGTCGACGGGCAGGCACGGCTGGCCGAGATCGCCTACCGGACGGTCACGAACTAGTGTTCCGCTCATGAGCGAACACTTCGGCACACTTTCCGACGGCACCGAGGTCCACCGATGGACCCTGGAGCGCGCCGGCGTGCGGGTACGGGTGCTGTCGTACGGCGGGATCGTGCAGTCGCTCCAGGTGCCGGACCGGGACGGTCACCCGGCGGACGTGGTGCTGGGGTTCGCCTCCCTGGAGGACTACGTGTCCCACCCGGGTCCCTATCTCGGCGCCCTCATCGGGCGGTACGCCAACCGGATCGCGGGCGGCCGCTTCCCGCTCGACGACCTGACGTACGCGCTGGAGCCCAACACGCCGCCCAACTCCCTGCACGGCGGCGAGCGCGGCTTCGACAAGCGGGTGTGGGACGTGACGCCCGTCGAGCACGGGCTGCGGCTCGAGCGGGTCAGCCCGTACGGCGAGGAGGGCTTCCCGGGGCGGCTGGAGGTCTCGGTGACCTACACGCTGGACGCCGGCGGGGCGCTGCGGATCGCGTACGAGGCGGTCACGGACGCGCCGACCGTGGTGAACCTGACCAACCACAGCTACTTCAATCTCGCCGGGGCCGGTTCCGGCAGCGCGGGCGGGCACGAACTGCGGCTGGCCGCCTCCCGGTTCACTCCGGTCGACGCGGACCTCATTCCGACCGGCGCCCTGGACGACGTCACGGACACCCGCTTCGACTTCCGTCAGGCGCGCAAGGTCGGCGCCGGGTACGACCACAACTTCGTGCTCGACAAGGGTGTGACGGCGAGCGCGCAGAAGGTCGCCGAGCTGTACGAGCCGTCGAGCGGGCGGGTGCTGACGGTGGCGACGACCGAGCCCGGCCTCCAGCTCTACACCGGCGACCATCTGCCCGAGCCCTTCGCTGCGGGTGACGGCATCGCGCTGGAGACCCAGCACTTCCCCGACTCCCCGAACCGGCCGGAGTTCCCGAGCACGGTGCTGCGTCCGGGCGAGGTGTTCCGCTCGGAGACGGTGTACGGCTTCTCGGCGCGCTGACCGACGGCGAAAGGCACGAGCCCCGGTCCAGGTGTTGTCAGGGTCCTGGACCGGGGCTGTTCCTGGGCACTTCTCCCGGATCAGACGTTAATCGTCGCCGTGACCCGGCGGTCCGCGATCGAGCGCCCCACCTGGATCTCGTACGAACCCTTCACAAAGGTCCACGCATTGGTCTTCTCGTCCCAGACCTCGAACGCCCGGCGCGGCAGTTCGACCACGGCCTCGCCCCGCTCCCCCGGTCCCGCCTCCACAGGGGCGAACCCGGCGAGCCACCGAGCCGGCCGGTCGGCGTCCGGCTCGCTCGGCGCCAGATAGACCTGCACGACCTCGCGCCCGGCGCGCTCGCCGCAGTTGCGGACGCGGACGGTGACGGTGCCGCCCTTGACCTCGGCGGACTCGTAGGTCCAGTCGGTGTAGCCGAGGCCGTGCCCGAAGGGGTACGACGGGACCCTGCCGTGTTTCTCCCAGGCGCGGTAGCCGATGAAGACGCCCTCGGTGTACGACAGCCCGCCGGACGTGGGGACGACCTCGGTGACCGGGGCGTCGGCCAGCGAGCCCCAGGTGGTGGGCAGCCGGCCACCCGGCTCGTGGGTGCCCGTGAGGACGTCGGCCAGGGCGGCGCCGCCCTCCTGGCCGGGGAACCAGCTCAGCAGCACCGCGGCGACGTCCGTGCGCCACGGCAGCTCCACCGGGGAGCCGGAGTTGACGACCACGACGGTGTTCGGGTTGGCGGCGGCGACGGCGCGCACCAGCTCGTCCTGGCGGCCGGGCAGCGTCAGGTCGGTGCGGTCGAAGCCCTCGGACTCGACGCGGTCGGTGGTGGCGACCACGACGACGGCCGTGCCGGCGCCCCGGGCGGCGCGGGCGGCCTCGGCGATCAGCTCGTCGGGGTCGCGCTGCGGCTCCTGGTGGGCGAGCGTGAAGCCGACGACCTTCATCGGGACGTCCTCGGGGAACTCCACGAGGTGGGTTAGGGAGACCTCGACCGGTGTGCCGGCGGTGAGTTCGGGCCGGGCGCGCGGGACGGGGGCGCCGAAGAAGGTGATGAAGGGGTCGTCCTTGGCGGGGCGCTGGACGTCGTCGTAGTAGGTGGTGCCGTCGATGACGAGCTTGAAGCCGCCGATGCCCTTGATGCCGAAGGTGTGCGCGCCGGTGTCGCGCGGGGTGAAGGTGCCGGTCAGTTCGACGGAGTGCAGGGTCTCGTGGGTGACCCCTTCGGGGAGGTCGGAGCCCATCCACTGGATGTGGCCGCTGGGCGCGGAGCCCGTGCCGATGGCGTTGCCGTCCGCGTCCCGGCACACGGCCCGTAGCTCGAAGCCCTGGTCGGCGGCGGCGAGTTCGGTGTTCGGGTCGGCGCCGACGGCGTACGTGAGGGTGCCCTCGGGGAGCGCGGCGGTCAGGCCGTCGAGCGGGGAGACGACGCCGGCGGGGAAGACGGTGGCCGAGCCGCCGCCGAGGACGCGGGCGTCGCGGGCGGCGGCGCCGATGAGGGCGACCGTGCCGTTCGGGCGCAGCGGGAGGGCGCCGTCGTTGCGGACCAGGACGAAGGAGCGGCGGGCGATCTCGCGGGCCAGGGCACGGCCGTCGACGGTCTCGGGGAGGTCGGTGACCACGGGCTCGGCGCCGTCGAGGATGCCGACGCGGGCGGCGAGCCGCAGGACGTTGCGCACGGCGTCGTCGACCCTGGCCTCGGCGACCTCGCCGTCCCGCACGGCCCGGGCGAGGGGTTCGCCGTACACGGTCCGCGGTCCCGGCATGGCGACGTCGAGGCCGCCCTCGATCGCGCCGGCGGTGGACCGGGCGGCCATCCAGTCGGAGACGTTGAAGCCGTCGAAGCCCCATTCGCCGCGCAGAACCTCGTTCACGAGGTGGTGGTGCTCGGTCATCGTCGTGCCGTTGACCGTGTTGTAGGCGGTCATGATGCCCCAGGGGCGGGCGTTGCCGACGATGATCTCGAAGGGCGCCAGGTACAGCTCGCGCAGGGCGCGTTCGCTCACGGTGTTGTCGACGGTGAAGCGGTCGGTCTCGGCGTCGTTGGCGACGAAGTGCTTCACAGTGGTGCCGACGCCGCCGGCCTGGACGCCGCTCACACAGGCCGCGCCGATCGTCCCCGTCAGATACGGGTCCTCGCTGTACGCCTCGAAGTGGCGGCCGCCGAGCGGGGACCGGTGGAGGTTGACGGTGGGGGCGAGGAGCACATGGACGCCCTTGCGGCGGGCCTCCTGGGCGAGGAGGGTGCCGGCGCGGCGGGCGAGCGGCGGGTCCCAGGTCGCGGCGAGGGCGGTGGGCGAGGGCAGCGCGATCGACGGGTCGTCGGCGGTCCAGCGCACGCCCCTCACGCCGATCGGGCCGTCGGACATGACGAGGGACTTCAGGCCGATGCCGGGGAGCGCGGGCAGGGTCCACATGTCCTGGCCGGAGAGCAGCCGCGCCTTCGCGTCGAGGTCGAGCCGGGCGAGGGCCGCCTCGACGACCGCCTCGCGTGCTTCATCGGCCTGGGTGCGCCTTGCCGCCATCGCGGTGCCTCCTCGGTGAGTTCGAGCACGTCTCCCCCCTTCCTCGGCGCCTGCGAAGCACCTGAAACCGCAACCACCGATTGAGGAACCCCCCACGGCGAGCAACCACGTCCGCGAGACCTGAAGTGCTGGGGAAGCGGCGGTGAAGATGTCCGGCACCATGGCGTAGACCACTCCCGCCACGCGATACTTCCGGCGTCCCGCACGACACAGGCTCTGCCTCCCCCACCGTGACGGAAGGACCGGAACTGCCTTGAATTCCATACGTGTTCGGATCGGCGTCCTCGGACTGGCCCTGCTGGCCGGCCTCTCGGCCCCGACGGCGGGCACCGCTGCCGCCGCCGGGACTCAAGCGGCGCCGCCGACCGTCGAGGAGCAACGGCTCGACAGGGCCGTGCCCCAGGAGATACTGCGCCGCTCCGGATTCGACGCCCCGGCCGCGCGGTTCGCCCGCGACCTCAAGGCGGCGCACTCGTACGCGCAGGCCCGCCATGTCGTCGAGCGGACGGGGTCGGCGCTGTGGCGCAGGGCCGTGGACCGGGCGCAGGGGCGAGGATCGGCTGCGGGGGATCTCAGCCGGGACGACGATCGGCCGTTGTACTGGGCGCGGTTGTCGATGACGCGCGAGGTGCGGACATGGGAGCCGGGCTTCGGGCTGGGCGACGGGCAGCGGGGCGCGCTGCTGGACGCGCTGGAGCGGACGTCGCGTGGCCAGACCGACATCCGGTATCCGCACGGCGATCTGAAGCGGATCCTGGTCACCGGCTTCGACCCGTTCACGCTCGACCGTGACATCCGTATCTCCAATCCGTCCGGGGCCACCGCGCTCGCCCTCGACGGCACGGTGATCGAGACGGCGGACGGGCCGGCACGGGTGGAGACCGCCGTGTTCCCGGTGCGCTGGCAGGACTTCGCCGAGGGCACGGTGGAGCGGACACTGCGGCCGTATCTGAAGCGGGCCGACCTGTTCACGACCGTGAGCCAGGGCCGGGTCGGGCGGTTCGACGTCGAGCGGACCAACGGGGCCTGGCGGGGCGGCTTCCCGGACAACGACAACGTCTCCCGCACCGGGACCGTGCCGGTCGCCGACCCGGCCTCGCAGCCGCAGTGGACGACGACGACCCTGCCGTACGCGAAGATCGTCGCCGCGGACACGGGCCGGTTCCCGGTGTACGACAACACCAGCGTGACCGAGATCCCGGCGGGCGGTACGCAGGCCGTGGTCCGGCCGGACGGGCCGACGCCCGGCTCGACCGCGCGGGCCGGGGGCGGCGGGGACTACCTGTCCAACGAGATCGCCTACCGGGCGACGCTGCTGCGGGACCGCCTTGGGCTGCACGACACGCTGCCGGGCGGGCATGTGCACACGCCGGTGCTGCAGTTCGGGGCGGGCAACACCGACCCGGCGACGGGGTCGGTGACCGACCCCGAGTTCGTGCGGAACCGGCTGGACATCATCGCCCAGGTACGGACGATCCTGAGGGTGGCGGCCGGCAGCCCGGTCACCGGCTGACGCTCTGCTGGTCGGGCGCGGGCGCCCCGTCCTCCTGGGTCTCCTCACCCAGCAGCTCCCGCGCCATCAGCGTCGCCCCCGCGACCGCGCCCGGCATCAGGAACACCGCGACGAAGGGGATCAGGAAGGCTGCGGCCAGGGGCGTGCCGAAGCCCCAGACCAGGGTCTTGCGGGAGCGCATCAGGGTGAGGCGGTCGCGGAGTTCGACACGGCGGCGCTGGAGGGCGACGGCCGTGAGTTCCTCGGTGAGGAAGAAGCCCGTGACCACGACACCGAGCACCGGAACGACCGTCTGGCCGACGACCGGGGTGAAGCCGAGGGCGAAGAGCAGCACGCCCCACAGGGCGGCGCGCACCACGATCCGCAGGCTGTCGCGGCCCGAGATCCACAGCTCGCGCCAGAGCGGCAGACCGGACTCGGGTGCCGTGCCGTCCGGGGAGACGTCCCGGTCGACCTTCTCGGAGAGGTTCTCATAGAAGGGCTGGCCGATCAGGAGCGTCACGGCGGTGAAGGTGACGACCGACAGGAGCAGGCCCAGGGTGAACAGCACGGCGGTGAGGAAGCCGCGGAACAGGCCCTGCCAGGGGCTCGACCAGTCGTCGGCGAACGGCGTCGACCAGGACACGAAGTCCTCGCCCCACAGCGCGAGCGCGACGAGCGCACCCCCGTAGAGCACCAGGGTGATCAGGCCCGGGATCAGCCCGAAGCCGTACTGCTTGCCGTGCCGGGCCACCCATCGCTGGCCCTTGAGGAGATACCTGAAACCGGCACCAAGATCGCGCATGGCAAGAACTCTAGCCGGGGCGTGTCACACCTCAGTCACAGCCGTTTCGGGGCCGGGTCACCATGCCCTCTACGCGGGACTGACGGCCACCACGACCCCCGGCTCGACGGCCGGGCTGACCGCCGCCGACACCCGCACCGCGACCCCGCGTGCCACGCGTCCCGTGCGCGAGGCCCCGGCGAGCAGGATCGGCTGGAGGCGTTCCAGTCCGGCCACGAGGAGTTCCTCGCCGGCGATCAGGGCGGGGCGGGCGGCCTTGGCCGTGGCCGCCGCCGCCTCCGTGAGATCGGCAAGCGGCGGGAGAGCGGCGCGGACGACGTTCGCGCCGGCGGCGGCCGTCCGCTCGGCGAGGGCGACCTGGAGCGGCATCAGCGGGGCCGGCGCGGCCGTCAACGCGTCCGCGATGCGGCGCAGTTCGGGCGACGACTCGCGCAGCACCTCCGCGGCGGCGCGCAGCAGCGGGGTCACGGCGAGCAGGGCGCCCGCGGCGACACCCGCCGTCGCCGGCAGCAGGGGCGAGGTCGCCTCGACCAGTTCGCCGAGCGCCGCCGCGAACTCCTCGATCGCCGGCTCCACCGCGTCCAGCACCGGCAGCAGGCTGTCGCCGAGGGCCGCGAGAAGGGCCTGCGCCGGTTCGCTCACCGGGTGAACGGCGAGGGGCGCCCCGCTGGTGCCGAGACGGGTGAGCGTCTCGACGATGCGGTAGAAGGCCTCCTGCGCCTGCGGGGAGGCGCTGGCCTCGGCGAGTTCGGCGGTGGTCTGCCGCAGAACGCGCAGTACCTCGGCGCCCGATCCGTCCCTGGGGTCGAAGGTGTTGAGCGCGATCCGGGTGAGGTTCCCGGCGGTGTCCAGGAGCTGGCCGGTGATGTCGGTCGTGCTGCGCGCCATGCGGAGTACGTCGTCCCTGCTGGGGAGCGTGGGGATCGTTGCCATGAGCCCTCCTCGCCTTGCACACCCGGGCCCTCAGCATGCCCGGTCCGGGTGCCCCGGCATGGGCCGTCCGGGGCATCCGGGACACCAACTCCCTCTTGTTGCGGTTGAGTCGAACAGGTACACCTCGCCGTACCGATCACAGGAAGTTCCCGGAGGAGGTACGCGTGCGCATCACGAGAACCGTTCCTGCGAGACCCGTTCCGATCACCGCCCTGGTCCTTGCCACGGCCGGCTCATTGCTGCTCACCCCGCAGACCGCCGTCGCCGAGCCCCGACCGCCGGTCCACCGCGAGGCCGCGCCGGAAGGGCCCGCCGCACAGACGCCCCTGAGCGCGGCCCGGCGGGCCCTGGCCGGCGCGGCGAATTCCGAGGCCGCCGCCGAGTCCACCGCCGAGGCCGCCGCGGAGTCCGCCTCCGCCGCCGTGCTCGGCGACGACAGCCGCGGCTATCCCCGTCGCCAGGTCCTCGCCCCCGACCCGGAGAACCCGGCCGACAGGTCCATCAAGCTCGGTCTCGCCCCGTACCACGCCATCGCGCCGAAGCTGAACGCCCTCCAGGCCCTCGGCGACCGGGTGAGCGTGGAGGTCGCGGGGCGGTCGGCGGGCGGGCACCGGCTGTACCTGGTCACCGTCACCGCGCCGGAGAGCGCCCGCCGGGCCCGCGCCCAGGCCCGCATGCGCGAGCTCATCGAGAACGCGCCCGCGCTCGCCGCCAAGTCCCCCGGGATCAAGCGGGACTACAAGGCGCCGGTCTTCCTCAACAACAACATCCACGGCAACGAGTGGGAGGGCACCGACGCCTCCCTGAAGCTCATCGAGCGGCTCGCCACCGCCGACGACAGCGCCACGCGCGACCTCCTCGCCCACAGCCGGCTCTACTTCAACATCACCGCCAACCCCGACGGCCGGATCGCCGGGACCCGCGCGAACGCGGGCGGCTTCGACCTGAACCGGGACTTCGTCACCGCCTCGCAGCCCGAGGTGCGGGCGATGCGGCGCATCATGATCGACAAGCAGCCGGCCGTCATGCTCGACCTGCACGGCTACGTCAACGGCACCCTGATCGAGCCGACCACTCCCCCGCACGGCGAGAACTACGAGTACGACCTGTTCCTGAAGAACACCTACGCAGCCGCCCTCGGCATGGAGGCCGCCGTCAACGGCCTGGGCTACACGGCCGGGAAGGACGGCGTGCAGCCCGTGCAGATCCCGTTCCGGGACCAGGAGGAGGGCTGGGACGACTGGCCGCCGATCTTCACCCCGCAGTACGCGGCCTACCACGGCACGGTCGCCGCGCACACGGTGGAGATCCCGATGCGGGTGAACAACGCCGACTACGCCCATCTGCCCGTCGCCGAGCTGCGTCGCCGCTCCGCCATCAACGTCGACGTCGCCGGGGCCGCCCTGCGCGCCACCCTCGACTTCGTGCGGACCCGGCACGCCTCCCTCGTCGCCGACCAGATCGAGGTCTTCCGGCGCGGTGCGACGGGCGCCGCGCAGGTCCCGGTGTCCGAGGAAACGGTCCCGGGCGTCCCCGGCATCGGCCCCGAGGACGTCTACACGACGACGTTCCCGCGCGCCTACGTCATCCCGGCCGGCCGCGCCGCCCAGCGCTCGGCGACGGCCGCCGCCCGACTGGTGGACCACCTCCTCGCCAACGACGTCCGTGTCACCCGCGCACCGCACGGCTTCCGGCTCGGCTCACGGACGTACGCGAAGGGCTCGTACGTCGTCGACCTGCGCCAGCCCAAGCGCGGCCTGGCGAACGCGCTGCTCGCGGACGGGCGGGACATCAGCGACAAGGTGTCGGTGATGTACGACATCTCGGGCTGGAGTCTGGGCCGGCTGTGGGGCGCGACGGTGGAGCCCGTGACGCGCGGGAGCCTGGCCGGCGCCGGGCTGCGGCCGGTGTCGGCCGCGGCCCGGGTCGGGTACGTCGCCCCGCGCGGCGACCTGCGGCTGCGGCTGGACGACCCGCGCGAGGTCGCGGCACTCAACTCGCTGCTCCAGCAGGGTGTCACGGCACGCCGGGCGGCCGACGGCAGTGCGATCGTCCCGGCGTCCGCCCGCGTGAGGGCCGAGGCGGCGGCACGGACGTACGACGTCGCCTTCGACGCGACGACGGCCAAGGGCACGGCCCCGCTGCACCGCACGCGAGTCGCCGCCGCCGTCACGCCGGGTGAGCTGCTGGCGCTGCGGGAGATGAACTTCGAGGTCACTCCGGTCTCGCCGGGTGTGCTGAACGCCGGGTTCGACTGGTCCTCGGTGGACGTGCTGTGCGTGTCGGCGGGGCTGGACCACGGCGATCTGAACGACGGCGCCCGCAGCGCTCTGGACGCCTTCCTGGACGGGCACGGGCTGGTCGGACGGGGTGCCACGGGCGCCGAGCTGAACGCGGCGGCCGGGCTGCTGGCCGTGAAGCCGGTCGAGGGCAACGGAGACGCCAACGGCGTGGTGCGGATGGCGAACTCCGGCAGCGCCCTGATGAACGGCGCCCCCTCGCACGGCTTCGTCTACGCGCCCGTGTGGTTCACCGACCTCGGCCCGGACGTCCGGGTGGAGCAGTCGTACGCCACCGGCAATCCGCTCGTCTCCGGGCACTGGCGGCCGTCGCAGGACGGCACCGGCGGGCCCGCGGACGCGGCGGGGCGGGCCGCGGTGGTCAGCGGGCCGCAGGCGGTCCTGTTCGGCACCGAGCCGATGTTCCGGGATCATCCCAAGGGGGAATTCGCCCAGGTCGGAAGGGCGTTGTTCAGCATGGCGGACGCCACCGGCACCAGATGAGGAGAGCGGATGACGCAAGGAATCCACGGCACCGTCGCGGACGGCTTCGAGCCGGTGCGCGAGGAGTTCGCCGCGTTCGTGGCGGGTGAACTCCCCGACTACGAAGGACAGTTGTGCGCCTATGTGCACGGCCGGAAGGTCGTCGACCTGTGGGCCGGTGACGGCTGCGAGGCCGACTCCCTGCACGGCGTCTTCTCCTCCACCAAGGGCGCCGCGTACCTCGTGGTCGCGCTGCTCATCCAGGAGGGCACGCTGGAGCCCGACCGGAAGGTGACGTACTACTGGCCGGAGTTCGGGGCCGAGGGCAAGGGCGGCCTGACCCTGCGCGAGCTGCTCTCGCACCGGGCCGGGGTGGTCGGCCTTGACGCCGGGTTCACCGGGGCGGAGCTGGCCGACGACCGCGCGATCGCCGAGCGGCTCGCCGACCAGCGGCCGTTCTGGCGGCCGGGCACGGCCTTCGGCTACCACGCGTTCGTCATCGGCGCGCTCGTCGGCGAGGTGGTGCGCCGGGCCACCGGCCGCACCCTCCAGGAGGTGTACGAGGAGCGGATCCGGGCGCCGTACGGCCTGGACTTCCATCTCGGGCTCCCCGAGGAGCTGGAGCCGCGCTACCGCTCGGTGCAGCCGATGGCGCCGACGCCGGAGCAGCAGGCGGTGCTGGACGCGACGCCGACGGGGCCGCACACCCTGGCCTCGATCGCGTTCAACACGCATGTGCCGGGGGCCGGTGAGCTCGTGGACTACCCCAACTCCCGCGCCGTGCGGGCGAGCGGTCCGGCCTCGGCGGGCGGTGTGGCGTCCGCGCGCGGGCTCGCCGGGATGTACGCGGCGGCGATCAGCGAGGTGGACGAGCGCCCGCCGCTGCTGAAGCCGGACACGATCGCCGAGGTGGGCCAGATCCACTCCACCGGGTACGACCTGGTGGCCCGGGTCCACAAGTCCTTCGGCCTTGGGTTCCAGGCGGTCTCCGACTACGTCTACCCGTTCCTGGGCGCGGGCTCCTTCGGCCACAGCGGCGCGGGCGGCTCCCAGGCCTTCGCCGATCCCCGCAGCGGGCTCGCCTACGGCTACACCCGGCGGCGGTTCGCCTGTCCGGGCGGCGCGGCACCGGAGAACGACCGGCTGGTGCATGCGGTGCACCGGGCGGCGCTGGCGGGCTGACGGCGGACGGCGGACGGCAGCACAGAGGCCGCACCCCACGTCCAGGGGTGCGGCCTCCGCTCGTGCAGCGTGCGACCTCAGAGGAGCGTCACGCTGATGTTGCCGCGCGTCGCCTTCGAGTACGGGCACACCTGGTGCGCCTTCTCAAGCAGGTCCCGGGCCGTGGCGGCGTCGACGTTCGGGATGGCCGCCGAGATCTCGACGACGATCCCGAAGCCGTGGTCGTTCTTGCCTATGCCGACCTTCGCGGTGACGGTCGAGCCGGAGATGTCGGCCTTCTCCTGGCGGGCGACGACGCCGAGTGCGCCCTGGAAGCAGGCGCTGTAGCCGGCGGCGAACAGCTGCTCCGGGTTGGTGCCGGCGCCGCTGCCGCCCATCTCCTTCGGCGGGTTCACCACGACGTCGAGCTTGCCGTCGTCGGTGGCGACCCGGCCGTCGCGACCGTTCTCGGCGGTGGCGACGGCCGTGTACAGGACGTCGGACTGCTGGATGGTCATGCGGTGTCTTCTCCTCCTCGGTCCGCCGCGACTCGCGCCCACGATCGACGACGGTTTCGGAAAGAAGTTACCGCATACCGGAAATCTACAGAAGGCGTCAGAGCTTGACGATCATCTTTCCGATGTTGTCGCCGCGCAGAACCCCGAGGAACGCCTCCAGGTTGTTCTCGATGCCCTCGACGACCGTCTCGCGGTACTTGAGCTGCCCCGAGGCGACCCAGGGCCCGACCTCCTGGACGAACTGCTGCTGGAGGTCGTAGTGGTCGCCGACCAGAACGCCCTCGACGCGCAGCCGGTTCTGGAGGATCTTGACCATGTTGCGCGGGCCGGGGGTCGGCTCGGTCGAGTTGTACTGCGAGATCATGCCGCAGATCACGGCCCGGCCCTTGAGGTTGAGGGCGCCGATCGCGGCCTCCAGGTGCTCGCCGCCGACGTTGTCGAAGTAGACGTCGATCCCGTCCGGCGCGGCCTCCTTCAGCTGCTCCCACACGGGGCCGTTCTTGTAGTTGAAGGCGGCGTCGAAGCCGTACTCCTCGACGAGCAGCTTGACCTTCTCGTCGGAGCCGGCGGAGCCGATGACCCGCGAGGCGCCCTTGAGCTTCGCGATCTGGCCGACCTGGCTGCCCACGGCACCCGCGGCGCCGGACACGAAGACCGCGTCGCCCTCCTTGAACGCACCGACCCGCAGCAGACCCGCGTACGCGGTCAGGCCGGTCATGCCGAGGACGCCGAGGTACGTGGACAGGGGCGCGGCCTCGGGGTCGACCTTGACGGCGGCCGTCGCGTCCATGACGGCGTACTCGCGCCAGCCGAAGAAGTGCAGGACGTGGTCGCCGACCGCGAAGCCCTCGGCATTGGAGGCGACGACCTCGCCGACGGCGCCGCCCTGCATGACCTTGCCGAGCTCGAACGGCGCGGCGTAGGACTTGGCGTCCGACATGCGTCCGCGCATGTACGGGTCGACGGAGAGGTACTTGTTCCGTACGAGCACCTGGCCCTCGCGGGGCGTGCGGATCTCGGTCTCGACCAGGGCGAAGTCCTCGGGCTCGGGCCAGCCGACGGGGCGGGAGATGAGGTGCCATTCGCGGTTGGTCATGGGGGTGCGCCTTTCCGGTCTACTGCATCTGCTGCGATCTTCTGCGTCTGCTGCGAAATTTACTTCAGCATCTGAAACAACCATGCTCCTGAATATTTCAGGATGTCAAGTAACGGGGTTACCCTGAGACCATGGCCACTCCACACAAGACCCGCCGTCCGGATGAACTGACCCTTGAAGTCGTCGACCTCATCGGTTCGGTCGTGGCCCGGTACCACGAGGAGTACGAGGAGGCCGCCGCCGAGCACGCGCTGACCGGGGCGCAGGCGCGGCTGGTGAGTCTGCTGTCGCTGGAGCCGTTGCCGATGCGGAAGCTGGCGCAGCGGTTGCGGTGCGAGCCGTCGAACGTGACCGGGATCGTGGACCGGCTGGAGGCGCGGGGGCTGGTGGAGCGGCGGCCGGATCCGGCGGACCGGCGGGTGAAGCTGGCGGCGGTGACGGAGGACGGGCGGACGGTGGCTCGGGGGCTGCGCGAGTCGCTGCGGTTCGCCCGGGAGCCGCTTGCGGGGTTGTCGGGGGAGGAGCGGTTGGCGCTGCGGGATCTGTTGCGCCGCATGCTGGGGGTACCGCAGCAGGATGTGCCGCGGTAGGTCATCGTTCGGGTGCCGGTCCGCGGTGGCTGGTCGCGCGGTTCCCCGCGCCCCTGGGGGCGACGGGCCCGCAGACGCGAGACGCCCCCCGCCGCACATCCCCCGGCGGGATCACCCTGTGCAGGTGATGTGGTGCCGGGGCGGGCGCGGTGGGATGCGTTCGTGGGTGGTGAACGGGGTTCGGCGCGGCCGCGGTGGGCGGCGCGGCTGGCGTTGCTCGTCGCCGCCGGGGCGCTCTTGCTGGTGCTGACCGCGGCCGGGGTCAGCAGTCTCGGCCTGCTGGTGGTCGGGCTGGCGGGGCTCGTCGTCACCGCTGCCGCCCTGTGGTGGACGCTGTCGCGGCGGGGGCTGGTGCGGGCGCTGGCTGCCGTGCTCGCGTTGCTCACGCCGGGTGCGGTGCTGCTGGCGTACTCGGCGGTGGGGCTGCTGTGGGCCGTGCTGTCGGCCCTCGCGCTGTGGGCCGTCGCGGCGCTGATCGGCCGGGCCGCCCTCGCGGCGGACGCCGGGCACGCCGGGGAATGGACCCGGTCGACGCCCCCGCCCAGGGCACCGTTCCTGATCATGAACCCCCGCTCGGGCGGCGGGAAGGTCGGCAGGTTCGGCCTCGTGAGGAAGGCGCGGGCCCGCGGCGCCGAGGTCGTCGTACTGGACCCGGCACATCCCCAGGACGTCGAGGAACTCGCCCGCCGGGCCGTCGCGGAGGGGGCCGATCTGCTGGGGGTCGCGGGCGGCGACGGCACCCAGGCGCTGGTGGCGGGGGTGGCCGCCGGGCACGGTCTGCCGTTCATGGTGATCTCCGCGGGCACCCGCAACCACTTCGCCATGGACCTCGGCCTCGACCGGGACGACCCCTCGAAGTGCCTCGACGCGCTGACCGACGGCGTCGAGCTCCGTGTAGACCTCGGCCTGATCGGTGAGCGCGTGTTCGTGAACACCGCGTCCTTCGGGGCGTACGCGGCGGTGGTGCAGAGCCCCGCGTACCGCGACGACAAGGTGCGCACCGTCCTGCGGGAGCTCCCGGACCTGCTGACCCATCACACGGGCCCGCGGCTGACCGTGCGGGCGGGGCAGGTGGCCATCGACGCTCCCCAGGGCGTGCTGATCAGCAACAACCCCTACGCCCTCGGCGACGCGGCCGGTCTGGGCCGGCGGCCCCGGCTGGACTCCGGCGCCCTCGGCATCCTCGGGGTCAGCGTCGACAACGCCGCCCAGGCGGCCGGGCTGCTGCGCGGCCAGCAGGCACGCGGACTGACCTCACTGGCCGCGGAGGAGGTGGTGGTCCGCTCCGACGCGCCCGACGTCCCGGTCGGCGTCGACGGCGAGGCCCTGCTGCTGCCCGCTCCCGTGGTGTGCCGTGTCATGCCGGGCGCGCTGCGCGTGCGCGTACCGCGCGACCGGCCGGGTGTGCCCGACGCGAAGCCGCCGGTCGACTGGCGGGCCCTGCGCCGGCTGGCGTTCCCACGCCGGGCCGGGGGCACCACCGGGTGACGTCACCGCGGCGAACGCCGGTCACTCACCGGAAGCACCCGGGTGACGTTCACCGAGGCGAACGCCGGCCGCTCAGGTGCACCACCACAGGAACCGGTTGCACGTCTCGGACGGCGCCGGGTCCGGGGTCGGGTCCGAGGGGGTCGGCTCGGTCGTCGGCGTCGGGCCCTCGGCCGAGGTGGGGGTGGGAGCCGGGTCCTGGGTGGACGGGCCGGAGCCGCCCGTCGTGGCGGACTGGGGGTCCTTGGACGGGGTCTTGCCGTCCTCGTCCTTCTTGTCCTTGTCCTTGGGGGACTTGGAGACCGAAGGGGAGGCGGAGGGGTCCTTCGACGACTCACCCGCGCCCGCTCCGGCGCTCCCGTCCGTCGCGTCCGCCGAGGGCGACACCTCCGACTCCGCGGCGCCCTTCGCCGACTCGTCCCCGGCGGCGGCCGGCTGGGCGCTCTTGCCCGGGGCGTCCATGCCGAGTTCCGCGAGGCTGAGGCCACCGGCCGCGAGCACGAACCCGGCCGTGATCAGCAGGACCCGGCGACGGCGGCGCCGGTGCGCGGCGGCCTTGCGATCGCGACGGCTCGCGCCGCCCGCCTCGGACTCCTCGTCCACGTCCGCGTCGTCGTACTCGTCGTCGTACTCGTCGTCGGCTTCGTACTCGTACTCGTCCTCGTACTCGTTCTCGGCGGACTCGCCGTTCTCGGCGGACTCGCCGGGCTCCTCATGGCCGCGTCTGCGTCCACGGCCGCGCCGCCGCGCCGCCCGTCGTGCGGCACGCCCGCCGACCGGTGCGTCCGCGGCGACCGGCTCGGCCTCCGGAGCGTCCTCGGGCTCCGCGGCCGACTCGGCCTGCTGAGCGCTCGGTTCGTCGTGACGCCCGTCGTACTGGGCACCGACGTACTGAGAACCGCCGTACTGAGCACCGCCGTACTGAGAACCGCCGTACTGAGCACCGCCGTACTGGCCTTCGCCGGGGTGCCCGCCGTACTGGCCCGTGCCGTACCCGCCGCCGTACTGCCCCGCGCCCGTGTACCCGTCGTACCCGCCCTGGCCCGCGGCTCCCGCGGGCCGTTCGGCCGGCTGCGGGTAGGCCTGGTTCGGAGCACCCGCGTACACCCGGGGCTGTTCGACCGCGGCGCCGCACCCCGGGCAGGCGAGGGCGCCATTCAGGTGCCGTCGGCACGGGTGGCAGTAGTCCATGACGCGGGAAGACTAGGTTCCGCAGACGCACAGTTCCTAGTCACGGCTGTGAAAGTTCTGTATGAAACAAGCCGTTCGTACATGGCGAGTTGACGGATATGCGCGGACACGCCAGAGACGCCCTCCACGCTCCGCGACGGACTGCCCGAAATCCGTATCGAAAGCGGTGTCGAAACCGTTATGCGTTCGACCCATTGACACTCCGACCACCCTCTCCCTACTGTCACGTCAGCATTTCGAACGTGTGACGAAATCTCGAACATGCTCGAATGCGACGTCACATGAGCCGACGACGCAGCAAGGGGCTACTGCCGTGCGCATCACCGGAATCAGCACACACGTGGTCGGGACGCCGTGGCGCAACCTGACCTACGTCCAGGTGCACACCGACGAGGGAGTCACCGGAGTCGGCGAGACCCGGATGCTGGGCCACACCGACGCGCTGATCGGCTACCTGCGGGAGGCCGAGGCCAACCACATCCTCGGTTCGGACCCGTTCGCCGTCGAGGACCTCGTCCGCCGCATGAAGTACGGCGACTACGGCCGGGCCGGCGAGATCGTGATGTCCGGCATCGCCGTGATCGAGATGGCCTGCTGGGACATCAAGGGCAAGGCCCTCGGGGTGCCGGTCTGGCAGCTCCTGGGCGGCAAGGTCACCGACAAGGTCAAGGCGTACGCCAACGGCTGGTACACCACGGAGCGGACCCCGGAGGCGTACCACAAGGCCGCCCAGGGCGTCATGGAGCGCGGGTACCGGGCGCTGAAGATCGACCCCTTCGGCACCGGGCACTTCGAGCTCGACCACGAGCAGTCGCTGTACGCCGTCTCGCTCATCGAGGCCGTGCGGGATGCCATCGGCCCCGACGCCGAGCTGATGCTGGAGATGCACGGCCGCTTCTCCCCCGCCACCGCCGTACGGCTCGCCAAGGAGCTGGCGCCCTTCAAGCCGGCCTGGCTGGAGGAACCCTGCCCGCCGGAGAACCTCAAGGCGCTGGAGAAGGTCGCCGCCAAGGTCGACATCCCGGTCGCCACCGGCGAGCGGATCCACGACCGCATCGAGTTCCGTGAGCTCTTCGAGAGCCAGGCCGTCGACATCATCCAGCCCGATGTCGGCCACATCGGCGGCATCTGGGAGACCCGCAAGCTCGCGGCGACGGCCGAGACCCATTACGTACTCGTCGCGCCCCACAACGTCGGCGGCTCCGTCCTGACCGCCGCCTCCCTCCAGGTCGGGTTCACCTCCCCGAACTTCAAGATCCTGGAGCACTTCAACGACTTCGCCGACGCGGAGATCAAGAAGGTCGTCAAGGGCGCGCCCCAGGTGAACCCGGAGGACGGCTGCTTCCACCTCTCCGACGCCCCCGGCCTCGGGGTGGAGTTCGACGCCGACGCCGCCGCCGAGTTCCCGCAGCAGCAGGCCCGCTTCGACCTGTGGGCCGAGGGCTGGGAGCAGCGCAAGCCCAAGGGCACGCAGTGAGCACCGCCGTCGTCATCGAGGCGCCGGGCGAACACCGGCTCGCCGAGCACACGCCGCGTGCGCCGGAGCCCGGCGAGGCGCTGGTGCGGGTCCACGCGGTCGGGATCTGCGGCAGCGACCGCGAGGTGTACCAGGGCAACCGGCCCGAGGGGTACGTCCGTTACCCGCTCACGCCGGGGCACGAGTGGTCCGGGACCGTGCGGGCGGTCGGGGCCGGGGTGCCCTCCGATCTCGTCGGCCGCAAGGTCGTCGGCGAGGGGTTCCGCAACTGCCAGGTCTGCGACCGCTGTCACGCCGGTGAGACGACGCTGTGCGGCGCAGGCTACGAGGAGACCGGGTTCACCCAGCCCGGCGCCATGGCGGCCACCCTCACGCTCCCCGCCCGGCTGCTGCACGTCCTGCCGGACGACTGCGACCTGACCGCCGCCGCCCTGCTGGAGCCGGCCGCCTGCATCGCCGCCGCGGCGATCAAGGCGAACGCGCTGCCGGGCGAGCGGGTGGCCGTGGTGGGCACGGGGACGCTCGGGATGTTCGCCGTCCAGTTCCTGCGGGCGGGTTCGCCGGCCGAGCTGCTCGTGGTGGGCACGCGACGCGACCGGGAGGCGCTGTCGCGGCAGTACGGCGCGACCGACTTCCGCACCAGGAACGCAGAGGGGCCGGCGCTCCCTGACGACTTCGACGTCGTCATCGAGACCGCCGGGTCCGCGGACGCGGCGCGGGTCTCCGCCGGGCTGCTGCGGCGCGGCGGGCGGCTGGTCCTCACCGGGATCCCGGCGCCGGGCGCGCAGGGGCTCGACCCGACCGATCTCGTCGTACGGCAACTGGAGGTGCACACCGTGTTCGGGGCGCCGCCGGACGCCTGGGCACACACGGTGCGCGTGTTCGCGGCCGGGCTGCTGGATCCGCTGCCACTCATCACGCACGAGCTGCCGCTGGCGGAGTTCCCGCAGGCGATCGAGCTCGTCGGGTCCGGCGACCCGAAGGTGGGCAAGGTCCTGCTCCGTCCTTGAGTGACCCCGGGAAGGTTCGGGCACGCGCTTTCCCGGCGCCCCTCAGCCGTACGCCGGTACGGGGGCAACCTGACGGCCCCCGTACCGGCGTACAACCAGCCCCGCACGCCTTGAGCCGCGAACCTCGTCCGATATTTCGAACCAGAAGGACAGCTTGTGACCGACGCTTCCGCACCCCGTCGACCCGGTGAGCAGGTGCTCTCCGCCCTCGGCCTGGGCGCGCCCGACCTCTCCCCCGCCGACGCCTCGCCCCACACCTTCCCGGGCGGTGGCCGCTGGCGCACCGAGATCCCCTCGTGCGAGGGTCCCGAAGCGCTCGCCGTCGCCCTCAAGGAAGCCTCGCTGCTGGACGTGCCGATCCACCGGATCAGCCAGGGCAGCGGCGTGTGGATGCTGACCGACGCCGAGATCGCCGAGATGGTCGACGCGACGAACGAACGCGACATCGAGCTCTGCCTGTTCACCGGCCCGCGCGGCACCTGGGACATCGGCGGCTCCACGCGCACCGACTCGCGGGGGGCCGGACTGCGCGCCCGGGGCCACGACGCCCTCGCCGGCTGCGTCGAGGACGCCGTACGGGCCACGGAGCTGGGCGTCACCTGCCTGCTCGTCGCCGACGAGGGCGTGCTGTGGACGCTGCACCGGGCGCGGGCCGCCGGGATCATCCCGGCCGACACCACCCTCAAGGTGAGCGCGTTGATAGGCCCGGTCAACCCGGCCGCCTACGCGGTCTACGAGAACCTCGGCGCCGACTCGATCAACGTGCCCAGCGATCTCACGCTGGAGCACCTCACCGAGATACGGCGGGTCTCCGCCGCCCCCATGGACATGTACATCGAGGCCCCCGACGATCTCGGCGGTTATGTCCGGATGTACGAGGTCGCCGAGCTGATCCGGCGCGGCGCACCGCTCTATCTGAAGTTCGGGCTCTCCAAGGCCCCCGGCATCTACCCCTACGGACACCACATGCGGGACCTGACACTGGCCACCGCCCGGGAACGCGTACGGCGCGGCCGACTGGCCCTGGACCTGCTCGCACGGCACGGAGCTGACGGCGACATGGCGCCTCTCGGTTCACGGCTGCCCGGAACGCTGAAGCGATTCGAAACTCCCGCATAACGTTCCGGACAAACCCCCTTCACAGAAGAAGACGCAGTCGAACACAATCCCACACACCCTCGGTCTACTCCCACCCGCCGACCGCACAGCCCTCGACACGCGTCCTCGCAATCGCCCACACCGAGCCCTGCTCACCCACATCAAGGATGATGATCATGCGTACACGCAGAGCCGCACTCGCCGCCGTAGCCTCCGCCGCGTCCCTCGCGCTGACCCTGACCGCCTGCGGCCAGAGCGGCGAGGGCGGCTCCAAGGAGGACTCCGGCAGCTCCGAGGGCGCCACCATCGGCATCGCGATGCCGACCAAGTCCTCCGAGCGCTGGATAGCCGACGGCAACAACGTCAAGAAGGACCTGGAGTCCAAGGGCTACAAGACCAAGCTGGTCTACGGCGAGGACGACCCCGACCAGCAGGTCTCGCAGATCGAGAACCTGATCACGCAGGGTGTCAAGGCTCTGATCGTCGCGGCCATCGACAACAAGTCGATGAACAACGTGCTCCAGCAGGCCAAGGACGCGGACATCCCGGTCATCTCCTACGACCGCCTGATCCTCGGCACCGAGAACGTCGACTACTACGCCTCGTTCGACAACGAGAAGGTCGGCGAGCTCCAGGGCAACTACATCCTGGAGAAGCTCGGCCTGAAGGACGGCTCCAAGAAGGGCCCGTTCAACATCGAGCTGTTCGCCGGCTCCAACGACGACAACAACACCCGCTACTTCTTCCAGGGCGCGATGAACGTCCTGCAGCCCTACATCGACAAGAAGCAGCTCGTCGTCCGCTCCGAGCAGACCGCCCTGAACCAGGTCACCACCCTGCGCTGGGACGGCGGCACCGCCCAGAAGCGCATGGACGACATCCTGACCTCGGCGTACAAGAGCGAGCGCGTGGACGCCGTCCTCTCGCCGTACGACGGCATCTCCATCGGCATCCTCTCGGCCCTGAAGTCGGACGACTACGGCTCGGGGAGCAAGCCGCTGCCGGTCGTCACCGGTCAGGACGCCGAGGTCGCCTCGGTGAAGTCGATCATCGCCGGCGAGCAGTCGATGACGGTGTACAAGGACACCCGCGAACTCGCCAAGGTGGCCTCGAACATGGTCGACGCGGTGCTCAACGACAAGAAGCCCGAGGTCAACGACGAGAAGACCTACGACAACGGCTCCAAGGTCGTCCCCGCGTACCTGCTCACGCCGGTCAGTGTCGACAAGACCAACTACCAGGAGACGGTGGTCGACTCCGGCTACATCAAGGAAAGCGACCTCAAGTAACCGCCGATTCCTACTGATTGGAAGGCACGACCATGGCGGGACCCGTCCTGGAAATGCGCTCGATCGTCAAGACCTTTCCCGGCGTCAAGGCGCTGTCGGACGTCACACTGACCGTCCGGCAGGGCGAGGTCCACGCCATCTGCGGGGAGAACGGCGCCGGCAAGTCGACCCTCATGAAGGTCCTCTCCGGCGTCCACCCGCACGGCACCTACGAGGGCGACATCCTCTTCGAGGGGGAGGTCTGCGAGTTCAAGGACATCAGGGCCAGTGAGCATCACGGCATCGTGATCATCCACCAGGAACTGGCCCTGATCCCCTACCTCTCCATCGCGGAGAACATCTTCCTCGGCAACGAGCACGCCACGCGCGGGATCATCAGCTGGACCGAGACGCTTCGGCACGCCACCGAACTGCTGCGCCGGGTCGGCCTCTCCGACCACCCGGACACCCGCGTCGCCGACATCGGCGTGGGCAAGCAGCAGCTCGTGGAGATCGCGAAGGCGCTGTCGAAGAAGGTGAAGCTGCTCATCCTCGACGAGCCGACCGCGGCCCTGAACGACGAGGACAGCGGCAAACTCCTGGACCTGATCCTGGAGTTGAAGAAGCAGGGCATCACCTCGATCATCATCTCCCACAAGCTCAACGAGATCCGCAAGGTCGCCGACTCGGTGACGATCCTGCGCGACGGCCGGACCATCGAGACGCTCGATGTGAAGGCGGCGGAGACCAGCGAGGACCGGATCATCAGCGGCATGGTCGGCCGGGACCTGGAGCACCGCTTCCCCGACCGCACCCCGCACGAGCCGGAGGAGGGTGCGGCACCCGCCCTGGAGATCCGCAACTGGACCGTGCACCACCCGATCGACCAGCAGCGCAAGGTCGTCGACGACGTGTCGATCGAGGTGCGGCGCGGGGAGATCGTCGGTATCGCGGGTCTGATGGGCGCCGGCCGCACCGAGCTCGCGATGAGCGTGTTCGGTCGGACCTACGGCCGCTACCACGGCGGCACGGTCCTCAAGGACGGCAAGGAGATCCGTACGAAGACCGTCCCCGAGGCGGTGAAGCACGGCATCGCCTATGTCACCGAGGACCGCAAGCACTACGGCCTGAACCTCATCGACACCATCAACCGCAACATCTCGCTCAGCGCGCTGGGCAAGGTCGCCAAGCGGGGCGTGGTCGACGAGCACGGGGAGCGGCAGGTCGCCGAGGGCTTCCGCAAGTCCATGAACATCAAGGCGCCGACCGTCTTCGAGCCGGTGGGCAAGCTGTCCGGCGGCAACCAGCAGAAGGTCGTCCTCAGCAAGTGGATCTTCGCGGGTCCCGATGTGCTGATCCTGGACGAGCCGACGCGCGGCATCGACGTCGGTGCCAAGTACGAGATCTACACGGTCATCGACCAGCTGGCCGCCCAGGGCAAGGCGGTCGTCTTCATCTCCTCCGAGCTGCCGGAACTGCTCGGCATGTGTGACCGCATCTACACGATGGCCGCGGGGCGGCTGACCGGCGAGTTCTCGCGGGCCGAGGCCTCGCAGGAATCGCTGATGCGTCAGATGACTAAGGACAAAGAGGTAACCCGATGAGCACGGATGTGACCGCCAAGACCCCGGCCCCCGCGCCGCCGGGGAAGAGCTCGGGGGCCGGGGGCGACGGCCTGCTCCAGCTGGTGCTGGACGGTCTGCGCCGCAACATGCGGCAGTACGGCATGCTGATCGCGCTCGGCCTGATCGTGGTGCTGTTCGCGGTGTGGACCGACGGCGACCTGCTGCTGCCGCGCAACGTCTCCAACCTGGTGCTCCAGAACAGCTACATCCTGATCCTCGCGATGGGCATGATGCTGGTGATCATCGCGGGCCATATCGACCTGTCGGTCGGCTCGCTGACGGCGTTCATCGGGTCGATGGCGGCCGTGTTCATGGTCAAGAACGATCTGCCCTGGCCGGTCGCGGTCATCCTCTGCCTGGCGGTGGGCGCGCTCGCGGGCGCCGTTCAAGGGTTCTTCATCGCGTACGGCGGCATACCATCGTTCATCGTGACCCTCGCGGGCATGCTGATCTGGCGCGGCCTGACCGAGATCTTCCTGGAGGGGCAGACCCTCGGCCCGTTCCCGAAGGGGCTGCAGAAGGTCGCCAACGGCTTCCTGCCCGAGGTCGGTCCGAACACGAACTACCACAATCTCACGCTGCTGCTCGGCTTCGCGCTGATCGCGTTCGTGGTCTTCCAGGAGTTCCGGGACCGCCGCCGGCAGCAGGAGTTCTCCCTCGACGTCCCGCCCTTCAAGCTGTTCCTGCTGAAGCTGGTCGCGCTCGGCGCCGCCATCCTCACGCTGACCATGCTGCTCGCCAGCTACAAGGGCGCTCCGATCGTGCTGCTCATCCTGGGCGTGCTGCTCGTCGGCTTCGGGTACGTCATGCGCAACGCGATCATCGGCCGCCACATCTACGCGATCGGCGGCAACCTGCCCGCGGCCAAGCTGTCGGGTGTGAAGGACAAGAAGGTCACCTTCCTGGTCTTCCTGAACATGGGCATGCTCGCGGCCCTGGCGGGTCTGGTCTTCGCCGCCCGCTTCAACGCGGCCTCTCCCAAGGCGGGCCTCAACTTCGAGCTGGAGGCCATCGCGGCCTCGTTCATCGGCGGCGCGTCGATGAGCGGCGGCGTCGGCACGGTCCTCGGCGCGATCATCGGTGGCCTGGTCCTGGGCGTGCTGAACAACGGCATGAACCTCGTCGGCATCGGCACCGACTGGCAGCAGGTCATCAAGGGCCTGGTACTGCTGGCGGCGGTCGGATTCGACGTGTGGAACAAGCGCAAGGTCGGTTCGTAAGTCCAAGCAGGGCCCTCGGGCCCCGCCGGAAGGCGGGGCCCTTTCAACTTCCTGAGCAGGAGCCGCACATGGACATGAGCAGACGCACGGTCATAGCCGGAGCCGCGGCGGCGGGGATCACCGCCGCGACCATCGGCAGCGCGCACGCCACGGGAGGCCGGACGCCGGTGAGGTCGCTCTTCGGCAGGCTCGCCGACGGCACCAAGGTGTACAGCTGGTCGCTGGCCAACGGCGGCACGCGGATGAAGGTCCTCTCCTACGGCGGCGTCGTGCAGTCCCTGGAGATCCCGGACCGGCGCGGCCACCACGCCAACGTCTCCCTCGGCTTCGACAACATCGAGGACTACGTCGCGGGGAGCCCGTACTTCGGCGCGCTGATCGGCCGCTACGGCAACCGGATCGGCAAGGGGCAGTTCACCCTCGACGGCAAGGCCTACCAGGTCAACGTCAACGACGGCGAGAACAGCCTGCACGGCGGCGCCAAGGGCTTCGACAAGCGGGTGTGGGACGTCGAGCCGTTCGCCAAGGGCTCCGACGTCGGCCTGCACCTGTACTACACGTCCCTCGACGGCGAGATGGGCTACCCGGGCACGCTCAAGGTGAAGGTGACGTACACCCTCACCAAGTACGGCGACTGGCGCATCGACTACGCGGCCACCACCGACAGGGCCACCGTCGTCAACCTCACCAGCCACGTCTACTGGAACCTCGCGGGCGAGGGCAGCGGCACGATCGAGAACCACGAGCTCAAGATCGACGCCTCCCGCTACACCCCCGTCGACTCGGGCCTCATCCCCACCGGTGAGCTGGCCCCCGTCGCCGGCACCCCCTTCGACTTCCGCCGCAGCAAGCGGATAGGCGAGGACCTGCGCGAGGCGCACCAGCAGCTGCTGTACGGCAAGGGCATCGACCACAACTGGGTGCTCGACAAGGGCATCTCGCCGCGCCCCGAGTGGATCGCGACCCTGAAGGACCCCTCCTCCGGCCGCACCCTGCGGATGGCGTCCACCGAGCCGGGCCTGCAGTTCTACTCCGGCAACTTCCTCGACGGCACCCTGGTCGGCACCGGCGGCCGCACCTACCGGCAGGGGGACGCGCTGTGCCTGGAGACGCAGCACTTCCCGGACTCGCCGAACAAGCCGTCGTTCCCGTCGACGGTACTGCGACCGGGGCAGACGTACCGGTCGACGACGATCCACTCGTTCAGCCGCTGAGTCCGGATCAGCCGCCGAGCCCGGCCGAACCGTCCGTTCTGGCGGTTCTTCACAGGTGGCGCACAAGTTCTCACCGACTTCCCATTGGTTGAACAGCGCCACCCCGGTCTCCGTATGTAAGGGCGGCCCGTGCTCCCCCGCGCGGGCCACCCAAAGACGACGGGCCCGGTCGTCCCCACCGGGCCCGCCCCATACGGAGGTTCCATGGCCGACAACGTCACCTCGCTGTTCCGCAGTACCGCGGCACACAGCCCGTCGATGGCGGCGCTGACACGTGAGGGCGGCGACGGGGCCGGTCCGGTGGACTTCTGCATTCCCTGCAACCCGTACTTCCCCACCCCCGAGATGTTCCAGGACATGGCGGAGAAGCTGCGGGACATCATCACGTTCTACCCGAGCAGCGCCGACACGATCACGGCCGAACTGTGCAGCCTGCTCCAGCTTCCGCCGCAGTGCGTGGCGATGGGCAACGGCTCCACGGAGCTGATCACCTGGATCGACCACCTGATGGTCCGGGAGTCCCTCGCCATCCCCGTCCCCACGTTCGGCCGCTGGACCGACCAGCCCATGGAGACCGGCAAGCGGGTCGACATGTTCCCGCTCCAGGAGTCCAGCGGCTTCGCCCTGGACCTCGCGCAGTACGCCGAGTTCATCCGGGCCAGGGGGACCCGGGTGGCGGTCATCTGCAACCCCAACAACCCCGACGGCGGCTACCTCCACAAGCACGCGCTCGTGCAGTTCATGGACGCCATGGCCGACCTCGACCTGGTCATCATCGACGAGTCCTTCCTGGAGTTCGCCGACGCCGAGCAGGAGCCGTCGGTCGTCCAGGAGGCGATGCTGCGCCCGAACGTGATCGTGCTGCGCAGCCTCGGCAAGAACTTCGGCCTGCACGGCATCCGCTTCGGCTACCTCGTCGCCAACCCGGCACTGGCCGGCATGGTCCGCTCGATGCTGCCGAAGTGGAACCTCAACGCGTTCGCCGAGCACGTGGTGTTCATGCTGAAGAACCACGGCGCCGAGTACGCGCAGAGCCTGCACCAGGTGCGCCGCGACCGCCTCGACATGGCCAGCCACCTGGCCCAGCTGCCCGGCCTGACGGTCTACCCGTCGCAGGGCAACTTCCTCTTCGTGCGCCTGCCTGTGGGCGCCGAGGGCACCGTGGTCCGCGACCGGCTGCTCACCGAGCACCGGATCCTGGTCCGCGAGTGCGGCAACAAGATCGGTTCGTCCAGCCGCTTCCTGCGACTCGTGGTGCGCCCCCAGGTGGATGTGCGTCGCCTGGTGTCCGGCCTGGAGCAGGTGCTCTACGGGTCCAGGAGGGGAGCCGCCGTACCCGAGCTGGGTACAGGGACCAACTACAGCTCGGGTACGGCGGCCGTGGACCGGTTGGTCAGCTCCACCAACGGCGCGGGGCTGCCGGGTCTTGCCGCGCAGGCCACTGCGGTGACGGCGCCTCAGCCGCAGGCGGTGCCACAGGGGGGCGGCATGCCGATGCCGGCACCGGTCCCGGTGGCTCCGGCCGCGGCGGCTGCCCCTGCGCCGGCTCCGACGCCGATGCCCGCGCCCATGCCGGCGCCGGCTCCCGTACCCACGCCGACGCCCGCGCCCGCCCCTGCGCCGATGTCGTTCCCCTCGCCCGCGGCACCGGCCGCGGCCGTGGTGCCGCCGGCCGGGCCCACGCCGCCGGGGGTGCCGGCGCGTGGGGGGCTTACGGCCGCGCAGGTGCGGGGTACCACGGGGCCGGGGTTGACTCCGGCGCCGGCCACGGGGTGGCCGAACAGTCAGAGTTGGCCGAATGCGGCGGGGATGGGACAGGTCGGGTAGCGCCGTCTCGCCGTAGAGGTGTTGTACGTGGGCGACCGCGGGTCCGTTGTGGCTTGTCGCGCAGTTCCCCGCGCCCCTGGGGCGTTGCACCGCACCGGCGTCAGCTTCCGCTGTTGGCACGTGTTGTTCAGCCAGGTCCACTGGCGTACGTGGTGATCGTCAGGCTCCTGACGCCGGTCGGGGAACAGGGCCGCGCCATCGCCGCCGACATCCAGGACCTGCTCGACCGCAACAGGACGGACTGACAGCTCACCGCAGGGCCGGGCCCGGGGAGCTCTCCGGCCGCGCGGCACGCACCGTCCGCGTCGATCGGCGACACCCTCACCGCATCACACACCGACCCGTCAGACCGGCCCGCGCAACCCCATGACGAGGAGTTCCACCAGTCGGCGGGCGTCGTAGCGCGGGTCGTTGTCCGCGCCGATGCAGAGGTTGCCGACGCCGCGCATGAGTTCGTAGGCCTCGATGCCGGAGCGGATCTCGCCGGCGTCTGCGGCGGCTTCGAGGAGGTCGGTGCAGACGGGGAGCAGGCGGTCGAGGAAGTAGGTGTGCAGGGTCTCGAAGCCCGCGCTGTCGGAGTGCAGTACGCCGGCGAGGCCGTGCTTGGTGACCAGGAAGTCGACGAAGAGGTCGATCCACTCGCGGAGCGCGGTGAACGGGGAGTCGGCGGCGGCCAGCAGCCTCGGGCCGGCCTCGGCGCACGCTTCGATCTGATGGCGGTAGACGGCGGTCACGAGGTCCGCCCGGGTCGGGAAGTGGCGGTAGATCGTCCCCATCCCGACGCCCGCTCTGGCCGCGATCTGGCGGATCGGCGCGTCGACGCCCGAGGTGACGAAGACCTCGGCGGCCGCGGCGAGCAGCGTCTGCTGGTTGCGCTGCGCGTCGGCCCGCTTGGTTCGGGCCGGCGTCTTCCCGGCCGGGTTCTCGGTGGACATCAGGCATTCCTCTGGCGCCGTTGACAAAACGGAACAGTGTTCCGGATACTAAGTGGAGCAGCGTTCCGGTTCAGGTTAGTCGAGCCGGGCGCTTCCGACCACCCTGCCCACCCCCGCCCGTGAAGGGAAACGCGTCATGCCCGCACCCACCCGGAGCACCGCCGTCGCCCCGCCCGTACCCGTGATGTCGTACGGCCCGGTGGTGCTGCCGATCCCCGGCCGCCCCGTCGATCTGCACCTGCGCGTCACCGCGCCGGCGAGCGGGACCGACCTGCCCGTCATCCTCCTCTCGCACGGGCACGGCCCCTCGAACCACCTCTCCTCGCTGCACGGCTACGCACCACTCGCCGACCACTGGGCGGCGCAGGGCTTCGTCGTCGTCCAGCCCACCCACCTCAGCTCCAGGACCCTGAGCCACCTGGTCGCCGACGCCCCCGGGGCACCCTTCTTCTGGCGGGCGCGCGCCGAGGACATGACGCACGTCCTCGACCGGTTCGACGCGATCGAGGGCGCCGTGCCGCAGCTCGCCGGACGCGTGGACCGCGCCCGGGTCGCGGTCGCCGGGCACTCGCTCGGCGGCCACACCGCTGGCCTCCTGCTGGGCGCCCGCAACACCGACCCCGAGACGGGGGAAGCGGTGGACCTGCGCGAGCCCCGCATCACCGCGGGCGTGCTGCTCGCGGCGCCCGGCAGGGGCGGCGCCGACGTCCTGAACGGTCCCATGGCGGAGGCCATCTCGTTCGTCCACTCGTCCGACTTCTCCACCATGACCGCCCCCGCCCTGGTCGTCGTCGGCGACAAGGACGACCCCCGGCACTTCACGGACGCCGGACCGGACTGGCACACCGACCCCTACGCCCTCGCGCCCGGCCCCAAGACCCTGCTCACCCTGTTCGGCGCCGAGCACGGACTCGGCGGCATCGCCGGCTACGACGCCGCCGAGACCACGGACGAGAACCCCGCGCTCGTGGCCGCCCTCGGCCGTCTCGTCCCGGCCTACCTCTGCACCCGCTTCGACCCCGCCGACGACGCCTGGCGCGTGGCGAGCGACGCGCTGACGAGGGGCCCGGACGCCGTCGGGCGCGTGGAGTCCAAGTAGCCGGGACGGTCGTACCGAAAGACCGGCAAGCAACTTGACGGGCACTCGTCTCGCCCAACCGACAGCCCACCAGCAGCATCGCTTTCCGCGGTGCCCGCTGGTACCGCGGCCGCCGCGTCCACATCCACGTCAGGGTGCACACCGACGTCACGCTCACCGCCGACGGCTCGTTCACCGGCGGCCATGAACTCCACACCGGCCGGCTCTTCTTCGGCGAGACCATCACCACGCGGGTCGCGGCCCTGGCCACCTACGCCGCCAGCACCGTACCCCGCACCACCCTCGCCCAGGACGGCATCTACGACGACGCAGGCGCCGCGTCCGGCCTGCTGACGCTGACCGCGCTCGGCAGCTCGGCCTCCGCCGACTGCGCGGGAACCCTGACCCTGGGCGCGGAGAGCCAGCCGGCACCGACCCGACCCCTACGACCGGGCCGCGCCCGCCTCTCCCGGCGGGCGCGGCCCTACGCGCGCGCTACTTGCCCGGGCACTGCTTCCATGCCAGGTGGTACACCGTGCTGATGTCGCCGTCGGTCGAGTCCATGGTCATGAAGCTGACCTTGCTCGGCGAGGACGAACCGAGGTTCACCCTCAGCTCGGTGTTGATGTTGAAGTTGCGCTGAACCCCGCAGGGCGCCCAGACCAGTTGGGCCCAGTCGGTCTCGTCGGTGGCCTGCCAGTTGTCGTTGAGGGGGCCGCTGAACGCGTGGTTGCGGAACTGCGTGTCCGGCGAGCCCTGGAAGTAGTACGACGCCCTCTGCATGGCGTTCGAGCCGGGCTGGAGGGCGGCGAAGCCGCGGTAGTCGGCGCTGGCGATGGCGTAGGTGAAGCCACCGGGGACGTGCACGACCAGGCTGAGCTGGCAGTTCTTACGGAACGCCGTGGGGTCGGAGTTACCGCCGGCCTGGGCGAGGTAGTCGCTGTACGTCACCGTGAACGCGGTGTTGTCCTCGGAGACGGCGACGGCCGTGGTGCCCTGGGGGCAGCCGGAGCCGTTCACCGTGGCGACCTTGATGACGATCTTGTCCGGCGGCGGGTCTTCGAACGCCGGGGACGCTTGCGCGGGCAATGCCGCGACGAGAAGAGCGGCCAGCGAGCCGCCGCTCAGCAGAAATCTCAGGAGTCCACGTGCCATGGATCTCTCCTCGGGGAATGGGGGGTGGCTGCGCCCCCGACCCCTTTCGGTCCCGTCGAGTCTTCGTTGAATCCTTGAAGAAACAGTGAGGTTCCTGTGAAGGTCGAAGGCGTACGCATCGTAAGAGCCCCGGATGTGGCCCGACAGGGGCCAACTCCGGCCATTTACGGTGCAGTTGAGCCGCTCACCCCTCGGGCCGTTCGCATCCGCACACCCACCCGCCGCCGGCGGCGCTCTCAACTCCCCGCACATGACGCGAAACGCAGAGCGCGACTCCCTCGCGGTGCGCCTCCCTGTGCGAGTGCACACGGGTGTAACGGTCACCGACGACTCGTACACAGGGCGCGAGGTCATTCACAGCGGGCGGCTGTGCTGCGGCGACGAGGCGCGTCCTTTGGTCCAGTGGCCCTCACGGCACGTGGTGACACGGTGGCGGACGGCCACAAGGCGACCTTGACAGCGGGGGGGCCGGTGCCGCATGGCACTGCTCGGTCAGGTGCCGGCGAGCAGCCCGAGCGGGGCCGGGAACCAGCGCCTGAGCGGCTTGCCCAGGCGGTCCTTCGGCGGGCCCCGGAAGGTGAACCGGGCCATGACGTACCCGCCCAGCCCGAGCAGGATCAGGGACATCACCGGCTTCGCGACCTCGGTCGAAAGGCGGGACGGCACCGTCGCCCCGAGGAACGCGCCCACCGCGCCCACCGCGCCCGGCACCCCGATCCGCGTGACGACGTTCCAGTCGACGTTGCCGAAGCGCCAGTGCGCGGCCCCGGACATCAGGGTCGTGCCCATCTCGGCGAGATGGACGGTGGCGGAGGCGGCGGGATGGGTGCCCATGGCCGGCAGCAGCGTGGTCGAGGTCACCCCGTAGGCATGCCGAGGCTGCCGTCCACGAGCTGGGCACCGAGGCCCGCGAGGGCGAGCAGGATCAGCGTGCGCATGGAGGGCGACAGCAGGGTCCCGGGCCGAGCGCAGCCTGAGGGGACCTGAGCGCGGCCTTGGGGCCCATGAGGATTTCTCATCCGGCCCGGCCCCGCCGGTCAGCCCAGCCGGATCACGTTCCACGACAGCGGTTCCAGTACGGCGGTGAGCCGGCCGTCCCGCAGCGCCGTTCCCCCGGCCCGGTGCGGGGCGACCCGCTCGGGGTCGTCGAGGGTGTTGCGGGCGTCCGGGTCGGCGTCCGCGAGGGCGCTGTGCTCGATGACGCGCGTGACGTCGAGGCCGTTCAGGGTGACGTCGAGGGGCAGTTCCTCGGTGCGGCTGCGGTTGACGGCGAAGACGGTGACCGAGCCGTCGTCGGCGCGTACGGCGGTGGCGTGCAGCAGGTCGGCCTCGCCGTACTTCCTCGTCTCGTACGTCGGGGAGTCGACGCGGACGTCGAGGACCCGGCCGCGGCCGTGGGCTGCGGCCTGCGCGAAGGGGAAGAACGTCGTCTGCCGCCAGGCCGGCCCGCCCGGTTCGGTCATGATCGGGGCGATGACGTTCACGAGCTGCGCGAGGCAGGCGACGGTGACGCGGTCGGCGTGGCGCAGCAGGGCGATGAGGAGCGAGCCGAAGACGACGGCGTCGGTGACGCTGTAGTTGTCCTCCAGCAGGCGCGGGGCCTCGGGCCAGTCGTGCTGCTCGAAGGTCTTGGCGTGCGCCTCCCACTCGGGCAGGTACCAGACGTTCCACTCGTCGAAGGAGAGGTTGATCCGCTTCCTCGACTTCAGCCGGGCGCCCACGTGGTCGGCGGTGGCGACGACGTTGTCGATGAAGGACTCCATGTCGACGGCGGAGGCGAGGAAGGAGTCGATGTCGCCGTTCTCGGGCCAGTAGTAGGCGTGCAGCGAGATGTGGTCGACCAGGTCGTACGTCTCCTCGAGGACCGTCGCCTCCCACTCGGCGAAGGTCGGCATGGACTGGCTGGAGGAGCCGCAGGCGACGAGTTCGACGCGCGGGTCGATCTGGCGCATGGCGCGGGCGGTCTCGGCGGCGACGCGGCCGTACTCCTCGGCCGTCTTGTGGCCGGTCTGCCAGGGGCCGTCCATCTCGTTGCCCAGGCACCACAGCCGGATGCCGAAGGGGTCCTTGTCGCCGTGGGCGATCCGCAGGTCGGCCAGGGCGGTGCCCTCGGGGTGGTTGGCGTACTCCTGGAGTTCGAGGGCCTCGGCGACGCCGCGGGTGCCGAGGTTGACGGCCATCATGGGCTCGGCCTGCGGGCCGATCTTGCGCAGGAAGTCGATGTACTCGGAGAGGCCGAAGCGGTTGGACTCCGTCGAGTGCCAGGCGAGGTCGAGGCGGCGGGGGCGGTCCTCGGCGGGGCCGACGGAGTCCTCCCACTTGTAGCCCGACACGAAGTTGCCGCCGGGGTAGCGGACGGCCGTGACGCCGAGTTCGCGGACGAGGTCCAGGACGTCCTGGCGCAGGCCCTTGTCGTCGGCGGTGGGGTGGCCGGGTTCGAAGACGCCGGTGTAGACGCACCGGCCGAGGTGCTCGACGAAGCTGCCGAAGAGGCGGGGGTTGACCTCGCCGACGGTGAAGGCGGGGTCGAGGGTGAAGCGGGCGGTGTGCATGGTCGCCTTTCGGGGTGGGCGGTTCCTGGCTCGTGGGCGGCTGCGGGTCGTTCGTGGCTGGTCGCCCAGTTCCCCGGCGGCGGCCAGAAGTTGCCTGCGATTCAGGTCAGGTCGTCCCGTTGCCTGCCCTCATGGTTCGACATATCGAATTCCGCACGTAACTTCGAACGGGACCGTAGAGTGGAAGCGCTTTCCAGTCAATGCCTCCTGCATGAATTCCGACCACCGGCGGTCGTTCTCGGTTGAACGACGGTCGTCGGATCGCATGACGCGAACACTTCGCGCCGCGTAGGCTCGAACAGCCCGACCGAACGGTGGGGGAACAGGGGGTGCGATGGACATCGCGGGCGCGCGCAGGAGGGCGGCCCGGGTCGCCGCGGCGTTACGGCCACGGCGTTCTCCCGTCGCCGCCGGGATGCGGGAGCTGGTCTCCGATCTCAGCGCGGCCGTGCGGGCCGGACCCCACCCCCCGGCGGACGTCGGCGAGTTGTGCCGCGCGCTGTGCGCGGAGATGAGCGCGCGGCGCGGCGGACGGCCGGTGGAGCTGCGGTTCGAGCGGTTCCCGGACGAGATCGAAGTGACCGGTCTGTGCGTGGAGTTCCAGGACTTCGACCTGGTGATCGTCGAGGAGCGGGCGGAGGCGGTGCAGCGACTGGTCGTCCTCGGCCACGAGTTGTGGCATCTGCACGCCGGGCACCGCCATCACCACACCGACGGCAGCGCCGCCGCGCACGCCCTCGCGGGCAATCCCGGCTGGCAGGTCACGGCCCTCGCGGTGGCCGCGCGCAACGGCTCGCGGCAGCGGGACGAGGCCGAGGCCGACGACTTCGGACACCGGCTGGCGGCGGCGTTCCGGCCGCTGCTGTCGGGGCGGGCCCGGGACTGGACTCCGGGCCCCCTTCAGCGTTCACTGGGATATCGCGGGAGCGGGAGGGCGACGCGGTGAACACCTTGCTGGGACAGGACCCCTCCGGTTTCCTCGGCGAGCTGTACATATCGTTCTGGATCCCCACCGTCGTGCTGACCGCGGCCCTGGCGATCAAGCTGCCCACGATCGTCCGACTGTGGCGCGACCCGTTACTGCGCGCCGTCGGCGGTCTGCTGGTGATCGCCTGCTGCGTGTTCGTCTTCGCGGCCCCGGCCACCATCGCGTGGGTCAACCGCGTCACGGGCGTGCCGAACATCGCTGCGCCCCTGGTGTACTCACTCATCACCGCGTTCTGCGGGTCCTGCCTCATGCTGATCATCGCGTGGCGCAACGGCCTGTCCGACCGCAGTGCCGAGACACGCCGCGTCATGCGCCTGGTCGTCTTCGCGTACTCCGGCGTGATCGTCGCGCTCTGGGTGCTCTTCGCCCTCGCGGACGCGCCCGTGGAGCGGGTACGGGATCTGGACACGTACTACGCCAATACGCCTTTCATGCGCGAGGAGACGCTGCTCTACCTGCTCGCGCACTGCACGGCCGTCCTCATCACGTCCCGGCTGATCTGGAACTGGGTGCGCACCGACGGACTCGACGCCTGGCTGCGCTGGGGGCTGGTGTGCCTGGGGGTCGGCTATGCCCTCAACCTGATCTTCGACGCGGCCAAGTTGACCGCCGTCACCGCCCGCTGGACGGGCCACGACCTGGACTGGCTGAGCACCGACCTCGCGCCGCCGGTCGCCTGTCTGTCCGCCATCCTGATCGCCGTGGGCTTCATCCTGCCGCACGCCGGCCAGTACTTGCACGACCGCTGGCGGGTCCGCCTGGCCCACCACGAGCTACGGCCGCTCTATCTGCTGATGCGGTCCGTCAACGGCTACGGCCTTCCGCTCGTGCTGCGTGCGTCGCCGGAGCTGCGGCTGATCCGGCGGGAGACCTTCATCCGGGACGTGCTGCTGCCGCTGGCCCGGCACATCGACGAGGATCTGAACAGGCGGTCGTACGACGCCGCGCTCGGCCTCGGCTGTGCGCCCGGGCGGGCGAAGGCGATCGCCGCCGCGATCAGCATCCAGGACGCCGCAGAGCGCAGGACCCACGCCCCGGACGAGGGCAGCGACGGCGGCACCGGCACCGCGGATCTTCTGCGGGACATCGGGGAGGTCTCCCGCGCCCTCCGCCACCGCGACGAGATGGAAGCGGTCCGTGCCCGTACGGCCGCCCTGAGAGGAAACGTGCCCGTACATGACTGAACGCACCACCGCTGTCGTCCTCGGCGGCTCCCTCGCCGGCATGCTCGCCGCATGCGCGCTGGCCGACGTCGTCGACCACGTCACCGTAGTGGAACGCGACGTACTGCCCACCGGTCCCGAGCCGCGCAGGGGCCTGCCGCAGGCGCGGCACGTCCACCAGTTGTGGTCGGGCGGGGCAGGCGCGCTGGAGGGGCTGCTTCCGGGCATCGTCGGCCGACTGCGGGACGCGGGCGCGCACCGGTTGCCGGTGACCACGGACGTGGTGGCGCTGTCACCGCACGGCTGGTACCGGCGGTGGGCCGAGTCGCACCACATGCTGCTGTGCAGTCGCGACCTGCTGGACGCGGGCGTGCGGGCGGCGGTCCTGGCCTCCGGACGCGTCGAACTGCTCCAGGGGACCGAGGTGCTGGGGCTGATCGGTACGCACGAGGCGGTGAAGGGCATACGGATCGCCGCCCACCGATCCGCCTCGTCCTCCGCTGCTCCCGAACGGATACTCAACGCCGATCTGGTCGTCGACGCCACGGGACGGGGCTCGCGTGCGGCGCGCTGGCTGACGGATCTCGGGCTGCCGGCGGTCCGGCGACGCGAAGTCGACTCCGGGGTGGCGTACGCGAGTCGGGTGTTCCGCGCACCCGAAGGGGCGCGTGAGGGTTTCCCGCTGGTCAATGTCCAGCCGGACCCTCGCGCCGGGAAGCCCGGGTGCGGAGGCGTCCTGCAACCCGTCGAGGACGGCCGGTGGCTCGTCACACTCTTCGGCTCCCGGGGCGGCGAACCCGGTATCGAGACGGAGGACTTCCTCCGGTACGCGCGCGAGGACCTTCGGCACCCGATCATCGCCGAACTGCTCACCTTCGCAGAGCCGTTGACCGACGTGGCCCACACCCGCACCACCGCCAATCGACGTCACTACTACGAGCGCATGCCGGCCTGGCCCGAGAACTTCGCCGTACTCGGGGACGCCCTGTGCGCGCTCAACCCGATCTACGGCCACGGAATGTCCGTGGCCGCCCAGGAAGCGGTCGCCCTGCGGGACACGGTACGGCGCCACGGCCCGCGAACCTCCGGCCTTGCGCGCCGGATCCAGCGGGCGGTGGCACGACCGGCCGCTGGGGCGTGGGACCTGGCCCTCGGGATGGACGTCTTCTATCCCGGAGCCACTCCGGGCGGGCCCACCCCGCGCGACCGGATCGTGGCCGCATATGTCGGGCGGCTGCTGCACACCGCCACCGGGAACGGACGGATCGCCCGGAGGGTCACCGATGTGACGTCGTTGGAGCGCGGGGCCGAAGCGCTGTTGACGCCGTCCGTCGCGCTCGCCGCCCTGGTCGGTCCGCTCAAACCGGCGTTGAGCGGACCGCCGTTGACTGCGGAGGAACTGAAGGCGGCGGGGCTGCGCTAGCGGGCTTCAGCCCTTGAACGCGGGCTGGGCCAGCCCCTTCCCCGCACCCGGGACCACGAGCAGCGAGCCCGACAGCGGGAGCGGGGACGTCAGGCCGACGCGGGCCGTGGTGATGTACAGGTCGGTCAGGTCGGGTCCGGCGAACGCGCACGCGGTCACCCGGGGCACCGGGAGCTCGATGACCCGGTCCAGCTCGCCGCCCGGCGTGTAGCGGCGTACCGCCGAGCCGTCCCACAGGGCCACCCACACACAGCCGTCGGCGTCCACGGTGAGCCCGTCGGGGAACCCGGCGCCGTCCTCGATCTCGACGAACGTCCGCCGCTCGCCGACCCGCCCGTCCGCGTGGTCGAAGACGTCGACGCGCCGCGTGGGCGAGTCGATGTAGTACATGAGGCTGCCGTCGGGGCTCCAGCCCGTGCCGTTGCTCACCGCCACGTCGTCGAGGACGAGGCTGGCCGAACCGTCGCCGGTGAAGCGGGACAGACTGCCGCCGCCGGGGGCCTCGTCGTAGCGCATGGTGCCCGCCCACAGGGAGCCGTCGGGGGCGACGGCGGCGTCGTTGGCTCGGCGGCCGGGCACGGGTTCGTGGTGCAGCCAGCGGAAGCTGTCGTCCGCGTCGAGCAGTCCGACGCCGTCACGGAGGTTGAGGACCAGCCCGCCGCCGGCACGGGGCTTGACGGCCCCGACGTGCTGCGGGACCGTGCGGACGGTCCGCCGCCCGGAGACGGGATCGAAGGTGTGGATCCGCGCCCCGAGGATGTCGATCCACAGCAGCCGGCCGCTGCGCGCGTCCCAGGTCGGGCCCTCGCCGAGCTCGGCCTCCGCCCGGACCGCGATCTCGTGGCCCGCGCTCACGCCACGCTCCGGTGCCCGAGGCGCTCCGACAGCTCGGCGGCGCCCTTCACGGCGAGCTGCTCCAGCTCGGCGCGGCGCTCGTCGCTCCAGCGGATCATGGGCACGGAGATGGAGAGGGCGGCGACGACCTGCCCGGCGCGGTCCCGCACGGGCGCGGCCACGCACGAGACGTCCGGGTTGGACTCCCGGCTCTCCACCGCGATCCCGCGCTGCCGGATCGAGGCGAGGGCCTCGCGCAGGGCGACCGGGTCGGTGATGCTGTTCGGAGTCATCGCGACGAGCTCGGCCCCGTCGGGGACCCGGGAGCCGAGCTCCGGCTCGGGAAGGGAGGCGAGCAGCATCTTACCGACGGACGTGCAGTGCGCGGGGAGCCTGCGGCCGGCGGCGGACACCATCCGCACCGCGTGCGTGGAGTCGACCTTGGCGATGTAGATGACGTCCGTGCCTTCGAGGATCGCCACGTGCACGGTCTCGTCGCAGGTCTCGGCGACGGACCGCGCGACCTGCTGTCCCTCGGCCGCAAGGTCGAGCTGCTCGGCGTATCGGCTCCCGAGCTGGTACGGCCGTACGCCCAGGCGGTACCGTCCCGGCTGACCCGGGACCTGGACGATGTACGACCGGGCTGCGAGCGTGGTGACGAGTTCGTGCACGGTGGTGCGCGGCAGCTGGAGCTTGCGCACGATGTCGGGGGCGGAGAGCGTGCCGTCCCCGTCGAGGAAGAGCTCAAGAATGTCGAGAGCCCGCGTCACGGCTGGTACGAGGCGTCCCACGTCCGGCCCCTCCCTTGCGTCAGTGCGGCTGCGTTCGATATTTCAACAGCCGATCGGGATAACGAACACAGGCTACTCAAAGTTCGTTTCCCCCGGCAATGGCCGTGCGCGGACCAGCCCGCACCGCGCCGGGCGGCGGCGAAGGAGACCGGCGGCGCGGGGTGACGCCGTACCGCCTCAGTCGCGCGGCTTCCCGCGCCTGACGTACGTCACGTCGAAGTCCGTCGTCCACCGCTCCCCGTCGGGGGACTGTTCCCAGCTGCCCTCGATGGTGTCGCCGTCGGGGCTGACGGTGACGGTGAGGCGTTGTTGACATCCTCCCCCTCTTAAAAGAGGGGGATTCCAACCCAGGTGGGTTGAGGTTCCCGGACGCTCGACCGCGGTGTGGGCGGTGTCGTCCCTCCGGCACCGGCTGTGCGCCGGGGGCGGGGAATCCCGCCCTGTCCTGCCGCGACGTTGGTTGCTGCGTTGGTGTCCGCGTTGCAGGTGAAGCGGCAGAAGAAACAGACGAACTCGGCTTGGCTCTTGCGCGAGTCCTTGTCGATCCATCCGCAGGCGCTGCACCGCAGGGAGGTGTAGGGGGCGGGAACGTCTTCGACCCGGCCGGGGGCTTTGTGCTGGGTGCGCCGGCGGAGCAGGCCCCAGCCCTGGGCCAGGATGGCCGGGCACTCACCCCAGCCCTGAACGACCGGGCACCCTACCCGAAAGCAAGGTGGACGCAGCGGCAGCCGGAGCGGGGTGACCCGGCCCGGACTACCGGCGCGTCTCGCCCAGGGCTCCCCTCAACCGCTGTGCCCGCAGCACCAGTTCCAGTTCGAAGCGGCGGTCCGGGTCGTCCATCTCCTCGCCCCAGAGTTCCCGGATCTGGCGCAGCCGGTAGCGGACCGTCTGAGGGTGTACGCCCAGGCGGGCCGCCACTTCGGGGGCGCCGCCCCTGGTCTCCAGCCAGGCCAGCAGGGTCTCCGCGAGCCGTCGGCCGTGGGTGGGTCCGCACTGCTCCAGCGGCGCCAGACACCTGACGGCCAGGTCGTCGATGAGTTCCTCGGGCTGGAGGAGCACGAGGGCCTCCGTGTGCTCGGTGCAGTACAGGACCTCGCCGGCCGGCAGCAGGCGACGTTCCATGAGATGGACGGCGGCCTCGGCCCAGCGCAGCGACTTCGCCGCGTCGGCCAGCGGCACCGGCGGGCCGATCGCGCCCGACCAGCCGCACAGCGCCCGGTTCAGCAGTTCGGGCCGGCCGGCCGCGTCCGGCTCGGGGACGACCATGCGCGGCTGCTCGTACTCCAGGTCGAGCAGCACGCCCTGTCCGACGGCGGGTGCCAGCGCCTCCCGGGCCGGCCGCAGCAGCACGCCCACCGCGACCTTCTCGGGCAGCGGCCAGCCGATCCGGGCTGCGCGCTCGGAGAGGGCGTCCGCCGGATCGCCCCGGTGGTGTTCGGCCAGCAGCAGTTCCATCAGCCGGCGCTGGAGACGCAGCCGCTCGCCCGCCTGACGCGCGGCGGCCTCGGCGTAGCCGCGCACCGACTGGTCGACGAGGCCGTCGAGATACTCGTAGCCGGCGTCCACCAGCTCGTACATCGCGGGCGGCGGGATGTCGACGCGCTGGCCGATCTCGGCGAACCGGCGCCAGGCCAGCCGTACGCCCAGCCGGTAGATCGCCTGGAGGGAGTCGAGCGATCTGCCGTTCAGGCCCTCGCCGCGGCCGAACTCCTGGAAGACGCCCGGTGGGACGCGCGGGCGGCCCTCCGAGGTCTCCAGGTGCTGGACGAAGACCTCGATCGCACGCCGTATGCCGACCAGGGCCATCGGCTCGCCCGACTCGTCGAGGACGACCGGCAGATGCGGGTACTCGCGCTGGATCTCCCGCAGGATCTCCTCGGCGAGGGCGGGCGCGTCCGCCATGGCCAGTTCGGCGAAGCGACGGACCTGGAAGCGGGGTACGTCACGCCAGGCCGAGCGGGTGGCGGCGGGCGAGGCCGTGGAGCGGGTGGCGGCCACGGTCAACTCCCCTGGCCCGCTTGCTCGTAGGTGATCAAGGGGGTGTTCGGCTGGTCGGGGGTCGCTTCGAGGAGCGCGACGACGCCGAGCGCGGCTCCCACCGCGAGAACGGCGGCGAGCGCGACGGTCAGCGCGGCGGCGAGCAGTCTGGGCATCGCAGGGTCAGCCTTCCTGTCCGAAGGTCCCGGAGGTCCCGACGGTTCCGGAGAACCCGAAGGTCCCGGCGGTCCCGGAGGTCCCGGAGGTTTCCCCACCCCGGTGTCGCTTGCCCGATCCCGACCCCTGCCTGTCGGCCCAGTCTCGACAAGCCGTGACAGCGCGTCAAGACATTGACACTCCGTCAATGGACGCCTACGGTTCCCGGCCCAAGAACGGCCAGGCATCGACCGAGCATCGACCGTGCGTCAACCCCCCAGGAGTGCCGGATGCGCCGTACAGCCTCATCTCTCTCGTTGATCCTGCTGGGCCTCGGCACGTTTCTGCTGGTACTGGCGCCGATGCTGGCCTGGTACGTCACCCCGCGGGCCGCCGTGAACCCCATCGACATCGACACCACCGCCGTTTACAAGGGCACCGGGAGTGTCTTCGACACCGACAAGATCGAGACCGTGCCCGACCAGCGGATCACCGTCACCCAGCGGGTGCGGGGCGACGTGGCGGCGAGCGAGCGCAGCGGCGACGCCGTCTGGGACGTGATCACCACCGTCGACACCGACAAGTCGCTGCCGGCCGCGGACCCGCACGACGCGCTGGACCACACCCCGCACCGCTGGGTGATGGACCGCAGGACCACCAGGCCCGTGCACTGCTGCGGCGAGAAGCCGTACATCGAGGGCGAGGCCTATCTGAAGTTCCCCTTCGACGTGCAGAAACGCTCCTACCAGTGGTGGGACAACACCGGCGGCACGACGGTGACGATGCGCTACGACGGCACCGAGAAGATCCAGGGCTACACGGGCTACCGGTTCACCGCCACGGTCGCGCCCCGCAAGGCCGGCACGCGGCTCGTCCCCGGCAGCATCGTCGGCGAGCCGAACCGGCCGCAGGTGCTGGCCGAGGAGTGGTACTCCAACCACGGGTTCGTGCTGGTGGTGGACCAGCGCACCGGCCGGGTGATCTACGCGCAGACCGGACCGCGCCGCACGCTGCGGGCGCCCGGCGGCGACAAGGACGCGGCGGTGCTGCTGGACAGCGAGAAGATCGCGTTCACGACGGCCACGCAGAAGGAGGCCGTACGGCAGGCGCGGGAGGACACCGACCGGCTGCGGCTCGTGGGTACGACGTTGCCCGTCGGTGCCGCTGTGGCGGGATTCGTGCTTGCGGTGGTGGGCGGGGTTTTGGTGGCACGCGGGCGAAAGCGCCCGGAAGAGCCGGGGACGGTCGAGATGCCCCAGCCCTCGCCCACAATGTGACGTGACGTCAGCTCCAATAAAGCCGGAAATTGTCACGCCCGTGAGTAGCCGTGGCGAACCGCTGGGCGAAAACTGTCCAACCCCACCCGGACACAGCCTGTCCACACCCCACGCACAACGACCGTAAGACGCCCGAAAACCTTCGATTCCCCTCACAGGAACCCAAACCCTCCCTCCCCCACGCTGAGTTCCGCACCCTGAGACGAGTTGGAGCACCCATGCCCCAGCACGTGCCCTCCCCCCTGCACGCCGCTCTCCCCTGGGCGTCGCAGCACTCCCCGGCGCACCCCCCACATCCGCGCCGAATCGTTTTTCTCGCCCATCGCGACCTGGGCAACCGATCCGCCGGCGGCTCCGAGCTGCTGGTCGACCGCCTGGCCGACGGCCTCATCCGGCTCGGCCACCAGGTCACCCTGCTGTGCGGAGGCCCCGCGTCCTACCGCGACTACCGGGTCGTCTCGGCAGGCGGCTCGTACGGTCACTACCTGCGCGCCAGATCCGCCTTCACCCGTCAGGTCGGGGACTGCGATCTGCTGGTCGAGGTCTGCAACGGGATGCCGTACTTCGCTCCCCTGTGGCACCGCGGACCCACGCTGTGCCTGGTCAACCATGTGCACACCGATCTGTGGCAGATGCGGTTCGGCGGACCGCTGGCGCCGGCCGCGCGGCTCGGACGAAGACTGGAGCACTGGGCGCTCACCGGTGCGCAGCAGCAGGGTCTGCTGGTCGCCGTGTCCCCGTCGACCGCGCACGCGCTGCGGGCGATCGGTGTCGAACGGGACCGTATTCGTGTCGTGCACAACGGGGTCGAGGAGCCGGGCCCCCTGGGCGACCGTTCGCCGGAGCCGCTGTTCGTGGCCGTCGGGCGGCTCGTGGAGTACAAGCGGATCGATCTGCTGCTGCGGTTGTGGGAGCGGGTACGGCCGGTGACCGGCGGCCGGCTCCTCATCGTCGGGGACGGGCCCGAGCGTGCCGGGTTGCAGGCGCTCGCCGGTCCCGGCGTCGAGTTCACCGGGCATGTTTCCGAGGCGGAGAAGCACCGGCTGCTGTGTGCGGCGTGGCTGTTGCTGCATCCGTCCGCGATCGAGGGGTGGGGGCTCGTCGTCACCGAGGCCGCGACCCGAAAGACGCCGACGGTCGCCTTCGATGTGCCGGGGCTTCGGGACTCCGTCGTGGACGGGGAGACGGGGGTGCTTGCGCACGGGGAATCGTCCTTCGCCGCCGCTTGGTGCACGCTTGCTCTGTCCGGGCGTCGGCGGGAGCTGATGGGCAAGGCGGCTCGGGACCGGGCTGCGCGGTATCGGTGGGATCGGACGGTTCGGCAGTTCCGGGCCGTTGCGGCGGAAGCGGTGCGACGTGGCGCCTGAACGCCGGGGTGGTTCGCGCGTATCGCGAGTACCGGTTCGTTGGGGCCGGTCGCGCAGTTCCCCGCGCCCCTATGGGGGCGCGACACCGGACCGGCGCATGAAGGATCCGTCTCTTGGGCGCTCCCTCGCCCTCTTCCGGGCGTTCCTGCGTGAACAGGACGACCCCGAAGCCTGCTACTCGCTGCTCGCCCGCGACGCCGTGGATCAGGTCGAGGCCCACGACGGTTCCGTCGACGGGCGGGTCGTCGTCGATGTCGGTGGCGGTGGCGGGTACTTCACCGAGGAGTTCCGGCAGCGGGGCGCGTACGCGTACCTCTTCGAGCCGGACCTGCGCGAACTCGGCGAGAAGCCGCCCGAAGGAACCGTCCTCGCCGACGGATACCTGTTGCCCCTTCAGGACGGCGTCGCCGATGTCACCTTCTCCTCCAACGTGCTGGAGCACGTGGCGGATCCGCAGACCTTTCTCAGTGAGCTGGCCCGGGTGACGCGGCCCGGTGGGCTGATCTATGTGTCGTTCACCAACTGGCTGTCCCCCTGGGGCGGCCATGAATGGGCCCCCTGGCACTACTTCGGCGCCGAGCGGGCCCGGGCCCGCTACCGCCGGCGCACCGGGCGGGCCGCCAAGCACACCCTCGGCGAGAACCTCTTCGCCGTGCACATCGGCGCCACCCTGCGGCTGGTGCGCGCCCGCGACGACGTGAAGGTCGTCTCGGCGCGCTCCCGCTACTGGCCGTTCCTCGCGGAGACCGTGGTGAAGGTGCCCGGCATCCGTGAGTTCGCCACCTGGAACCTCCTCCTCATCCTCAGGCGGTGTCCACCATGACGACGACCACGGTCCAGGCTCCTCCCCCGGCGGCGGTGCCCGCCTCCGCGCCCGCCTCGGGCCCGCCGGAGGGTCCGCGGTCGCGGCGCTGGCTGCTGGGGTTCTGGGCCGTGGTGTTCGTGCTGTTCCTCGCGGCGCAGCCGGGGCGGCAGACCTTCGACACCAAGCTGGGTGTAACCGTCGACCCGGGGCGGTTCCTCGCCGACCTCGGGCAGTTGTGGCACGACGAGGGCGGTTTCGGCGGGATACAGGACCAGTACGCGGGCTATCTGTGGCCGATGCTGCCGTTCTACTGGCTGGCCGATCTCGTACGGCTGCCGGTGTGGATGGCGGAGCGGCTGTGGATGTCGCTGATCGTCTCGGTCGCCTTCTGGGGCGCGTTGCGGCTGGCGGAGCGGCTGCGGGTGGGCAGTGGAGGGTCCCGGCTGGTGGCGGCCGTGGCGTACGCGCTGTGGCCCGTCTTCACCATCGTCGTCGGGTCGACGTCCGCTGCCGCGCTGCCGGGTGCGTTCCTGCCGTGGGTGCTGCTGCCGCTGACGAACGAGCGGTACACGGCGCGGGTCGCCGCGCTGCGGTCGGCGCTGGTCATCCCCTTCATGGGCGGCGTCAACGCGGCCTCGACGCTGGCCTCGCTGCTGCCCGTCGGGCTGTATCTGCTGTCCCGTCCGCCGGGGCCCCGGCAGCGGAAGCTGATCGGCTGGTGGGTGCCGGGGGTGATCCTGGCGACCGCCTGGTGGGTGGTCCCGCTGCTGCTGCTCGGCACGTACGGGGAGAACTTCCTTCCCTACGTGGAGAGTTCGCAGACCACCACCGAGACCATGTCGGCGACGGAGGCGCTGCGCGGCGGCGGGAACTGGGTCGCCTATCTGCACTTCGGTGAGGCCTGGCTGCCGGCCGGCTGGACCGTGGCCGCGTCCGTCGTCGCGGTCGTCTGCTCGGCGCTCGCCGCCGGGCTGGGGCTCGCGGGCCTTGCCCGGCGGGACATGCCGGAGCGGCGCTGGCTGGTGCTGACCGTGGTGACGGTGGCGCTGATCCTGCTCGCCGGGTACGGCGGCGCGTTCGGCGCTCCCTTCCACGGGGTCGTGCAGGACTGGCTGAACGGCTGGCTGGTCCCCTTCCGCAACATCTACAAGTTCCAGACGGGGCTGGCCCTGGCGCTGGTGCTCGGCCTCGCCCATCTGGTGGGCGTGGCGGCCGAGGCGCGCGGGGCGCGGCCGGTGCCGGGGCGGCGGTTCGCCGCGCTGATCGCGGCCGTGCTGGTGCTGCCGGGTCTGCTGCTGCCGTACCTCAACGGCTCGATCCTCAACCCGGGTTCCTTCAAGGAGATCCCCGAGTACTGGCAGAGCACGGCCGACTGGATGGAGAAGTACTCCCCCGACGCCCGTGCCCTCGTCGTCCCGGCGACCGCGCACGGCATCTACACCTGGGGCTCGACCATCGACCAGCCCCTCGACGTCCTCGCCGACTCGCGCTGGGCGCAGCGGGACTACGTGCCCTTCGGCACGCCCGGCAACCGGCGCGCGATGGACGCCGTCGAGCAGGCCCTGATGACCGGGGGCCAGGTGCCGGGGCTGGCCGACTTCCTGAGCCGGGCGGGCGTGTACTACGTCGTCGTCCGCAACGACCTCGACCCCGACCAGATCGGCTCGGTCCCGACGACGACGGTGAAGCGGGCCCTGGAGCAGTCCGGGTACCAGCGGGTGACCGGCATCGGGCCGGTGATGACCGGCGGGCGGATCGCCGAGGGCACCCCGCTCCAGGTGGAGGGGCTGTATCCACGGCAGCGCGCGGTGGAGATCTACCGGCCGGCGGACGCGGACGTGCCGCGTCCGCACCAGGCCGGGCTGCGACCGGTCGCCGACACGGCCGTCGTCTCCGGCGGCCCGGAGGCGCTGCTGCCGCTGGCGTCACAGCTGCGGGGCAGGCCGAGCGTGCTGACCGGCGACAACCACCCCGGGCTCGGCTCACCGCAGGTGCAGGTGACCGGCGACGGGCTGCGACGCGCGGACACCCGGTTCGGGCTGGTCAACGCCAACACCTCGTACACGTACACCCGCGACGAGCGCAACGCGCCGGACGCCGCCCAGGACGCGGGCGAGAAACCGCACCAGATCCTGCCCACCAGCGGCGCCGGCCGTCAGACCGTGGCCGAGCTGCGCGGGGCGCGGTCGGTGACGGCGTCCTCGTACGGCAGCTGGCTCTTCCATCTGCCGCAGTTCGACCCGGTGAACGCCTTCGACGGCAACCCGGACACGGCGTGGACCGAGGGTTCGGAGGGCTCGCCTGACGGTGAGTGGCTGCGGATCGCCTTCGCGGGCGGGTCGTACGACATGCCGTCGTCGTTCAAGGTGACGCCGCTGCCGCAGGAGGCGGTGCGGGCGGCGGCCACGCGGGTGCGGGTGGAGACGGAGAAGGGGTCGGTGAGCAGTTTCCTGCGGCCGGACGGTACGGCCCAGAGCGTCAAGGCGCCCGCGGGCGCGACGCGTTGGATGAAGCTGACGATCGTCGACTCGGTGGCCCGGCAGGCCGGGCTGACCGGTGCGGGCTTCTCCGAGATCGCCCTGCCGGACGTGACGGTGACCCGGCTGCTGCGGCTGCCGACGGACGCCGAGGACTCCGCAGCAGCCGCCGAGATCGTCTCGCTCTCGCGTTCGGCCGATCCGACCGGCCTGTCGGCGACCGGCACGGAGGCGGGCCTGCACCGGCGCTTCGGCACGGCCGGCGCGGGGACGTACGAGATGCGGGCGAGCGCGGTGCCGGTCGCGGGCACGGAGCTGGACGAGCTGCTGTACGAGGTGGCGCCGGACCAGCGGAGCCGGATCGTCGCGACCGCCGACTCCACGGCGCGGCTGGGGGCGGGGCTGTCGCCGCGCAACCTGACCGACGGCGACCTGACCACGGCGTGGATCGCGGGCGACCGGCCGACGGTCCATCTGCGCTGGCCCGGGAAGCAGGCCGTCGGGGAGATCGTGCTGGCGCCGGCCGGCGGGCTCTCCACCCGGCCCACCGAGGTCCACATCAGCTCTCCGGACGGCGCGGCGATCGCGGGCGTCGACGAGAACGGAAACGTCCGCTTCCCGCCGATCACCACCGACCGCCTGGACATCACCGTCACGGAGACGGCCCCGCTGACCCTCTACAACCCGGTGGTGGACGAGGACCTGCACCTCCCGGTCGGCCTCACGGAGGCCTACGTCCCGGCCCTCGACCAGTACCGGACCCCCAAGCCGCGCGACTCGCGGCCGTTCTCGCTGCCGTGCGGCAAGGGGCCTGTCGTCTCGGTGGACGGGGAGCTGTACCGGACGAGCGTGCGCGGGACCGTCGGCGATCTGGTCGAACGGCGCCAGGTCGAGGTGACGCTCTGTCAGCAGGGGCGTGAGGACGCCGCGTTGCGGCTGACGTCCGGGGAGCACCGGGTGGAGGCCGGGGACGGCGGACCGCTCGCGCTGACCGAGGTCACGCTGACCCGCGGCACGGTCACCGAGGCCACGACCGCGGCACGCGACCTCGGGATACGGGACTGGCTCGGCGACCGGCGCGCGGTGACCGTGGGCTCGGGCGCGGCGAGCTATCTGACGATGTACGAGAACTTCAACGACGGCTGGCGGGCGACGCTGAACGGCAAGGAGCTCACGCCGGTCCGGCTGGACGGCTGGCAGCAGGGCTGGCGGATCCCGGCGGGCGCCGGGGGCACGGTCGCGCTGTCGTACGAGCCTGCGGTGGCCTACGAGGCCGGGCTGATCGGCGGCGCGGTCGGCGTCGCCCTGCTGGCCGGGCTGGTGCTGTGGCGCCGCCGGTCGCCGAACACGGATGAGCCGCAGACCGCCGCGCCGCTGCCGGGGCTGTGGCTCGGCACGGTCGCCTTGACGGTGGTCGGCGTGTTCGTCGCCGGCTGGTTCGCGCTGCTGGTGCCGGCACTGGCCCTGCTGGCGTGGCGCAGGCACGCCCTGCTGGTGCCGCTCGCGTTCCTGGCGCTCGCGGGGGCGGGGATCGCCGCGGCGGTCGGGGCCGGGGAGCCGGTGGGCGCCGGGGACGGGGCCTTCGGGCGCACGGCCCAAGTGCTGGCGCTGCTCGGGTTGTTCGCCGCTGTCGTCAGTGTGCGGGAGAGGGGTGCCGGGGCCCCGGTGAGCGCGGGAGGCGGTACGCCGGGCGTCGCTCCGCAGGCGCCGACGCAGCCGTTGCCGCATCGGGTGCGCGGGCGCAGTCCGCTCGGGACGGATCCCGGGGGCGAGTGGGAGCCGGGTAGGAGCTGTCCGCCGCCCGCGTCCGGACCGGCGCCCACCGAGTCCGGACCGGCGCCCACCGAGTCCGGACCGGCGGCCACCGAGTCCGGACCGGCCGCCCCCGAGTCCGGGCCGCACACCTCCGCGTCCGGGCCGACCGTCTCGGCCCGCGGTCCCGGCGTACCGGACCCCGATCCACCGACCACGCGCATCCCGCCACGCGGGCCGCGCCTGCGGGCGAGCGGCCCCGAGGACGCCGGGCAGCACGGCACCGGCCCCGCCGACGGCGGGAAGGACGACTCCGGAAAGGGCCAGGCCCCATGACCGCACGCCAGCGACCCACCCGCACCAAGCGGCCATCACGCCTGCCGGCCCTCACCGACGCAGACGCCCGGCACCCTCACCAAGACGACACCGCACCGGCACCCACCAAGCACCACAGCGCCACCACCCGCAACGCAACACACCACTCCGGAAAGGGCCAGGCCCCATGACCGCGCTCCAGCAACCCGCACGCGCCGAGGGCCCGTCGCGGCCGCCGGTTCGTGTGCCGTTCCCCGTCGTGGACGAGGTCGCCCGGCACTGCCTCCAGGAGGAGGAGCCGGAGACGGTCCATATCGAGGTCCATCTGCCGGGACGGCTGGACGAGGAGCGGCTGCGGACGGCGTTCGCGCAGGCGCTGGGCCGGCATCCGCGGATCCTGATGCGGGAGGCGCCGGGGCGGTGGTACCGGCGCCGGTACGAATGGGAGCTGACGGCGGAGCCGGACGTGGAGGTGGTGAGCTTTCCGGCGCCCGGGCGCAACGCCCTGCGGGACGCGCGGACCAGGGCGCTCACCCAGGCGCCGCCGTTGACCCTGTCGCCGCCGATCAGGCTGGAGGTCGTCCAGCGGAGCGGGCCCGTCGAGGGCAGCGAGGCGACGGACGCCGTGGGCGAGCGCGGGGGACGCGGCAAGGCTCGCACGGCGGCTCCCGAGCCGCTCGGGACCGTCCTCTTCCTCACCATCAACCACACCGCCCTCGACGGCCCCGCCTGCCTCCGCGTCCTCGCCACCGCCGCCGAGATCTACGGCGGCCGGGACAACGCCCCCGCGGCCGCGCCGGTCCGCACGCAGGAGGCCCCGCCGCCGCCCGAGGAGACCCCCTCCAACTGGTCACCGCCCGCGCGGGTGGCGCCCGGCACCCCCGAGCCTCCCCCAAGCTCTCGAGGCAACGGCATGCTCGTCACCGAACTTCCCCTGCCGCACCGCCCCAAGGGCTCCCCCTACACCGTCAACGACCAGCTCATGGTCACCACGGCCCTGACGATCGCGCACTGGAACAGGGAACACGGCGACCGGCCCCGCCCGCTGCGGATCACCATGCCCGTGGACGACCGCCCACGGGACGCCACCATGCCCATCGGCAACGGCACCCGCCTCGTCGAAGTCCCCTTCACACCCGCGGAGTCGGCCGCGCACGCGCCGGCCGACATGCCGGCCCTGCTGCACCGCACGGCCACCCGCACCCGCGCCCTGAAGTCCCTCCCCCGGCCCCAGCTCGGCCACGGCGCGGCCCTCCTCACCGCGCCGGTCGTCCCGGTCGCCTGGCGCGCCGCCGTCACCCGGGGCCTGCGCAGGGCCGCCGCGCCCTGGACGTCGACGACCCTGCTCAGCAACATCGGCCGTATCCCCTACGCCCTGGACTTCGGTGCGGACGCCGGCCGGGCGCACGCCGTGTGGTTCTCGGCGCCCGCCCGGATGCCGCGCGGCCTGACCGTCACCACCGCCTCCACGGCCGGCCGCCTCCACCTCGCGCTGCGCTGGTCGCGGACCCTGCTCGGCCACGGCGACGGAGCCCGTCTACGGGACCTGTTCGAGCACTACCTGCACGCCACGGAGGTGACCGAGTGACGACGACCGCCCCACCCCCGAAGGACCTCCGCGACTTCTACGAGAACCCGGCCGTCCCCGTCGCCTCCGGCACCCCCCGCAGCCGCCGCCAGGCCCGCATGCTCGCCGAGGCCCTGGGCCCGGCGGCCGCCGGACGGGCGCGCACCGTCCTCGACATCGGATGTGGCGACGGCACCGCCGCGGCCACCGCCGCCCCCTTCCTCACCGGCCACCGCATCGTCGGCCTGGACTGGTCCCAGGACGCCCTGCGGCGGGCCCGCACCCGCATCCCGTACGCGGTGCGCGGTGAACTCGCCGACGGCGGGCTGCCGTTGCTGACCGGCTCCGCCGACGCCGTGCTGTTCAGCGAGGTGATCGAGCACCTCGTCGACCCGGACGCCGCCCTGGACGAGATCCGCCGGGTGCTGCGTCCCGGCGGCCATCTGATGCTGTCCACCCCGAACCTGGCCGCCTGGTACAACCGGGCCCTGCTGCTGGCCGGGGTGCAGCCGGTGTTCTCGGAGGTCAGCCTGCGCGGGATCCACGGCCGGCCGGGGCGGGAGGTCGTGGGGCACCTGCGGCTCTACACCGCCCGCGCGCTGCGGGAGTTCGTGGCCGCGTCCGGCTTCGAGGTCGTACGGCTGGCGGGTGCGCCCTTCCACGGCGTACCGCGGGCACTGCGCCCGCTCGACCGGCTGGCCTGTGAAAGGCCCTCGCTCGCCTCGATCCTGCTCCTGCACGCGCGGCGGGCCTAGGGGGCGGGGACCATGTGGTGGGGAGTGGCCGCGGCCCTGATGGCGAACACCCTGTACAGCCTCGGTTTCGTCCTGGAGAAACGGGCGCTCACCGCCCTGCCGGAGGTGACGATCCGCCGGCCCGCGCGGCTGCTGCGGCTGGTGCTCGGCAGCCCGCTGTGGATCGGCGGCTCCCTCGCCCTCGCCGCCGGTTTCGCGGCCCAGCTCGTGGTCTACCGCACCCTGCCGATCGCCGCCGCGCAGGGCATCTTCGTCTCCGGCCTGGTGCTGCTCGTGCTGCTGTCCGCGCGGCTGCTGGGCGAGGAGACCAGCGGGCGGGAGCGGTACGCGCTCGGCGCGATCCTCGCCGCGCTGCTGATGGTCGTGCTGTCCCTGCGAGAGGGGCCCGACGGCGGGGAGAAGGTCGGGCAGGCCGCCCCGTACCCGCTGATCCTGCTGGTGTGCGTGCCGTCGCTGGCGGCGGGCGTGTGGCTGTACGGCTCGGCCGAACGCAGGACCCGGCACCGGCACCGGCTGCCGACGACCGGCGTCGAGTACGGCGTGGCGGTGGGGCTGCTGTACGGGGTCAGTTCCCTCGCGATCAAGGGCGTGTCGAGCCATCTGACGACGAGCGGATGGGCCGGCGCACTGCTGGACCTGTTCCGCTCGCCGTACCCGTATCTCCTGCTCTTCACCGGCGCGTTCGGTCTGGTGATGTCGCAGGCCGCGCTGCAACGCTGCCGGGCCTCGCTGATCGTGCCGGTGTGCACGACGGTGACCTGCGTGTACACGGCCGTGCTCGGCACGCTGTCGTTCGGCGAGGCGCTGCCCGAGGACCCCCTGCGGCTGGCGCTGCGGGTGGCGGGCACGGCGCTCGCCCTGACCGTACTGATGTCGATGCCCCGGCACGACCGGCAGCCCGCTCCGTCCTCTCAACCCTCCATCGGTGCCAAGGAGTTGACGCCACCGTGAAGCCCGACGACCCACTCCTGCGGATCCTGGCCTGCCCGCTCGACAAGGGGCCGCTGCACCTGGTCGTGCCGGACACCCCGGCCGGGAAGGACACCGGGAAGGACACCGGGAAGGACTCCGGGGAGAACGCCGGGGAGAACGCCGGGGAGGCGGCCGAGGCGCTGTACAACCCGCGCCTGCACCGCCGTTACCCGATCATCGACGGCATCCCGCAGCTGCTGCCGGACTCCGGCCGGCAGGTCTGCGACGACGAGCACGAGGAACTCCTCAAACGGATGGCCACATGACCAGGACGATGGCAGCGCGCCTGGCCCCGTTCCTGCCGGTGAAGCTGGTCGCGGCGACCGCCCGGGCCGTCTATCCGCGCTTCGAACCGGAGCTGGCCCGGATCGCCGACCTGTGCCCGCCCGGCTGCGGCACGGCGGTCGACGTCGGCGGCTGGTACGGCCCCTGGACGCACCGGCTGCGCAGACGCGCACGGCAGGTGGTGACGGTCGAACCGGTCCCCCATCTGGCGCGCCTCCTCGCCTCGGGGACCCCGCCGAACGTGCGCGTGATCCAGGCCGCTGCCTCCGACCGCCCCGGCACGGCCCGCCTGTGGCTGCCGCCGGGCGACTCCGGCGACCGCGGTGTGTCGTCGCTGGTCCGCCGCGACATCCACGCCCGCGCCCTGCACGTGCCCTGCGTCGCCCTCGACGACCTCGGCCTCAAGGACGTCGACTTCATCAAGGTCGACGTGGACGGCAACGAGCTGGCGGTGCTGCGCGGCGCGACGGGCGTCCTGGCCCGCGACCGCCCGGCGCTCTTCGTGGAACTGGAGTCCCGCATCCAGCCGATCGCGCCGGTGGTGACGTACCTGTCCCTGCTGCGCTACGACGGCTGGGTGCTGCCCGGCAGCAGCTGGGTGCCGCTGGCGTCGTTCCCGCTGGAGGCGCACCAGGCGAAGGCGTCGTACGTCGCCTCCCAGGGCCTCCTGCGCCGGGTCCTGCCGTTCGCTGCCCTTCGGGGGCCCCGCTACGTCAACTCCGTCCTGTTCCTGCCGGACGGCCGCCGGCCCGCCGGACCGGTGCGCGACCATGGGTCGCATGCCCTCCGGAAAGCCTCCCGCTAGCCCGTTCACCGCCGCCGACTTCCAGCTGGTGCTGCTGCGTCGCATGGCCGACCACAATCCGGACCTGGTGGAGGACGCCCGCCGTGAGCTGGGCGTCTCTCTCGCCGGGATGCGCGAGGCGAACAAGCGGTGGCAGGCGATGGTCCGCTCTCCGCGGGCGCGCGCGGCCGCCTCGCGGTACCGGTCGGTGCTGGGCGCGCCGGAGTCCGTCGTCACCCGCAAGGTCGGCGACCTGGACTGCGAGGCCTGGCTGTGGCCGCTCCCGCTCTGGCCCGACCTGCGCTTCGAGGTGCTGCTCGCCCCGAACGGCGCGGTCTGGAACGAGTGGCTGGTCCGCGCCCCCGGCGCCGCGGCCCCGCCCCTGCGCACCCTCGCCGACCTCACCCCCTGGTCCTGCACGGTCGACGAGGCGGCGCGCGCCTTCGCCCCGGCCCGCCCGCTGGAGGGCACGGCTCCCACGCGGTGGGGTCTGGCGTTCACGGCGCCGGACGAGGGCGGTGTGGGGCGGGAAGTGGTGGCGGAGTTCACTTGGGGGTTGTTGCAGCGGGTGGCGGTCCGGTAGTCCGGAGCGCCGGGTCAGCGGGCGGTGGCGGACGCCGCCAGGATCGCCTCCACCACCCGCGGCACCGACCCGGGGTGCAGCCACAGGAACAGGTTCGGTTCGACCAACTCCAGTTCCATCACGCGGGGCTGCCCGTCCTCCCCGTCGACGAGGTCCACGCGCGCGTACAGCAGCTCGGCGGCCTCGGGTACGGCGGCCAGGGCGCGTTCGGCGACGGCGAGTTCGGCCGGGGTCGGGGTCCAGGGCTCCAGGCCGGGGTGGGCGACCTTGCGCTCGTCGTAGGGCGTGCCCGGGGTGAGGACGGCGCCCTTGCGGCCGGCGTGCAGGAAGCGGCCGCCGAAGAACTGCAGCGCCCGTTCGCCGCTGACGTCGATGCTCTCGACGTAGGGCTGCACCATCGCGGTGAACCCCTCCGCGTGCATGCGCGCGAGCTGCCGCAGGGCCGTCTCGTGCTCGTCGGGGGTGTAGCGGGCGGCGAACCGGGCGCCCGCGCCGGAAGTGGGCTTGACGACGTACTCGTGGTCGGCCGGGAGGTCGGCGCTGTCGCCGGGGGCGAGGTAGCGGGTGGGCACGACCGGCACGCCGGCCGCGGCGAGGTCGCCGAGGTAGCGCTTGTCGGCGTTCCAGCGCACCACGCCGGCCGGGTTCGCGAGCCGGGTGGCCTTGCCGCAGCGCTCGGCCCACGCCAGGAACTCGGCGGCGCGCCAGCTGTAGTCCCAGGTGGAGCGGATGACGGCGAGGTCGTAGCGGCCCCAGTCGGCCGTCTCGTCGTCCCAGTGCACGATGTCGGCCTCGGCCCCGGCCTCCGTCAGCGCCCGCGCCAGCACGGGCAGGTCGCGGTCCACGCTGATCCGGTCGCCGGGGCGGCAGGTGACGAGGGCGATGCGGGGCACGCCGGGCTCCTCCATGTCGGACGGGTGTGCGATGCGCAGGCTAACAAGCGCCTGCGGAACCGGGACAGGCCGCTTGACCTTCACCTTCGGTGAAGCCACAGCATCGGTGCGAGGAAGCGGAGGGGATCGCGATGCGCGAGGACATGCTGACGATCGGGGCCTTCGCCAAGGCCGTCCGGCTGTCGCCGAAGGCGCTGCGGCTGTACGACGAGCTGGGTCTGCTGAAGCCCGGCCGGGTCGACCCGGACACCGGGTACCGGTACTACGCCGTCGCACAGCTGGAGCGGGCCAGGCTGGTGGCGTGGCTGCGGCGGCTGGGGATGCCGCTGGCCCGGATCCGTCAGGTGTGCGCGCTGCCACCACGTGGTGGCGGACGTGGTGGATCCGGCGCCGGCCTGAGAACCACCGACAGCGCCGTCAGCCACGCGCTTCGGGTGGGCGGGCGGGAGCCGGCCGACGGCCGCGGTCAGCTCTCTCCGTCCGGCTCCCAGTCGAGCAGCCGCACCTTGGCGACCGTACGGACATGGCGGCGCATGGCGGCCGCGGCGCGACTCGGCTGCCCGGCGGCGATGGCGTCGAGGATGGCCTGGTGCTGGGCGAGGGAGCGGGCGGGCCGGTGCGGCTGACGCAGGGACTCGGTGCGGCTCTCGGCGATCTGGCCGGCGATGGAGCGCATGAACTCGGCCAGGATGCTGCTGTGCGCGGCGGCGGTGACGGCGGCGTGGAAGAGGCGGTCGCCCTCGACCCCGTGGCCGGCGTCCTCGATCTCCTTCGCCATGTGCGCGAGCGCCGACCGCATCACCGTGAGGTCCTCCTCCGTGCGGCGCTCGGCGGCCAGTTCGGCGAGTTTCGTCTCCAGTGCCTCGCGGGCCTCAAGGACGTCCGGCAGCCGCCGGCGGCGCTCGACCATCCGCTCCACGGGTTCCACGTCGAGGCTGTCGCGGACCAGGTACATGCCGCCCCCGTGCCGTACCTCGACCAGGCCCTGCACCTCCAGCACGACGATCGCCTGTTTCACGGAGGCCCGGCTGACCCCCAGCCGCTGGGCCAGATCACGCTCGGTCGGCAGGCGGTCCCCGGCGCCGAGACCGCCTTCGGCGACGTAGGCGCGCAACCGGTCGAGCACCTGCTCGTAGAGGCGCTGTTTGGTCATGGGGCGCAGGGCGTCGGTCACGATTTCCCCCTTCTCGTCGGGAGCGTAACACCGGGCGCAGGGGTGATCGGCGCATCGAGTGGCCAATTGGCTGAGCCAATTCTTGTGCGAACCCTTGACGTTCCCGGCCCGCCCGCCCACGCTTTCCAGCCATCACCCCAATTGGCTCAGCCACTTGGCCAATCCAAGGTGTGGAACCCCGCAACCGCTCCGGGACCCAAAGACGGGAGCCCGCATGTCCCCCGAACTCATCTCGATCCTCGTCCTCGCCGTGGTGTTCGTCGTCGCGACGACCCGCTCGATCAACATGGGCGCGCTGGCCTTCGCCGCCGCCTTCGCGGTCGGCACGCTGGTCGCCGACCTCGACGCGGACGGCGTCTTCGCCGGCTTCCCCGGCGACCTGTTCGTCGTCCTCGTCGGCGTCACGTACCTCTTCGCCATCGCCCGCTCCAACGGCACCACCGACTGGCTGGTGCACGCCTCCGTCCGGCTGGTGCGCGGCCGGGTGGCACTGATCCCCTGGGTGATGTTCGCCCTCACCGGCGCGCTCACCGCGATCGGAGCCGTCAGCCCCGCCGCCGTGGCGATCGTCGCGCCGATCGCGCTGAGCTTCGCCGCGCGGTACGGGATCAGCCCGCTGCTGATGGGCGCGATGGTCGTGCACGGCGCGCAGGGCGGCGGCTTCTCGCCGATCAGCATCTACGGCTCGATCGTCAACGGCATCGTCGAACGGGAGAAGCTGCCCGGCAACGAGGTCACACTGTTCCTGGCCTCGCTGATCGTCAACCTCGTCATCGCGGCGGTGGTGTTCGTCGTGTGCGGAGGGCTCCGGCTGTGGAGGCAGGGCTCGGCGGCGGAGGTCGACGGAGGCGCCCTGAAGGGGCGCGGGGAACTGCGCGACCAGCCACAACGAAGCGGCTCGGGGACGACCCCGGAACCCGGCACCCACCTCTCGCCCACCCCTACGGCGACCGCCACCCGCGAAACGCCCCCTGCCCCCACCCCCGCCCTCACCCTCACCCCGCCCCGCATCGCGACCCTCCTCTCCCTGGTCGCCCTCGTCATCGCCGTCCTCGTCCTCGACCTGGACGCGGGCCTGACCGCGATCACCCTCGCCGTAGTCCTCAGCGCCGTCTGGCCCGACGACAGCCGCAAGGCGGTCGGCGAGATCGACTGGCCGACGGTGCTGCTGATCTGCGGTGTGCTGACGTACGTCGGCGTGCTCGACGAGATGGGCACCATCACCTGGGCCGGCGAGGGCGTCGGCGGCATCGGCGTACCGCTGCTGGCCGCCGTACTGCTCTGCTACATCGGCGCGATCGTCTCGGCGTTCGCCTCGTCCGTCGGCATCATGGGCGCGCTCATCCCGCTCGCCGTGCCGTTCCTGGCGCAGGGGGAGATCGGCGCGGTCGGCATGGTGGCGGCGCTCGCGGTGTCGGCGACGGTGGTCGACGTGAGCCCCTTCTCGACCAACGGCGCGCTGGTGCTGGCCGCGGCACCCGACGTCGACCGTGAGCGTTTCTTCCGGCAGTTGATGATGTACGGAGGGATCGTGGTGGCGGTGGTACCCGCGGTGGTGTGGCTGTTGATGGTCGTGCCGGGCTGGGGGTAGGCCGGTGGACGACAGCACTCGGTGTCCGTTGAACAGCTAAGGAGTACCACGCGTGTCCTCTCTCTTCCCGGCCCTGACGGCCGGTCCGGCGGGGCGACTCGCCCTGAGCTTCGGCGACCGGACCCTGACATACGGCGAGCTCGGCGCCGCCGCCGGTGCCCTCGCGGCACGGATCGGCTGGGCGGACAGAGTGGCCGTCTGGGCGACCCCGGCGCTGGAGACCGCCGTGGCGGTGGTGGCGGCGCTGGAGGCCGGTGTCGCCGCCGTACCGCTCAACCCGAAGTCCGGGGAGAAGGAGCTCGGGCACATCCTGTCCGACTGCGCGCCGACGGTGGTGCTGGCGGCAGCCGGGGACGAACTGCCGGCCCCCCTGGCCGACTTGGCGCGCATCGACGTGGAGGTGACACCTCAGACCGACCCGGCACGCACGGACACACAGACAGCACCTCAGACCGACCCGGCACGCACGGACGTAGAGGCAGCAGCTCAGCCCGACTCCGACGGGCCCGGCACCACTCCGCTCCCCGCGCCGTCCTCGTCCGGCGAGGACCCCGCCCTCATCGTCTACACCTCCGGCACCACCGGCCCGCCCAAGGGCGCCGTCATCCCCCGCCGGGCCGTCGCCCACACCCTGGACGCGCTCGCCGACGCCTGGCAGTGGACCGGCGAGGACGTACTGGTCCACGGCCTGCCCCTGTTCCATGTGCACGGCCTGGTCCTCGGGATCCTCGGCCCGCTGCGCCGCGGCGGATCGGTGCGCCACCTGGGCCGCTTCGGCACACAGGGCGTGACGCGGGAGCTGAACGAGGGCGCGACCATGATGTTCGGCGTGCCGACGATGTACCACCGCGTCGCCCAGGCACTGCCCGAGGACCCGGGCCTCGCCCAGGCACTGGGCAAGGCCCGCCTGCTCGTCTCGGGTTCCGCGGCGCTCCCCCTCCACGACCACGAGCGGATCACGGCGGCGACCGGGCAGCGGGTCGTCGAGCGGTACGGCATGACGGAGACGCTGATGAACACCAGCGTCCGCGCGGACGGCGAGGCCAGGGCCGGCACCGTCGGCGTGCCGCTGCCGGGCGTGGAGCTGCGACTGGTGGAGGAGGACGGGACGCCGATCACGTCGTACGACGGCGAGACGGTGGGCGAGATCCAGGTGCGCGGCCCGAACCTGTTCACCGAGTACCTCAACCGCCCCGACGCGACGGCCGCGGCGTTCACCGCCGACGGCTGGTTCCGCACCGGCGACATGGCGGTGCGGGAGGCCGACGGGTACGTCCGTATCGTCGGCCGCAAGGCCACCGACCTGATCAAGAGCGGGGGTTACAAGATCGGGGCGGGCGAGATCGAGAACGCGCTCCTGGAGCATCCGGGGGTGCGGGAGGCGGCGGTCACCGGAGAGCCGGACCCTGACCTGGGCGAACGGATCGTGGCGTGGATCGTCCCGGCCGACCCCCAGTCGCCGCCCACAATCGCGGAGTTGGCGGACCACGTCGCCGCCCGACTCGCCCCGCACAAGCGCCCCCGCAAGGTCCACCACCTGGACGCGCTCCCCCGCAACGACATGGGGAAGATCATGAAGCGGGCGCTGACCTCATGACGGAACGGCTCGCGGCCCGGCAGGTCGTCGCCCTGCTGACCGACGGCTCCTCCTTCACCGAACTCCCGTACCGGGAAGGGCAGTCGGCACCGGACGGCCCTCTCGCCTGGGACGGCTACGACGCCTCGCGCGCCCGTGCCGTCGAACGCACCGGGGAGCACGAGTCGGTGGTCTGCGGCACCGGCACGATCGAGGGGACGCGGGCGGTCCTGATCGCCTTCGAGTTCGGCTTCCTCGGCGGTTCGCTGGGCGAGCGCACCGGCGACCGGCTGGAGGCGGCGTACGCCCACGCCCGTGCCCACCGCCTCCCCGTCGTCCCGCTGGTGGCGACGGGCGGCAGCCGGATGCAGGAGGGCATGCTCGCCCTCACCCAACTCCAGCGCGTGGCCCGCCAGTCGGCGCTCACCCGGGAGGCCGGGCTCCCGCAGATCGCGGTGCTCCGGGACCCGACGACCGGCGGCGGCTGGGCCACCCTGGGCGCCGGCGCCGACGTGAGCCTCGCCCTGCCCTGCGCCCAGATCGGCTTCGCCGGTTCCCGGGTCCGCCCGCCGGACGCGGACCCGGCGGCGTACACGGCACAGGCGCAGGTGGCGGCGGGGGCGGTGGACGCGGTGGTGCGCCCCGGGGAGCTACGGGGCCAACTGGCCCGCTGGCTACGTCTGCTGACGGCCCCCTCCACCACCCCCGCCCCACCACCGGCCCCCCTCGGCACCACGGACCTGCCGGCCACCGGCTGGGCCGCGGTCCAATGCGCCCGCTCTCCCCGCCGCCCCCGCGCCGACGCCTACTTGGACGCCTACTTCACCCACCGCGTCACGATCAGCGGCGACCGCTGCGGCGGCACCGACCCCGACGGCATGCTCTGCGGCTTCGGCGCGCACGACGGCCGTACGATCGCCTACGCCGCCCAGACCGGCGCGGCCACCCGTCCCGCCGGCTACCGCACCGCCACCCGCCTGATCCGCCTCGCGGACCGGCTCGGCATCCCCGTGCTGACCCTGGTGGACACACCGGGCGCCGCCAATGACGCGGAGGCGGAACGGCAGGGGGTGGGCGCGGCCATCGCGGACCTGTTCGGCGCGGTGGCCTCCGCCCGCACCCCGATCACCACCCTCCTCATCGGCGAGGGCGGCTCGGGCGGCGCCCTGGCCCTGGCCGCCCCGGGCAACACGTGGGCGACGCCGGACAGCTACTTCTCGGTGATCGGGCCGGAGATGGCGGCGGCGATCCTGAAGCGCCCGCCGCAGGAGGTGGAGGCGACAGCGGACCAGCTGCGCATCCGTCCCCAGGACCTGGTGGAACTCGGTGTGGTCCGGAGCTGGGACGAAGGGCTCCCGGGCGAAGCCGATCGCTTCTCCTGAACAGCGGCGCGGCCCGTACTCGGTACGGCCGCGTCGTCGGCACGGCCCGCGCCCGACCGTGACGACCGCGGTCGCGGCGCGGGCCTCTCATGCCGTTCATCAGCCTCCGCCTGGACGAACAGGCCCGGATCCCCAAGGAGGCTCGCGGCGGGGGCAGCGGATAACCCCCATTCAGCCGCACCCCACCCGGCCCCCTCCAGAAGGCGCCCCCCGGCCGGGCGACCCCACGATCGATGTCAAGGAGGCCCGCCGCGAGGCGGGCTCGGACAACACGATCCCCACACACCGAGCGAGGCCCGCCACCCACCCGGCGGACCCATGGTCTGCGTTTTCCGGGAGGACCCCCATGACCGCCACTCTGGAGCAGCTGCGTCGATGCCACTTCGCCGTCGATCTGGGGGCGGCCAGGACCCGTGTCTATGTGAAGGGCTCGGGGCTCGTCGTCGACCAGCCGTCCGTCGCCGCCGTCAACACCCGAACCGGCGCCCTGATCGCGGTCGGCGAGTTCGCGGAGCGGATGACCGGCCGCACGCCGGCCTACATCCGCGTCATGCGGCCCGTCTCCGGCGGCACCGTCGTCGACATCGAGATGGCGCAGCGCATGCTGCGGCACCTGCTCGGCGACAAGATGCGCCGCGCGCTGCGCCGCAAGCCGTTCCTGCGCGCGGCGGCCTGCACGCCGCACGACGCCGATCCGCTCGCCCAGCGCGCGGCGATCGAGACCCTGGTCGGTCTCGGCGCCCGACGTGTGGAGCTCGTCGACACCCTCATCGCCGCCGCCGTGGGCTGCGGGCTGCCCGTGGAGCAGCCCGAGGCCAGCATGATCATGGTGTGCGGGGCCGCCGCGACCGAGGTCGCCGTGCTCTCCCTCGGCAACATCGTCACCGCCGAGCGGATCCGGGTCGGCGGCGAGGCCGTGGACCACGCGATCGTGCAGCACCTGCGGCACGAGCACGAGCTGATGCTGCCCAGCCAGAACGTACGGCCGCTCCAGCTCGCCCTGTCCGGCAACGGGCTCACCCCGCACGGCCCCGCCTCCACCGAGATCCACGGCCGCGACGTCTGCACCGGCCTCGCCCGCTCCGTGCACGTCGACACCGCGGCCGTACGGGACGCCATCCAGACACCGCTCACCGCCGTCCTCGACAGCATCGGCAAGGTGCTCCGCGACTGCCCGCCCGACCTGGTGGCCGACCTCGCCGACCGCGGCATCATGATGGTCGGCGGCAGTGCCCTGCTGCCCGGCTTCGACCAGATGCTCCGCCAGGCCACCCGCATGCCGGTGCACATCGCCGAGCGACCCGACATCTGCGCGGTCCAAGGGCTGGGCACCATGCTGGAGGGCAAGATCGAGCCGATGGAACTGAGCCCGATCTCCTGAACCCCGCCCTCAGCGCGGTCCCGAGCCTCGGCCTCAGCGCGTCGTCTGCGTCAGGTGCTCCGCCAGGCCGGGCGCCAGCTCCCCCGCCTTCGCCAGATCCTTGCGGTCGGCCGCCGCGCGCGCCGCGCTCAGGTCCGCCGTCACCGCGGCCGCGACCGCTCCGCCCGTGTCGTCCTTCAGCCGCTCCCAGACGAGTTCGAGGCTGGTGACGTCGCCCGCGACGGCTCCCGCGTCCCCGGCGGACGCGTCGATCCCCAACTGCCGTGCCCACAGAGCGAAGCGGTCCAGGTCCACGGTGCGCACCGGCTCGTACCGCAGTCGCAGGTCGGACGTGTTCTGGGCGACCCGCAGGGCCGCGGCGGGCGTCTCCTGCCCGTCCTTCGCGCTCACGGCCTCGTCGAGCGAGTCGAGGTCGCGGGTCATCTGCGTCGCGAGCAGCTTCGGTACGGCGTCGGAGTCGCGGTAGGCCGTCCACGCGTCGCGCACCGCGCCCAGGTCGGCGTCGGTCACCTCGCCGTCCTGCACGGCCCTCGCGGCGCGGTCGAGGTTCCTCAACTCCGTGGGCAGCGGGCCCTGTTGTGCGTCCGTCGGGGCGGCCAGCGACACCGCCTCCTGGTCGCCGCCGTCGTTGCCGGTGGAGAACTCGCCGTAGCCGGGGGCGAAGGTCTTGTCCTCCGTCGAGCCGTCCAGGTGCAGTTCGTGCACGGTGATCGCGCCCTCGACCGGCCCGTACGGTCCGTCGACGGTCCGGTCGGTCTCCCGCACCGTGACCTCCTCGAAGACGACGCCGGGCAGGTTCTCCGGCCGGTAGACGTCGCCCCGTTCCGGATGCGCGGGCATGATCATCGCTGCGGGCGCGTTGTCGCGGCCCGCCTGCCAGGTGCCCTCGGTGTCCGCGACGACGCCGTCCTCGTAGTTGAAGACGTCCTCGCCGAGGTACCAGACGGATCCGTCGTCGGCCTGGGCGTAGAAGTCGAGGGCGACCTCGTGCACACGGCCGCCCTCGAAGGCGACGTACTGCGAGGTCAGGGCCCGGACCCCGGCATCGCCGAGGTCGATGGTCCTGGTGCCGGGCAGCGTGCTGACCTCGGTGCGGAACGGCTCGCCGTCGGTCTGGCCGCCCATGACGACCTGGTCGGTCTCGGCGGTCGGGTGCAGGGGGTTGGTGATCCGCGTCGGGTCGGAGAACTTCGGCTCGGTCAGGTCCACGCGGTCGCTCTCGGGGGCGAGCGGCAGGCAGTCCTTGCCGGTCTCGCCGGTCTGCTCGTCCACGACGTGCACGCAGTCGCCGGCGCGTGCGTTCCCCGCACCGCCCGAACAGGCGCCGACCGTCAGCACGACGGCCCCGAGGACCGCCTCCGGCCAGAGCAACTTGCGGTGGCTGTTCATGGCGGCCTCCTCGATACCGGTCCGACGGTCCGACGGTGCCTCGGGCACGCTGAACGGACCCTGAACGTCCCTGAACGCGGTGTCAGAAAGGGTGGGCGGCCGGAGGGGGTCGGCTGCGGGTGCGTGGGGGCTGGTCGCGCAGTTCCCCGCGCCCCTTGAGGGGGTGCAGCGGACGCCCTTCAGGAGCGCGGGGAACTGCGCGCGCAACCACAACCCACCCGCAGTCGCCCCACGACCACCGACCCCGCCCGCCATGGGCACACCCACTCACCCCGCCGGAATCATCACCACGAACCGCGCCCCACCCAACCCCTCACTCACCCCCACCTCCACCCGCCCCCCATGCGCCACCGCCACCTCCGCGACGATCGACAGCCCCAGCCCGGCGCCGCCCACCCCCCTCCCCCGCGCCCGGGACTCGTCCAGCCGTACGAACCGCTCGAAGACCCGACTCCGTTCGTCGGCCGGCACACCCGCCCCGTCGTCCTCGACCACCAGCCGTACCCACCCGTCCCCCGCGTCCGAAAGCCCGAACGCCACCCGCGCCCGGGCATGCAGCGCGGCGTTCTCGCCGAGGTTGCGCACCAGCCGCCGGAGCGCCTCCTCGTCGCCGTTCACCCGCCCCGCGCTCACCGCCGTGCTGTCGACCCGCACACCCGGCGAGGCCGACCGCAGCCGGGCCGCCTCCGCCAGGACCAGGTCGTCGAGGTCGACCGGTCGTCGGCCGCCCCGCAGCAGCGCGCTCTCGTCCGCGCGGGCGAGCAGCAGCAGGTCGTCGACGAGGCGCTGCATGCGGACGGCCTCGTCGAGCACCGTCGCGGCCAGGGATCCGGTGTCGGCGCGCCCGGGGTGGGCGAGGGCGACCTCGGCGTGCTGGCGGACGGTGGCCACGGGTGAGCGCAGTTCGTGGGAGGCGTCGGAGACGAAGCGGCGCTGCGCGGCCTCGGCACGGGCCACCCGGCGCAGGGCGCGGCCGACGCCGGCCCAGGTCGCCGCGGCGGCGAGGACGAGCAGGACGGGCAGGCCGATGAGCAGCAGCCAGGTGACGGTGTCCGTGGCCTCGGCGACCCGGGAGGAGTCCCGCCCGTCGAGGACGACGAGTTCCCGGTCCCCGTCCCGGGCGCCGACCGCGACGACCAGGAAGGGGTCGTCGAGGTGCGCGGCGGCCACGGTGGCGCTCTCGCCGGGCTCCAGCCGGGCCGCCGCGGGCCGCCCGGCGACGTTGCTGCTGGCCGCGACGACGGTGCCGTCCGCCGCTACGACCTGGAGGAACTCCTCGTCGGGCGCGGACACGGTCAGGGCGGGCACCCCGCGCCCCGCCTCGATGACCCGGGCGACCTCCGAGGCGCGTTCCCGTGCGGCGTCCCGTACGTCGCCGCTGAGCTCGGTGCGCAGCCCGACGACGAGCCCGACACCGGCGGCGATCAGGGCGAGGGCCACGGCGAGCACGGCGACGGCCGTGGCCCGGACCCGTACCGCCCGCAGCCTGCGCTCGTCCCGCACGCTCGTCATGGGGCGTCAGAGCTCCCGTCACCCGTCGTCGGGCACGAGCCGGTACCCGTGCCCCCGCGACGTCAGCAGCGACTGCCGCCCGAAGGGCCGGTCGACCTTGTTGCGCAGCCGCCGTACGTACACCTCGACGATGTTGGGGTCGCCCTCGAAGTCGTCGCCCCACACGTGGTCGAGGATGGTCCGCTTGGACAGCGCCTCCCCGGTCCGGCGCAGCAGGAACTCCAGCACCGCGAACTCCCGCGCGGTGACGTCGATGTCATGGCCGCCCCGGCTGACGGTCCGGGCCGCCGGGTCGAGCCGCAGATCGCCGGCGGCGAGCACGGCGGGGCGCTGCCGCGCCTCGCGCCGCAGCAGCGCGCGCAGCCGGGCCAGGAGCACGGCGTAGGAGACGGGCTTGGTCAGGTAGTCGTCGGCGCCGGTGTCGAGTCCCTCGATCTCGTCCCACTCGCCCTCCTTGGCGGTGAGCATGAGGATCGGCGTCCAGTCGCGCTCGGCGCGCAGGGTCCGGCAGAGGCGGAAGCCGTTGAGCTTCGGCAGCATCACGTCGAGGACGATCGCGTCGTAGCCGCGCTCCCGGGCCAGCCACAGGCCGTCCACCCCGTCGAGGGCCACGTCGACGGCGAAGCCCTCGGCCTCCAGGCCGTCCCTGAGCCCTGCCGCGAACCGCTCCTCGTCCTCGACGACCAGCACCCGCATGCCCTCACGCTACGTCCGCGAGGGCGCCCGGGCCCGCTGTCAGTACGGCAGGATCCGCCCCGAAGGCGTGCGCCGGTCGATCTCGCCCCTGGTGTCGCGGGGAGCGGCGGGCCGGCGGGTGACACGAACACGAACGTGGGTCTGGCGGTTCATGGCGCCCTCCTCGTATCTCGGGTCCGTTGCGACCGGCCTTCTCTCCGCAACCTTTCGGCACATCGTGCCCACGGAGGCACTTGTCATGCCTCCGTGGCATGAGCGGATGAGGGCGGCGCTGCTTCCGAGGGAGGACGGCGCCCCTGGCTCACCTCGGGGTACCACCGCGTGCGCCGCCCGCCGAGGCACGCCGCCGGGTGTGCAGCGGTCCGGCGGCGGTACTGGCGCCGGGCCGGATCTGCTGCTCGAACGCCGCCAGCGCGATCGGGCTGTCCGGCGGTACGACGGCCATCATGTGGCGCCGCTGCGCCTCCGCGACGGCGTCCCCGGCCTCGCTGCCGTGCCGGGCGTGCACGATGCGCAGGTGTCCGTCGCCGGAGCCGCGGCGGCCGACGGGGGTGACGCCGGCGTTGGTGCCGTCGGGGAGGGTCACCCACAGTTGGAAGTCGTCGTACCGGAAGTAGTCCGCGGCCTTGATCGGCCAGGGGTAGTGGTGTTCGCCGGCCGCCTTGGGCAGGACGCCGGAGTGGTCGGGGGTGGTGAGCGGCACGCACGAGTTGAACAGGGAGTCGGTCCACGCCTCCACGCCGTCGGCGTCCTCGATCGGTGTGTCGAGCAGCTTGCGGGCACGTTTGTAGCCCAGTTCGTCCAGGGCGGGCAGGGTCAGCGGGAAGGCCGCGATCAGCTCGGCGGCCTCCCGGCGGAGCCGGTCGACCTTCTCGGGGTCGGCGCAGAACTGCGCGCTCCACTCGATGCCGACCCGGGCCCGGTACATCCGCCAGCCGCCTCCGCCCTCCTCGGCCTTCACCCAGAGGCTGCCGCCGTGGTGCATCTCCCAGGGGCCCGGCCCGTACGGGAGGTCCGCGTCCTCGGCCGTCAGCTCGGCGAGGATCAGCTTCGCGGTCGCCTTCGCGGCGCGGAAGTGCGAGGACTGGGTGCGTTCCGGATGCTTGACGACCCGTATCTCCCAGGGGTGGTTCTCCTTGCGGTTCTTGCCGAGTTCGAACCGCTTACGGCCTGCCGGCCGTGTCAGGACGTCTGTCATGTCCGGCCTCCTTCCGTCTCTCCTTCCATGGTCCGGCGGGGACCGGGCGGCGTCGACCCGCGCTGGACCCGGCACGCGAACAGGCGCACTCTCGTCAGTGGGGCCCCGGCTCTCCCACCCCTCGTACGGAAGTGATCTCGATGGAAGACAAGCAATGGACCGTCCGGATCCACATCACCGAGGACGGCGACGACACCCGCGCCGAGGCCGTGCTGACCACACAGGACACGCCGGAGGACCTGATGGTCGTGACCGGCCGGGGTGTGGCCCACCGCAACCCCGTCGACCGGCCGATCCCCGAGATCGGCGACGAACTCGCCGCCAGCCGCGCCCTGGAGGACCTGGCGATCCGGCTGCACGACGTCGCGTCCGACGACATCGTGAACCTGACCGGACCGGCCGACCGGGAGGGCAGCAGGGCGTGGGAGCGGCCCTGACGGGCTCGGGAGCCGTCTGGGGCCTGGTGCGGAAGTGGCGCCTGCCGCGCGACGCCCGGCACGTCCTCCGGCCGCACCGCCCGAAAGCCCGACTACGCCCGGTACGAGGGCTTCCGGGCGGCACGCCGAGAGGACGCACCGAACGCCGCGCGGCCGCCCTCCGGGCGACGACGCCACTTTCGCACCAGGCCCTAGACGTCCAGCCAGCTGTAGCGCCGCTCCGGCCGTCCCGCCTGCCCGTACCGCAGGGACACCTCGGCCCGGCCCGTGACGCTGAAGTGCTCCAGGTAGCGCCGGGCGCTGACCCGGGACACCCCGGAGCGGGCCGCGCACTCGGCGGCGGAGAGGCTGCCGTCGGCCGCCCGTAGTTCGCGTTCGATCAGTTCGGCGGTCTCCACGCTCATGCCCTTGGGCAGGGCGGCCGGCGCGGCGGCGGGCGCGGCTCCCCGGGCCAGTGCCCGGTCCACGTCGGACTGGCCGCTGACCACGGCCGCGTAGAGGTTGCTGCGCCGGGCCGCGTACTGCTCCAGCCGGGTGCGCAGGTCCTCCGCGTCGAAGGGCTTGAGCAGGTAGTCGACGACGCCCTGGCGTACGGCGCCGCGGACCGCCTCGGACTCGCGTGCGGCGCTGATCACCATGACGTCGCAGTCGTGCCCGGCGCTGCGCAGCCGGGGGATGATCTCCAGGCCGAACATGTCGGGCAGGTAGAGGTCGAGCAGCACCAGGTCCGGTTGCAGCTCGCCTACCGCGGCGATCGCCTGCTCGCCGCAGTTCGCGGCGCCGATCACCCGGAACCCGTCGACGTCGTTGACGAATCCACGGTGGATCCGCGCCACCATGAAGTCGTCCTCCACTACCAGGACGTCGATCATCGGACTGCCTCCGTCGCTCGGTCGGCCGGTCGGCCGACGGACATGCGGGCGGTGAACATGGCGCCCTCCTCGGTGTTGGCCACCGACACCTCACCGCCCCGGCGTTTGCACACCAGCCGGGTCAGCGCCAGACCGATGCCGCGGTCGCCGCCCTGCGCGGCCTTGGTGGTGAACCCGTGCAGGAACACCTCCTGAGCGAGCTCGGGCGCCACGCCGGGCCCCGAGTCGCGTACGACGATCTCCACGCTGGAGGCGTCCTGGCGCAGCTCCACCTCCACCCATGCCCCGGGGCCGCCGTCCCCCGGCCGGGCGCCGCCGGCGGCGGCGTCGACGGCATTGTCCACGAGGTTGCCGAGCACGGTCGCCACGTCCGCGGAGTCGGTCGGCTCCAGCCGGTCCAGGGAGGTGCGCTCGGAGATCTTCAGCCGTACCTTGCGTTCCCCGGCGAGCGCCGACTTCGCCATGAGCAGCGCGGCCACGGCCCGGTCGCCGACCCGGCCGGTGATGCTCACGTCGAGCGACTCGCGGTGCTTGCGCAGGGCGCGGACGTACCGGACGACCTCGTCGTGCTCGTTGATCTGGATGAGCCCGGAGATGGTGTGCAGCTGGTTGGAGAACTCGTGGGCCTGGGCGCGCAACAGTTCGGCGGAGCTGCGGAAGGAGCCCAACTCCCTTTCCATCTGGGCGAGTTCGGTACGGTCGCGCAGGGTCGTCACCGAGCCGAGGAGGCGGCCGTCCTTGGTGACGTCCATCCGGTTCATCACCAGGACGCGGCCCCGGCGGATGACGACCTCGTCCCGCCGCGCGGGATCGCCGGGCTCGCCCTCGCGCGGGGTCCCGGCGAGGACGTCGTAGAGCCGCCCCTCGATCCCGAGGTCGGCCAGACTCATCCCGACACAGTTCTCGGGCAGGTCCAGCAGGCCGCGGCCGACGGCGTTGACGAGCGTGAGGCGCTGCTGCGGGTCGAGGGCGACCACGCCCTCGGCGATCCCGAACAGCATCGCCTCCCGGTGCTCGGCGAGTCCGGCGATCTCGCGCGGCTCCATGCCGAAGGTCTGCCGTTTGATGCGCCGGGCCAGCAGCCAGGAGCCGGCCAGGCCGAGGACGCTGGCGACGCCGAGGTAGACCAGCAGATAGGACGAGGCGCCCACCAGCCGCTGCCAGACCGACGGCGAGGTCCGCCCGATCATCACCGTGCCCAGGTGGTCCCCCGCGTTGTGGCCCCGCGCCCCGAGCACCGGTGCCTGCGCCACCAGCTGGGTGACGCCGCCCACCGGCAGTTCCCCGGACCAGCCGACGGCCTCGGTGACCTGCGGTCCGTCGCCCGGCAGCCGCGTTCCGACCAGGGTCGGGTCGGTGGCCGCCACGATCTCGCCGTCGGTGTCGGCAACGAGGGCGGAGGTGACGCCGGACCTGGTCAGCGTGGACTGGAGCAGCGGGGCGAGCATCTCGGCCGGGGCGGGCCGCACGAGCTGCGTGCGCACCAGGGGGTTGCCCGCCGTCTCCTCGGCGAGCGCGGTCACCCGGCGCCCCTCGACCCGGTCGAACGTGGCCTTGGACTGCGCCAGGGACACCGCCGCCACGGCGGCGAGCACGATCACGACAATGGCGAGCTGCCATACCAGCAGCTCGCCTGCGAGCGTCTGACGCCTGTGTGGCCGGGACGTTATGACCACTATGAACTCAACCTTCAATGGTCACACAACCGAGACGGGGTGTCTCAGGAACCGCACAATCATGGCGCCGGAACGGGCCGAGCGAAAGAGATGAGCCATGAGAACTCGACGAGCCGCACTTGTCGGAGCTCTTGCCGCCGTGTCGATGATCGCGGTGAGCGCCTGCGGCGCCACCGCCGACAAGGAGGAGTCCGGAGGTGGGAGCGGGTCCGACAAGCCCGTGACCGGCCTTCGGCTGATGGTCCCCAACACCCCGGGCAGCGGTTACGACCTCACCGCCCGCACCGTCACCCAGGTCATGCAGGACACCGAGGTCGCCTCCGGCGTGCAGGTCTTCAACCTGCCCGGCGCCAGCGGCACCGTGGGCCTGCAGCGCCTGGTGAACGAGAAGGGCAACGGCAAGATGGCCATGCAGATGGGCCTCGGAGTCGTCGGAGCCTCGTACACCTCCAAGTCGAAGGCGACGCTGACCGACACCACGCCACTCGCCAGGCTGATCGAGGAGGCCGGCGCGATCGTCGTGCCGAAGGACTCCCCGTACAAGACGATGGACGACCTCGTCACCGCCTGGAAGAAGAACCCCAAGAAGTTCGCGGTGGGCGGCGGCTCGACGGCGGGCGGCCCCGACCACCTGCTGCCGATGCAGCTGGCGAAGGCCGTCGGCATCAAGCCGAAGGACGTCAACTTCGTCTCCTACGACGGCGGCGGCGAGCTGCTGCCGGCCATCCTCGGCAGCAAGATCGCCTTCGGCGCCAGCGGGTTCAGCGAGTTCCTCGACCAGATCGAGGCCGGCCAGGTCCGCGTCCTCGCGGTCACCAGCGAGAAGCCGATCGACGCGCTGAAGGACGCGCCCACGCTGAAGGACTCCGGCATCGACCTGGTCTTCACCAACTGGCGCGGCATCGTGGCCCCTCCGGGGATCACCGAGGAGCAGGAGAAGACCTGGGTCGACGCGCTGACGACGATGCACGACTCGAAGGAGTGGCAGGCGCAGCTGGAGAAGAACGGCTGGGTCGACGCCTTCGCGACCGGTGACGAGTTCGGCACCTTCCTGACCGAGCAGGACAAGGCGGTCGCCGACCTGCTCGCCGAGCTCGGGCTGGCATGAGCTCCCAGGTGAAGGAAGAACGGACCGTGGAGGACTCCCCTCCGCCCCGTCAGGGCGGGGACCGCGCGCAGTACGGCGTGTGCGCGTTCCTCGCCCTGCTGGGCACCGCCGTGGTCGTGGACGCCGTCGGCATCCCGCACATCACCAGCGGGACCGACCCGGTCGGCCCGCGCGCGGTCCCGCTGATCCTGGGCACGCTCCTGGTGGTGCTCGCGGTGCTGTACGCCGTCGACGTGGCCCGGGGCGGCCACGGCGAGCCGGAGGCCGGCGAGGACGTCGATCTGTCGGGCGGCGCCGACTGGCGCACGGTGGCGCTGCTGGTCGCGGTGTTCGTGGCGAACGCGCTGCTCATCGAGCGGCTCGGCTGGGTGATCAGCGGCGGCCTGCTGTTCTGGGGCACGGCGTTCGCGCTCGGCAACCGGCACTACATACGCAATCTGCTGATCGCCGCGACGCTCTCCCTGACGACCTTCTACGCCTTCGCGATCGGCCTCGGCGTGAACCTCCCCGCCGGCGTGCTGCAAGGAATCCTGTGAGGCCGCGATGGACAACCTGAACAACCTCATGCAGGGCTTCGCGGACGTCATGGACCCGCTGAATCTGCTGCTCGCCCTGGTCGGTGTGCTCATCGGCACCGCGGTCGGCGTCCTGCCGGGCATCGGCCCGGCGATGACGGTGGCCCTGCTGCTGCCGATCACCTACGGCATGGAGCCGGTGCAGGCGTTCATCATGTTCGCCGGCATCTTCTACGGCGGCATGTACGGCGGCTCGACGACGTCGATCCTCCTCAACACCCCCGGCGAGTCCTCCTCCGTGGTCACCGCCATCGAGGGCAACAGGATGGCGAAGGCGGGCCGCGCCGCCCAGGCGCTGGCGACGGCGGCGATCGGCTCCTTCGTGGCGGGCACCATCGGCACCCTGCTGCTGGTCCTGATCACCCCGATCGTGGTGGACTTCGCGGTCAGCCTGGGCGCGCCGGACTACTTCGCGCTGATGCTGCTGTCGTTCATCGCCGTGACGTCGATCCTGGGCTCGTCCCGCATCCGCGGCTTCATATCCCTGCTCCTCGGCCTGACGATCGGCCTGGTCGGCATCGACACGGTCTCGGGCCAGCAGCGGCTCACCCTCGGCATACCGCAGCTGGCCGACGGCATCGACGTCGTCGTGGTCGCCGTCGGCATCTTCGCGGTCGGCGAGGCGCTGTGGGTGGCCGCGCATCTGCGCCGCCGGCCGGCCGAGGTGATCCCCGTCGGCCGCCCGTGGATGGGCCGGCAGGACTGGAAGCGGTCCTGGAAGCCCTGGCTGCGGGGGACGGCGTACGGCTTCCCGTTCGGCGCGCTGCCGGCCGGTGGCGCGGAGATCCCGACGTTCCTGTCGTACGCCACCGAGAAGCGGCTGACCAGGCACCCCGAGGAGTTCGGCAAGGGCGCCATCGAGGGCGTGGCGGGCCCGGAGGCCGCGAACAACGCCTCCGCGGCGGGCACCCTGGTCCCGATGCTGGCGATCGGCCTGCCGACCAACGCGACGGCGGCGGTCATGCTGGCCGCCTTCCAGTCGTACGGCATCCAGCCCGGGCCCCTGCTCTTCGAGCGCGAGGCGAGCCTGGTCTGGGTGCTGATCGCGAGCCTGTTCATCGGCAACCTGCTGCTGTTGCTGCTGAACCTGCCGCTGGCCCCGGTGTGGGCGAAGCTGCTCCAGATCCCGCGCCCCTATCTGTACGCGGGCATCCTCTTCTTCGCGACGATGGGCGCCTACGCCGTCAACGCGCAGCCGCTCGATCTGTTCATCCTCCTCACCCTGGGCCTGCTGGGCTTCATCATGCGACGCTTCGGGCTGCCGGTCCTGCCGCTGATCGTCGGCGTGATCCTCGGCCCGCGCGCGGAGCTCCAGGGCCGGCGCTCCCTCCAGCTGTCCGGCGGCGAACTGTCGGGGCTGCTCGGCGGGCCGGTGTCGTACACGGTCTACACGGTGATCGTCCTGGTCCTGGTGTGGCCGCTGATCCGCAGGTTCGTCGTACGTCCCCTGCGCGCGCGTAGCGCCGCCCGAGCGTCTGGAGAAACGAGATGACCATCCTGGTCGGCTACGTCCCCTCACCGGAGGGGGAGGCGGCCCTGCGCGCGGCGATCGACGAGGCCCGCCGGCGCAAGGAGAAACTCCTGGTCGTGAACACCACGCGGGGCGACTCCCTGGTGGACCCCCGCTTCGCGCAGGAACCCGATCTGAGCCACGTGCGCGAGGACCTCGCGGCCCTCGGCATCGACTTCGACATCCGCCAGGTCCTCGGTGCCCGTGACGCCGCCGAGGAGATCATCGACCTCGCGGAGACCAAGGACGCGTCCCTGGTGGTGATCGGGCTGCGGCGGCGCAGCGCGGTCGGCAAGCTGATCATGGGTTCGGCGGCCCAGCAGATCCTGCTGGGCGTGGGCTGCCCGGTCCTGGCCGTGAAGGCGGAGGGCTGAGATGGTGCTGCGGACCTTCGGCTGGTCGTTCGCCGTCACGGCGCTCGGCCTCGCCTTCGCCGCGTGGCAGTGGGGCTGGGAGGCCTTCGGGATCGTGCTGATCCTGTCGGTCCTTGAGATATCGCTGTCCTTCGACAACGCGGTCGTCAACGCCGGGGTCCTGAAGAAGATGAATGCCTTCTGGCAGCGCATCTTCCTGACCCTCGGCATCCTGATCGCGGTGTTCGGCATGCGGCTGGTGTTCCCGGTCGTGATCGTCGCCATCAGCGCCGAGGTCGGGCCCGTCGAGGCGGTCCGGCTCGCCCTGGACGACCCCGGCCGCTACCAGGACCTGGTCACCGACGCGCACCCGGCGATCGCGGCCTTCGGCGGCATGTTCCTGCTGATGATCTTCCTGGAGTTCATCCTGGAGGACCGCGAGATCAAGTGGCTGGCCTGGCTGGAGCGCCCGCTCGCGAAACTCGGCAAGATCGACATGCTGGCGGTCTGCCTGGCCCTGATCACCCTGCTCGCGACGGCGCTGACCTTCGCCGGCCAGGCCCACGTCAGCACCGGCCACGCGGACAAGACCGCCACCGTGCTGCTGTCGGGGGTCGCCGGTCTGATCACGTATCTCGTGGTCGGCGGTCTCTCCGGTTTCTTCGAGGACCGGCTCGAAGAGCAGGAGGAGCACGAGCACGAGGAGGAGGAGAAGGCCCGGGCGGAGGGCAGGCCGGTCTCGGCGGTCGCGCTCGCCGGCAAGGCCGCGTTCTTCCTGTTCCTGTACCTGGAGGTCCTGGACGCGTCGTTCTCCTTCGACGGCGTGATCGGCGCCTTCGCCATCACCAACCACATCTTCTGGATGGCGCTCGGCCTCGGCATCGGCGCGATGTACGTCCGTTCGCTCACGGTCTACCTGGTCCGGCAGGGCACCCTCGACGACTACGTCTACCTGGAACACGGCGCCCATTACGCCATCGGCGCCCTCGCGGCGATCCTGCTGATCACCATCCAGCACCAGATCAGCGAGCTGATCACGGGCCTGATCGGTGTGGTCCTGATCGCCGCGTCCTTCCTCGCCTCGGTGCGCCGCAACAAGGCGCTGGAGGCGTCCGGGGCGGACGGGACGGCCGCGGACGGGCAGGACGACGCGCAGGACGAGCGGGAGGAGAAGGCGGAGGTGCCGTCGGGGGCGTGAGACGCAGGCCGGGGCTCCGGGGCGGGGCTTTCGGGCGGGACACAAGGCGTGATGCAGGACAAACGTGGTCCACAACATAGGCGTTTTCGTCCGATTATGGCTAGCTGGATGTGTTTGCCTCGCGCACAGCGTCGCGTCACCCACGCGCCGTCCTCGTCGATCGCCCGCCCTGGAGACTCATGCGCCTCCGCGCCCCCTCCGTCCCGCGAACCGTCTCGGCTCGCCGTATCGGCTCGCTGCCGCCCCTGGCCCTGGCCGGCGGTGCCCTCACCGTCGGCGTCGGCGGCCTGTATCTCGCCGGGCTGCTGCTCTCGGGCGGCGACATAGAGGGCGGCACGACCGTACGAGGCGTGGACATCGGGGGCCTGAGCCGCACGGAGGCCGTCAAGAAGCTTCAGGACCGGCTCGGACCGGCCGGTGCCCGTGAACTGACCGTGACGATCGGTGACCGCAGGACCACGGTCGATCCGCGGAAGGTGGGCATCACCTTCGACTACGAGAGGACCGTGGACCGCGCGGGCCGCACCGAGAGTGCCGACCCGTTCAGCGTGATCGGCGGCCTCTTCGGCTCGGGCGGCCCGGTCGAGCCGGCCGTGCACGTCGACGAGGACAAGGCCCACGGCACCCTGAAGAAGATGGCGAAGGCGCTCGACCGGAAGGTCCGCGAGGGCGCCGTCGACTTCGAGGACGGCCGGGTGCGGCCGGTCCCCCCGCGCAGCGGCCACGCCCTCGACACGGACGCCGCCGTCGGCACCCTGAGCACCGCCTTCCTGGAGGGCGACGCCAAGGCCGTCACCGCCCTGCCCACCCATGAGACGAAGCCCAAGGTCACCGAGCGGGAGATGCGGCGGGCGGTGCGCGAGTTCGCGGAGCCGGCCATGTCGGCGCCGGTCACCCTCACCGCGGCCGACCGGCGCTTCACCATCGACCAGCCCGTCCTGGGCGAGCACCTGAGGATGCGCGCGGACGACGCCGGGCACCTCACGCCGAAGCTGGACGCCGAGGGGCTGCGCTCCGACCCCGCGGTGGCCCGCCCGCTGTCCACCCTGCCCGCCCGGGCGCACAACGCCCAGCTGCGCCTCGTCGGCAACCGCGTCGGGGTGACCGAGGACGGCCGGGCCGGACATGTGGTCACCGACAAGGCGCTGGGCAAGGCCGTGATGCCGCTGCTCACCCGGCGGGGAGCCGCCCGCAGCGGCGAGATCGCCACGCTCGTGGCCGAGCCGCAGGTGACCCGCGCGAACGTCGAGCGGCTCGGCCTGCGCGAGCAGATGTCCTCCTTCACCGTCAACTTCGAACCGGCGCCGTACCGCTCACGGAACATCGGCCGTGCGGTGGAACTGATCAACGGCTCCGTCGTCATGCCCGGCAAGGACTGGAGCTTCAACAGGACCGTCGGCGAGCGCACCGAGGCCAACGGCTTCGTCGAGGGCGTGATGATCTTCAACGACGAGTTCACCAGGGCGCCCGGCGGCGGCGTGTCGGCGGTGGCGACGACCATGTTCAACGCGATGTTCTTCGCCGGCGTCAAGCCCCTGGAGCACGGCGCCCACTCGTTCTACATCGAGCGCTACCCGGAGGGCCGTGAGGCGACGGTCGCCTGGGGCAGCCTGGACCTGAGGTTCAACAACGACTCGGGGCACGCCATCTACATCCAGGCCCGTTCCACCGACTCCTCGGTGACGATCTCCTTCCTGGGCACCCGTAAGTACGACGACATCGGCGCGATCAAGAGCCCGCGCACCAAGGTGAAGCAGCCCGAGCGGAAGGTGAGCACGGCCGAACGGTGCGTCCCGCAGACTCCGTTGGAGGGCTTCGACGTCGCCGTGCAGCGGGTCTTCGTCCAGGACGGCCGGGTGGTGCGGCGCGAGCCGTTCCACACGCACTACGAACCGCGTGACGAGATCGTCTGCGAGCCGCAGTCGCCGTAGGGACCGTAGCCCGGCCGTGTGACATGCCCCGGCCCGAAGCGGCTGCCCAGCGTGCCGGTGCGGCCCGACCACGGCTCGTGGTGCTTGGGTCGGGGCACCGGGCACACGACGGCTCCGGCACCGGGCTGCCTCCGTCCCCCGTGCATACCGGCGGCCGATCCACTCCCGGGCCTTCCCCCACCGTGTCGCCCGCCGCCGGTGACACATGGCGTCCGAAACGCCGAAGGAGAGATCGCGATGACAGGAACGGCCGACGACAAGCTGCCGGCGCTGTCGGCCCAGTTGCTCAGGGGCCAGAAGGCGCTGGTGACCGGCGCCAACTCGGGCATCGGCCTGGCGACCGCGATCGCGCTGGGCCGGGCCGGGGCGGACGTCGTGGTGAACTACGTCGCCGGCGCGGACGAGGCCGAGAAGGTCGTGGAGCAGATCAAGGCGCACGGGGTCCGCGCCTACGCCCACCAGGCCGACGTGTCCGACGAGGACCAGGTCGTGGCCATGGTCGCGCAGATGGTCGAGGAGCTCGGCACCATCGACATCATGGTCGCCAACGCGGGCCTCCAGCGGGACGCGCCCCTGACCGACATGACGCTCGCCCACTGGCAGAAGGTCATCGACGTCAATCTGACCGGCCAGTTCCTGTGCGCCCGCGAGGCCGCCAAGGAGTTCATGCGGCGCGGCGTGGTCGAGGAGGTCTCCCGCTCGGCCGGGAAGATCATCTGCATGAGCTCCGTCCACCAGGTCATCCCCTGGTCGGGGCATGTGAACTACGCCTCCTCCAAGGGCGGTGTGGGCATGCTGATGCAGACCCTCGCCCAGGAGCTGGCCCCGCAGCGGATCAGGGTCAACGCGATCGCGCCCGGCGCCATCCGCACCCCGATCAACTACGACGCCTGGGCCACCCCGGAGGCCGAGGCCGACCTGCTGCGGCTCATCCCCTACAAGCGGGTGGGCGACCCGGAGGACATCGCCAACGCCGCGGTCGCGCTGGCGTCCGACCTGCTCGACTACGTCGTGGGCAGCACGCTCTACGTCGACGGCGGCATGACGCTCTTCCCCGGCTTCGCCACCGGAGGCTGATCCCCCGTCAGGGGTGCCCGCGCCCGCGGCCCGGCCCGGCGTGCCTGCCGCCCCGTCCGGTGCCCCGGCCCGTCCGGTGCCCCGGCCCGTCCGGTGTCCCCGCCCGGAACACACCTGGTCGTTCCGTACCCCCGCGACCCGCGGGCCCAGACCACCGAGGCGCACATGATCGGCACCGTGTCCCTGCTGGCGGCGAGCACCCCGCCCCAGCTCCTGCCGGCCCGCGAGCTGATGGCGTTCACGCTCGCCTCGCACATCCTGCTGGTCCCGTTCGGTGTGGCCCTGCCGTTCATCACCCTGGTCATGCACCACCGGGGGCTGCGCCGCAACGACCCCGTCGCGCTCAAGCTCGCCCGGCGCTGGTCGGCGGTGATGGCGATCCAGTTCGCCGTCGGGGTCGTCACCGGCACCGTGCTGTCCTTCGAACTCGGCCTGCTGTGGCCGGGGATGATGGGCCGCTGGGGTGACGTCTTCGGGCTCGGGTTCGGGGTCGAGGCATGGGCGTTCTTCCTCGAGGCCATTCTGATCGCGATCTACCTCTACGGCTGGCGCCGCCTCAGGCCCTGGACACACTTCTGGCTGGCCGTGCCGCTGCCGGCGGCCGCGCTGCTGGGGGCGTTCGGCATCATCGCGGCCAACTCCTGGATGAACACCCCGCACGGGTTCGAACTCGACGCGAACGGTGATCCCGTCCAGGTCGACGTACGGCAGGCGATCTTCACCCCGATCTTCGGCGCGGAGTACTGGCACTTCGTGGTCGCGATGTTCCTGACCGCCGGTTATCTCGTCGCCGGCGTGTACGCGACGGGCTGGCTGCGAGGGCGGCGCGACCGGTATCACCGGCTCGGCTTCACGGTGCCGTTCACCGTGGCCGCGATCCTCACCCCGATCCAGTTCTTCCTCGGCGACTCCGCCGCCCGGGCCGTCTTCCACAAGCAGCCGGTCAAGTTCGCGGCCATGGAGCTCGTCTGGGAGACGGACACCCATGTCCCCGAGTACCTGTTCGGGCGGCTGAACAGCGACGGATCGGTCTCCGGCGGGATCAGGATCCCCCAACTGGACTCGATCCTCGCCGGCTTCAAGCCCAGCACCCAGGTGACCGGGCTGACGTCGGTACCGGCCTCGGACCGTCCCAACGCCGTCCAGGCCACCATCGTCCACTGGGCGTTCGACATCATGGCCACCATCGGCAGCCTGCTGATCCTGCTCGCCCTCTGGTACGGCTGGTGCTGGTGGCGGCGCCGGGACCTGCCGCGCAGCCGCTGGTTCTTCCGCTGCGCCGCCGTCGCGGGCGCGGCCTGCCTGGTGACCGTGGAGTGCGGCTGGATCACCACCGAGGTGGGCCGTCAGCCCTGGATCGTCTACCACCACATGCGGGTCTCGGAAGCGGTGACCGACACCCGCGCCGGCTCGCTGTGGGCCATGCTCGGCATCGTCATGGCCGTGTACGTGTGCGTCTTCGGGGCGTTCCTCGCGGTCCTGCTGAAGATGCGGACGCGCTGGCGCATCGCCGACGAGGCCGACCCGGCCGCCGGCACCGGGCCGCACCCGGAGACCGACACCCCCTACGGCCCCAGGGGCGAGCCCGAGCCGGCGGGCGCCCGCACCGCGCCCGGTGGCGGCTCCGCAGACGCCAAGGGCGGTTCGTCATGATGGCCGACCTCATCGCCTGGGTGATGGTCCTCGCGATCGCCGCCTACGCCTGCGCCGGCGGCACCGACTACGGCGCCGGATTCTGGGACCTGCTGGCCGGCGGGGCCGAACGCGGCCGGCGGCCCCGTTGGCTGATCGACCACGCCATGGCGCCGGTCTGGGAGACCAACAACGTCTGGCTGATCTTCGTCCTGGTCATCATGTGGACCGGCTTCCCCACGCTGTTCCAGGCCGTGTTCACCGCCCTGTGGCTGCCACTCGCCCTCGCCGCGGTCGGGCTGGTGCTGCGGGGCGCCGGATTCGCCCTGCGCAAGCCGACCCGGCGGCTCGCCCGGCGACGGATCTACGGCGCCGCGTTCGCCCTGGCGTCGCTGCTCACGCCGTTCTTCCTCGGGGCGGCGCTCGGCGCCGTCGCCGCCGGCCGGGTCGCCGTCGGTACGACCGCCACCACGGACGCCTGGGCCAATCCGACGTCCGTCCTGACGGGCCTGCTGGCCGTCGCCGCCACCGCTTTCCTGGGAGCGGTGTTCCTCTGCTCCGACGCGCTGCGCTTCGACGCCGAGGACCTCGCGGACTACTTCCGGGTGCGCGCGCTGTTCGCCTTCGCCGCCGTCGTCGTCCTCGCGATCGTCGCCCTGCCCGTCACCCACGACGACGCCCGCCACGTCTGGGACGGCCTCACCAGCGGCTGGGGACTGCTGCCGGTGATCCTGGCCGCGGTCTGCGGGGCGGCCACGGTGGTGCTCCTGCTGCGCCGCTCCTACGCGTGGACCCGGCACACTTCGGTGGCGAGCGTCGCGCTGGTCATCGTCGCCTGGGGCCTCGCGCAACGGCCCTATCTGCTGCCCACCTCCCTGACGGTGTCCGAGGCGGCCGGTGCCGCGCACACCCTGCGCTGGCTGGCGATCGTCACGGTCATCGCCGTCGTCCTGGTCGGCCCGGCCCTGGTGCTGCTGTACCGGCTCGCCACCATGGGCACCCTGGAGCCGCTCACGGACTCCGACACCGGGGCCACGAAGGCACCGGGGGACACCTACTGACGGCGGCTCGTCAGCGCAGCCGTTCGGCGATGTGGTCACCGACCCGCAGGGCGTTCGCCATCGCGGTCAGTGAGGGGTTCACCGCGCCGATGCTCGGGAAGAAGCCGGTGTCCACGACATAGAGGTTGTCGAGGTCATGGGCCTTGCAGTGCACGTCGAGGGCGGAGCTGCGCGGGTCCGTGCCGAACCGGACGGTGCCGGCCTGGTGCGCGGTGGCCCCGATCGGCATGCCCTTGTGCAGGTAGAGGCTGTGCGGCAGCAGATGGTGCTCGTGCATGCCCAGGTGTTCGAGCATCCCGCGCAGCTTGTGCTGGAGCCGCTTGAGCCCGGCGATGTTGTTCTTCTCGTCGAGGGCGAGATGGACCCCGTCGTCCTCGTCGAGGGTGACACGGCTCTCGGGCAGCGGCAGGTCCTCCCCGCAGAGCCAGAAGTCGACGGCGTGGTGGGCGAGCGTCTCGAACGGCATGTCGGGCACGACGGCACCGGCCCAGCGAGGCGCCTCGCCGTGGATCTGGTCGGCGTCGGACTTGCCGAGCATCTGGATGCCGCCGAGCGGGAAGTCCCAGTCGTCCGCGCCCAGATACCAGTCGTGCAGCGCCATGGTCTTCTGGAACCGGGTGGGGTTGGGTTCCTTCGACACGGCCATCAGGGCCAGGTTGTTGTGCCGCATGTAGTGGCGTCCCACCACGTCGGAGCTGTTGGCGAGGCCGCTCGGGTGCCGGTCGTTCGCGGAACGCAGCAGCAGGACGGCGGAGTTGACCGCGCCGCAGGCCACCACCACGATGTCGGCGCTGAACGACTCGGTCATGTCGCCGATCCGGGTGACCACCTTGGTGACGGTCCGTCCGGTCGGGTCGGTCTCCAGGCGCCGCACCTCGGCGCCGGTCACCATCGTGACGTTGTCGTGCCGCATTGCCGGGTCGACGCAGATCACCTGCGCGTCGGACTTGGCGCCCAGCAGACAGGGGAAGCCGTCGACCCGGTCGCAGCGGATGCAGGCGCTGGTGCGGGTGGCCCCGCCGTTCTCGTCCTGGGTGAGGTTCACGCCGATGGGCAGGTGGAAGGGGTGCAGGCCCCGCTTCTCCAGGTCGTCGCTCAGCTGCTGGATGCGCGGCTCGTGCTCGACCGGGGGGTGCGGGTACTGGCCGCTGACCGGCCCCTCCGTGGGGTCCTCGCCGTGCCGTCCGTGCACCAGATAGAGCTGCTCGGCCTGGGTGTAGTACGGCTCCAGGTCCTCGTAGCGGATCGGCCAGGCCGGTGAGACGCCGTCGTGGTGGCGCAGTTCCCCGAAGTCCTCGGGCCGCAGCCGGAAGAGCGCGGCGCCGTAGAACTTGGTGTTGCCGCCGACGTAGTAGTTGACCTCCGGCGGGAACTCCTTGCCGTGCTTGTCGTACCAGAACTCCGGGGCGCGGTACTTGCCCTGGACGAAGACGGCGGTGGACTCCCAGTTGTCGCGCTCGCGCGGCAGGTAGTCGCCGCGCTCCAGGATGAGGACGCGTCTGCCGGTGGGGGCCAGCCGGTGGGCGAGTGTGCCGCCGCCCGCTCCCGTGCCGATGATGATGACGTCGTAGTGCCGGTCGTCGGCCATGCGCAGACCCCCGTTCCGGGAGTGGAACGTGTGCCCCCTGTTCCGACGGTATCGGCCGCCCCCGGGAGCGGCGACTCGGCGGGGGCCTGCTCACAGGACGGCGATCGGATTGACCGGTGAGCCGGTGGCCCCCGGCAGCCTCAGGGGCGCGACGACACAGAGGAACGACCAGCGCCCCTCCTCCTCGCACACCCGCGCCAGGTCCTCGAACTGGAGGTAGTCCAGCAGGTACAGGCCCATGGCGTGGATCGCCAGCACGTGTACGGGGAAGTCGACGCCGTCGGTGCAGCTCGGGGCGGTGTCGTTGTTGCCGTCGCCGCCGAGCGCGGCGACCCGGCGCTCGGCGAGGAACTCCAGCGCGGACGGATGCAGCCCGGCGCGCGCCCGCGCCACGTGCCAGGCGCCCAGCTCGGCACGGCGCAGACGGTGGCCGACCCGGACGAACAGCAGGTCGCCCTCGGTGACCCGGACGTCCTGGGCGCGCTCGGCCGCGGCGAGGTCGTCGACGCTCACGTGGTCACCCGGTTCGAGCCAGCGCACGCCGCGCAGCCGCGGGATGTCCAGGAGCACGCCGCGGCCCACGATGCCGTCGTGGGCGGCGTCGATCGCGAGCGCCGTGGCGCCGCCCTCGGTGACGGTGCTCGCGGGCACGCCGCCGTGCAGGGTGCCGTCGTAGATCACATGGCACAGGGCGTCGATGTGGCTGTCGGCGTCCCCGTGGACGTTCATGGCGAAGCGGTCCATGGCGAAGTGGAGTCCGTGCCCGGACTCGCCGGACCGCCCGGGCCACTGGCTCATCCGGTGCCTGGCGGGTTCCGGGTCGTCGGGGCCGGGCGCCGTCTGCACCGGGGCGGCCATGGTGACCGTCCGGCCGGTGCGCACCTCACGGGTCGCGGCCAGCACCCGGGCGGGGGTGAGGGCGCCCCCGTCGCCCTCGGCCCGGGCGGCGCGCCCCGCGAGTTGCCGGTGGAGCGCGTCGAACTCGGCCGGGGTCAGCCGGGCCGGACGGGCGTCGGTGGCCATGGCTCAGCGCCCGTCCGCCGCCGCGTCGAGCGCGTCGTCGAGGGCGAGGGCGAGGGCGAGGGCGGCCATGATCAGGGACAGCCGGGTGAAGGCCCGGGGGAAGTTGCCGAGCCGCTCCCCCGTCGGACCGATCTCCTCGGCGAACAGACCGACGTGGTCGACGTGGTCGACGTGGTCGACGTGGTCGACGTGGGTCCCGGCCCGGCCGTAGTCGAGGCGCGGCCGGCATTCGAGCGTGCAGTCGACGGTGCCCCGCACCACCCGGACAGCCCGCACCACCCGGACGACCCGGACAGCCCGCACCACCAGGACGACCCGGACCACCCGCACCACCCGGACCACCCGCACCACCCGGACCACCCGCACCACCCGGACGACCCGGACGGCCCGGACGGCCCGGATCAGGGCGTGCCGGTCGGTGGCCTTGCGGCTGTGGTCGAGAGGCATGGAGGCGAGGACCTCTCCGACCCCGTCCGGTGCCAGGAACCGGGTGACCAGGACGGCGGTGTCGGGGTGGCAGAGCTGCCGGCCGGTCCCCTCGGGATGCTCGGGGGACAGCCGCACACGGCCGCCGCGGTCGTGGTCGGGCAGGGCGGCGAAGACACTGGGCGCATCGAACCGGGGAGCGGCGAACCAGTCGACGACACCCTGCGAGGAGACGAGGGCGGCGGTCCGGAGGTCGCCCACCAGCCCGTGTTCGGCTATGGCGGGACAGCGGTCCATTGCGGCTCCGAAATCTCTGAGGAGCAATCTCGGAAGGGCCCTGTTCCCACTATCCGGCAACCGCCCCGGTGCCGCCCGCCCTGTCGGTTCACCGACCGCTCTCCCCGTGCGCGTTACTGAGTCCTCATCTCGGTCACCACGATCCCGGCCGCCGCGGGCATCGGCGTGTCGCTCGCGTCCTCCGACTGGGACCAGGCACGCGGTTCACTGGCCCAACTCCTGCTTGACATGGCGCTGTTGATCGTGGTGGGCGTGCTGACGCTCAGGTTCCATCGGTTCATCCGGCGGCGCATCGGGCCGCCGCGGCGGGCGCTCCGACGCACGCTGGGTCCCCTCAGTCCTGCTCCTGAGGCCCGCCGGGACGATCGGGCACCGGTCCGATCATGACGGCGACGTCACCGGGCCGCGGCTCGGGCGGATCATCGCCGCCCGCGGGCTCCAGCCGGCCGCCGGCCCGCACCGGAAGCAGCAGGTCGTACCCGCGCGGGACCGGGCGCTCCCACCGCAGCGCCACGATGCGCGCCCCTTGCGCGTACCGCTCCGACACGGCGAGCCGGCTGAGCCGCGGAGCGAGCAGCGTCTCCCCGGTGCCGTACGGGGCCACCACTCCGGACTCGTACTCGCGGCTGCGCGGGCCGAGGCGGTGGACCGGCATCCCTCCGCCGCGGCGGAGCACCGTCGAGGCCAGCGCGTTGAAGTCGTCCTCGTCCGTGAGGAACAGCACCGAGGTGATGCCTTCGAGCCGGGCACCGCGTCCGGTGGCCGCCGCCGGCGGCTCTCCCGGCGCCCGTTCCGGCCCTGCCGAGCGGATACGCCCCCGCTGCTCCTCGGAACTGGCCCACATCAGCACCTCCAGCCCCGCCGACCGCAGGGCACGCCCGAGCGCGACGGCCCAGGGATCGCCGCCGACCGGCAGCGGGCGGGCGCGGGTGGTCCGGGCGACGCCGAGCCGGCGTGCGACGGGTACCGCGGTCGGACCGTGGGGCGCCACGGCCGCGGCGATGACCAGGAAGGTGACCGGCAGGATCTTCGAGCTGCTCAGAGAGGGTGTGTCGGGTCTCCGTGCCGCCGCCGGGAGGGCTTCGGACAAGTTCTCAGCGGATTTCCTCCCTCCGCCTCTCCCCCTCTCCCCCTCCCCCCTCTCCGCCTCTCCGCCTCTCCGCGTCGGGAAAGGGCCACTCCCGTACGCCACCGATGGAGATCATGATGTGACGTCCACCAGTACCTTGCCGACCGCGCCGCTCTCCACCGCTCGGTGCGCGTCGGCGGTGCGGTCGAGGGGGAAGCGGATCAGGGGCAGGCCGTGCTCCTCGCCGACCGGCAGGGCGCCGCCGCGGACGGCGGCGGCGACGTCCTGGACGGCCGCGGCGCGTGCCTCCGGACCGGCCGTGAACAGCACGAGGAACTGAAGGCGCGTGTTCAGCACCATGTTCTGCAGCACGTCCAGTTCGACCGGCTTGCCACCGTCGTTGGCATAGGTCGCGATCGTGCCGCGCGTCCGCAGCACGTCCAGGTCCAGTGCGAGGTTGGCGCCGAGCGCCACCTCGGCGACGATGTCGACGCCGTCCGGGGCGATCTTGCGGATCTCGGCGGCCGGGTCTCCCTCGCGATAGTTGATCACGTGGTGGGCCCCGGCGGCGGTGGCCAGCCGGGCCTTCTCCGGGCCGCTGATCGTGCTGATCACGGTGGCACCGGCCCATCGGGCGAGCTGGATCACCGCGTGCCCCACCGCCCCGGCCCCGCCTGCCGCGAGCACCACCCTGCCGTCAAGTGCCCCGGGCTGCAGACGGCGCGGCCCGTCCTCGGCGACGGTGAGGGCGCGGTGCGCGGTGAGCGCGGGGACACCGAGTGAGGCGCCGACGTCGAACCCGGCCCGGTCGGGCAGCGGCACGGCCCGGTCGGCGGGCACGACGGTGAACTCGGCTGCGGTGCCGGTGGGCCGCCCGGCGGCGGCCATGAACAGCCAGACCCGCTGACCGACCCGGCTCTGATCGATCCCCTCACCGACGGCGTCGATCGTGCCGGCGCCGTCGAGGTGCGGGGTGACCTCGGAGAAGTGCTTGGGGTGGCCGACGCCGGAGCGGGCCTGCCAGTCGGTCGGGTTGACCCCGGACACGGCGACCCGGACGCGAACCTCGCCGGGGCCGGGGGCGGGCAGGTCACGGTCGACGAGCCTGAGAACGTCGGGGGCACCGTTGTCGCGGTAGATGATGGCCTTCATGATCCGTCCTTGAGGTCCTGGCAGGGGTTGGTCGCGGCCCGGGTCGTGTGGGTTGCGGTCAGCCGATGGGGACCTCGTTGGAGCGGGACTCGACGGCATCGAGGGTGGCGAGGGTCGCGGCGTCGAAGGTCATCGCGCTGACCGCCATGTTGGCCTCCAGGTGCGCGGCGTCCGCGGTGCCAGGGATGAGCAGCACGTTCGGGGCACGGTGCAGCAGCCAGGCGAGGCCGACCTGGGAGGGCGTGACGCCCAGGGACTCGGCCACGGCGTGCGCGGCCGGCTCGTCGGTCACTCTGGGCAGGCCCGGGAAGGCCCCGCCGAGCGGGAAGAAGGGCACCCAGGCGATGCCCTCGGCCTCGCACAGCTGCAGCATGTCCTCGTCGTCGCGGGAGACGAGACTGTACGCGTTCTGCACGCAGACGATGCCGGCCGGCAGGGCGCGGCGCAGGCCGTCGAGGGTGACGCTGCTCAGGCCGATCGCGCCGATCTTGCCCTCGTCGCGCAGGGCGGTCATCACCGCGAGCTGGTCGTCGAGGCCGACGACCTGGTCGCCCTCGGGACGCAGCCCGGGGCCGGTGTCCAGGCGGCGGAGGTTGACGACCGCGAGCCGGTCGACGCGCAGGCTGCGCAGGTTGTCCTCGACGCTGGCGCGCAGTTGCTCGGGCCGCTGCGCCAGACGGAGCGGCAGGTGCCCGCCGGGGTCGGGATCGGCACCGACCTTCGTGACGACCAGGACGTCGTCCTCGGGGCGCAGCGCCTCGCGGATCACGTCGTTGGCGAACCCGAAGCCGTAGAACTCGGCGGTGTCCACGTGGTCGACACCCAGCTCGACCGCGCGGCGCAACAGCGCGACTGCGTCGCCGCGGCGGTCGTGCAGGCGCTCGAGCTGCAAGGCGCCGTAGCCGATCCGGAACACGGTGCGGGCGGCTAACGAAGCGGTCGCGGTGGTCATGAGGCTGTCTCCTCGGTCGGTGATCGCAAGGCGGTGTACAGCAGTTCGGCCTGGTAGAGCGCCATGACGCGGTGCGCGATCGGAGCGGCGCGCTCCCGGGCCTCGGCCGGTTCGTGGTGCTCGACCTTGACCAGCCACGCCGTGACGCAGTCGTGCAGCATCGCGCGCATCCGGTCAGCCATGTCGACGACGATGTCGCGGATGGCCGGGTCGGTGGTCGCCTCACCCCAGGTCTGCACGCCGACCCGGGCCTCGGCCGGGTCGATCGCGGCGATCAGTCGGGCGAGCAGACCGTCAGGGCCGGGTGGGGCGTCGCTCGCGGCGTACTCGCCGAGGACGTCGGCGCGTCTGGCAAGCACCTCGCGGGCGGCGGCCCGAACCAGGTCGGCCTTGTTGCGGTAGTGCGCGTAGATCGAGCCGGCCGAGAGGCCGGACTCGGCGGTGATGTCGGCGATCGAGGTCCGCTCCAGGCCGTTGCGGCCGAAGCAGCGTACGGCGGCCTCAGCGATCTGGGTACGGCGGAGTTCCTTGCGCGCGTCGGTGAGCCGCGGCACCACACCCCCACAAAAAGAATAGGTGTTCTGCTTGCAGAGGCCCACGCTAGCAGAATGGCGGTTCCTTTTGCGGTGGGTGAGTCGCATGTTGCGGTGGCTGAGTCACCTACGAACAGGCCCGGTCGTGACGGCCTGGACCTGTTCGCGACAGGTTCGCCAGATGGAAGGCAGCCAGTCGGTGCGCGCGTGGGCTCGGCTGTCGCGCTCTTCGGATCACATTCCGCGGCGGCGGTGGCGATCCGCTACGCCGAAGACGGTCGAACCGGGAGTCATGGGTAGTGGCCAGGTCGTGAAGCTCGCCGACAACCTCATCACGGCGATCAACATCGTCGCCCTGGGCGAGGCCCTGACCACGATGGTCCGTGAGGGCGTGGACTCGGACCGATGACCGGCACGAGCGAACCGAAGGGCACCCGGGTGCCGTCGCCGTCGCCACCGTGCCGACCCTCGTGGCCTCCGCGCTGGGACTGGCCCAGCCGCTCGTGGCCAAGCACGTCGTGGACGCGAGCGGCCGCGGGCAGATCATCTGGCCGCTGCGGGCACTCCTGGGCGCGCTGTTCGTCGCCGAAGCGGCGACGGGATCCGTGGGGCGCTTCCTTCTGGAGCGGATGGGCGAAGGCGTCGTACGACAGCTCCGGCACGGCCCGGTGGGGCGGCTGCTCCGGCTGGAGATGAGGAAATACGGCCGTCACCGGGGCGGCGATCTCATCTCCCGGGTGACCACCGACACCACCTTGCTCCGGGAGGTCGTGCCGCAGGCCCTGGTCGATCTGGTGACGGGAAGCCTGGTCGCCGCCGGGACGATCGTCCTCATGGCGTGGCTCGACCCCCCGCTGCTGCTCCTGGTCGCCGGCACCGTGGCCACGGCGGCCCTGGTCGTCGCCTCGCTGCTCACGGGTAACCGATGCACGTCCGAACGTATACAGGACTCGGTAGGCGAGCCAGACGCTCCGTCCGGGCAGCGTCCGCACGAGCGGCGACGGCACGCGGGCGACCGGTTGACGCCGTGCCCTCGCCCGCCCTGGAGTGGACAGCAGACGTCCCCCCGGCCGACGGTGCGGCCGAGGGGACGTGTGCGGTCAGGTGTGCGATGTCACGCGGTGGAGCAGGCGAATTCGGACTCGTCGGGCCGGTCGAGCATCACGATGGTGGCGAGGCGCCGGTCCGAGGACCAGTCGGGATGACGCACCAGCTCCGGAGTGGCGCCGACGATGACGGTGAGCGGGATCATGTCGGGGAGCCGGGCCAGGAGACCGACGAGTTCCTTGCCGGGCTGGTCCGCGAGGTGCAGGTCGTCCACGATCAGGACCAGCGGTCCGTCCTGCGCGGCGGCCTCCAGGAAGTACCGCCAGACGTCCATCCACTCCTGGGCGGTCAGCCATTCCGTGGTGCGGTTGACCGTCTCGAAGAGGGAAGTGCACCGGGCGACCAGCCAGTTGGAGCAGCTCTTCGCGGCGTCCAGGCGGTCGACTATGGCACTGATCTTCCTTCGGACGGCCCAGGGCGGGTCGGAGTCCACCACTCCGGAGTACTGGGAGATGATCCTCCGGTGCAGGCCGAAGGGGCCCGAGTCGGCGGCCTCCGCCCTGCTCCAGGTCAGGACCTGTGCTCCGTCCAGCGTCTCGGTGGCGAAGATCTTCAGCTCGTGGAGCATCCGGCTGCGGCGCTCCTCGACGTTTCCGAGCACGGTGATCAGGTGCGGCTGCGACCAGCGGCTGCTGTGGGTCATCGCGCCCTGGAGCAGATCCAGTTCGCGCAGGTGGGAGTCGTCCTCGTCGCCTCCCACGTCGCCCCGGGCAGGCTCGACCCGGCCCAGCAGCTGCCAGTGTGCGGGGGTGCCGGGGATTTCGGCGTAAGAGAAGTGTCCCTGGGTCTCCTCGCGGGTGCGGTCGCACACCTGGACCCGGTCGGAGGGTGCCAGGTCGAGCAGGGCCCCGGACTCGTTCATCACCCTCGCGCCGAAGACCTTGGGCGGCGAACTCGCGCCGAGGGACTGGCTGACGAGGACCTCGCCGGTGGCGACGGACACCCGCAGCCTGGTGCGTACGCCCGCGGCGGCGCCGTCGCCGGATGCCCGCGGCGGAGCGGTCAGGACTCCGCGCAGCGCGTAGGCGGCCAGGACCGCCCCCAGGGCATACTCCTCGTCGTCTTCCTCGGCGGCGAACAGGGCGACGGTGGCATCGCCCAGCGAGGAGATGACCACTCCGCCGTGCTGCTCGATCTCGCGCTGGACGAGGCCGCTCATACGGTCCGTCCAGGCGTCGAGCTCGCAACAGTCCTCCGGGGCGGGGTCGGGTTCGGCCCGCACGGCCAGGACGCTGGCCCGACGGCGCACCGCGGACGAGGCGGTGGAACCGGTGACGGTCACCGCCGCGGGCCGGGCCGGGCCCGGCTCCTCCGGCATCGACGTCTCCAGCGGTCCGGCTCCTGGAGAGAGCGCCAGGGCCTCGGCGGTCCGGGTCGTGGTGTAGACAGCGGACACGACCTTCGGGGCCGAGGCGAGGAGGGGCGCCGTCGCGGCGACCGCGCGCAGGGGCGCCGTGGCCGCGCGCTGCGGGGTGGGCCACACCCCCTGGGCCCGAGGCGGGGTCAGGGCAGGGAAGCCGCCTGCCTGGACGGGCTCCTCGGCGCGCGCCCCGGCGGGGGTCCCCTCCACCGCGAGGGAGGCGACGGGCCTCGAACGGGGGTGGTCCCCACCGAGTACCAGCGCGAGGTCGGGGTCGTGGTTCAGGATCGCCTGCTGGAGCTGCTGGAGTTCCCGGCTCGGTTCGAGGCCGAAGTCCTCGACCAGCAGGTTGCGCAGACGGCTGAAGACCCCGAGGGCGTCCGACTGGCGCCCGCAGCGGTACAGGGCGCGCATGAGCTGGCCGCAGGCGCGTTCACGCAGCGGTTCGTTCTCCACCACCGATTCCAGGTCACCGAGGACGGCCTGGTGGCGTCCGCAGACGAGCTGGGTCTCGAAGAAGTCCTCCAGGACGTCCAGCCGTGTGCTCTCCAGGGTGGACAACTCCGGCCAGGACAAGCCGGTTTCGGTGACGTCCAGGAGGGCCGGACCGCGCCACAGCTCAAGGGCGCCGTTCAGCAGCCGGCCCGCCTCGTCGGGCTCTCCGGCCTCCAGCCGGGAGCGACCGTCCTTCACCCAGCGGTGGAAGAGATGCAGGTCGATGTGGTCGGGCGGGACGTCCAGCGAGTAGCCGGGAGACTGGGTGCGCAACGCCACCGAAGTGGACTCGTCCTGGCTCGGAAGCAGAGCACGCCGTAGGCCCCATATCGCGTTCTGCAGGATCTTGCGGGCGGTCATCGGCGCCTCTTCGACGCTCCACAATGCCTCTAATAGTTTGCTTGTGGGAATCGTTTGATTGGGATGAAGGAGCAGGTATCCGAGTGTCGCGCGCTGCTTACTTCCCCCCAGCGGGATCACGCGTTCGCTCGTGACAACCTCTAGTGGACCCAACACCCTGAACCACATAGTTCCCCGCAGTGCTCGATGTGTGACGCAGAGCACGCTCCCCCCCTACGTCATTAGCGTAACCAATGCTACTAACGGTTTGCGTCGATACCGCAACGTTTTCCAGGCGGAATTAACACATCGTTCAACTGGGTGCGGGCGGCCCAAGGCACGCCCGAGGGGGCGGGGACAGTTCTACCACCCCGGTCCGTCGGCGAAGCCGCGCCGTGTGAGCCCGCGTGTCACTGCACCCATATCAGGCATAATTGGGTGATATCAGTTCAAATCTATCCGCGCTTTTCCATGATCGGCGAGCGGCCGTATCGGTCCCTGAAATACGAACACGGAGAATGAACCGGCGCGGAAATTCCAGGGAACGGCGCCGGTGGCGGTGCCGGAATTCCCGGAAACGCAATCCGGAGCGGAAACGACCGCGCCCGCCGTCGGACAGAGGCTGAGCCTTGCCGACGGCGGGCGGTGAAAGGGCCTGCCGGGAAACGAAGTTATGCGAGCGCCGCGGCTCCGCTCAGATTGGCGGCGACAGCGGCGGCCTGGGCGCCCGACTCGATGGCGCCGTCCACATAACCGGCCCATCCCGTGGCGATGTCGCTGCCCGCGAAGACGAGGCGCCCGTGCGGCTGGCGCACCGCGCGCAGGGACCTCAGGAGCTGCCCCGGCCGCATGAAGGTCCAGGCACCCTTGGCGTAGGGGTCCTGGCCCCAGTCGTGTCCCTTGACGGAGAGCACCTTGGTGCCCGGGAGCACCTCGGTGATGGCTCTCTGGATCTGGGACTGGTTGTTGGCGTCCAGGTTCGGGTTGACGCTGAAGGCGACCAGCACCGTGCCCTGGCTCGACTTGTCGGTGTTCGCCAGGACCAGGTCGAGCGGGGCGCCGCTCTTGCCGTTGACCAGCGGGCGGCCGATGTCGCCCTGGACCTGGATGAGGATCTTCTTGGCCGTCGGTACACCGACGGTCTCGGTGCTCAGCCGCCCGAACTCGGCCGGCAGGCCCGCGGTGAAGTTGATGGAGTTCCAGACGTTGACCGGCACGGCCACGACCACGGACCCGGCGTCGTAGACCGCGCCGCCGGCGGTCACCTGCACACGGGAGCCGTTGTCGGCGACCTTCGTGACGGGCGCGTTGTACACGATCGTGGCGCCGCTCTCGGCGAGCAGCTTGGTGATGATGCCGCTCATGCCGCCGACGGGGCGGGTGACGTTGATGCCGTGGAAGGTCTCGGTGTTGTAGCCGCACAGCGCCCACCAGCGGGCGAGCTGGGTGAGTGAGCCGCGCTCGAACCCGCCGCCGTACGCGCCCGTGGTGGCGCTCACCCAGTTCCGCTCCAGCGTCGTCAGGCGCAGCTGGCGCGCCCGGTCGCCGAGGGTCAGCTTGTCGACGTCGGCCAGCAGGTCCGCGCGGTTGAACGGGTCGTACGGGCGCGGCATGTACTGCTCGGCGCCCTCGACGAACCTGCGCAGCAGGGCGTCCTGGTGCTCCAGGAAGGCCAGGTCCTGCCGGGCGTAGCCGCCGGACTCGGTGGCGAAGACCGCGTAGTCGGGGTTCGGGTCGTCGACCCGGGCGATGCCCAGCCGCTGGACCTCGTTCCAGATCAGGGTCTGGCTGGGGTGGATCCAGGTGGCGCCGAACTCGATCGGCAGGCCCGAGAAGGTGCTGGACCAGGCCCGGCCGCCGACTCGGTTGCGGGCCTCCAGGATCAGCGTGCGCTTGCCCTTCTTCCTGAGCTCGCGTGCCGCCGTCACACCGGCGAAGCCGCCGCCGATGACGATCACGTCGTAGCTCTGTACGGCCGGGTACGTCGCTCCGTCCGCGGACGCGCTTCCGGCCGAGGCGAGACCGGCGGCCCCCACCAGGCCCGCGGCGGCTCCGGCCTTGAGTATCGCGCGGCGCGAGGCATGCGCCCTTTTGACGGATGTCTCTTTCATTCCACTCCCCTTGTGCACGAAGTTGCCGGTCGTCCAGGAATGACGTGCTGTCGTGGACAACTGAATGCGGGTCGACCCTAATGGCGGCATGGCCGAAAACGATGCGGTTCCTCCCACTGGCTGATAATCGTCCGTTTCGGATCACAAAACCCGGTCGAGACAGTCCGATTACCTGCCGGTGGACCGGCAGTGGGCGTCCGAAGACCACCTCCCGGTAACCTGTCCCGCGTATTCGGTAATCTCTCCGTGCATGGCTGTTGGAGGCCGGAAACGATTACTCAGTGGTGGCTGGAAGGTGCCCGCCGGTCGGCTAGCTTTTCCGAGTCCCGAAATGGCGATGGGTGACTTCTTTCACTCATGCCGAACTGACCGAGGAGCTGGAATGGCCGTCAGGTCGACCGAAGCCGAGAACATTCTTAAAGCCGTACGGGAAATCGTTCCGACGCTGCGCGCGAACGGTCCGGCGTCCGAGGACCAACGCTGGATCGTCGAGGAGAACATCGAACTTCTGGAGAAGGCCGGTGTATTCCGGATCGCCGTGCCGAAGCGCTTCGGGGGCCTGGACCTCTCGCTGAAGGAGCAGGTGGAGATCATCACCGAGATCTCCCGGGGCTGCGGGTCCACCGGCTGGGTCGCCGTGGCCTGGATCTCCAGTGCCTGGATGGCCACCCTCTACCCGCTCCAGGCCCAGGAGGAGATCTTCAAGAACGGCTCGGTCCGGATCTCCGGCGGATTCACGCCGACCGCGAAGATGGTCCCCACCGAGGGCGGCTACGTCCTCAACGGCGCCTGGCGCTTCAACTCCGGTGTCCGCGGGGCCCACTGGGACCTGCTCGCCGCGGAGCTGGAGCACTCCGACGGCACCGTCGAAGAGGTCTACGCGATGGTGCCGGTGGACGAGCTCACCATCGCCGACGACTGGCACGTGTCGGCCGCCATCGCCACCGGCAGCTCGACGTCCAGCGCCACGGACCTCTTCGTGCCCGCCCACCGGGTGGTCACCCTTGAGGAGGCCGTGCTCGGCACGTCCGGCGGCGGCGCGGTCACCGGCTCCAAGGGCCGTGACTACAGCCTGATCAGCTACGTCGTCGCAGAGTCCGTCGCCGCCTACGTCGGCATGGCCCGTGCCGCGTACGAGGAGATCGTCGCCACGGTCAAGGGCAAGCCGCTCGCGTACAGCAACGTGACCGACCAGGCACAGCACCCGCTGACCCAGATTCAGATAGCCCTGGCCTACGGCAAGATCGAGGCCGCGGAGGCGCTCGCCGACACCTACCTGACGCTACTTCAGGAGCGCGCGGACGCCGGTGAGCAGCCGACCTGGGACGAGAAGGCGGAGGTTCGCGGCAAGGCCGGCATCGCGATCCTGCTCACCCAGGAGGCTCTCCAGGCACTCCACTCCATCAGCGGCGCCGGTGCGCTGTCCCGCAAGGCGCATTTCCAGCGCTTCTACCGGGACCTGCAGGGCCTGGCCCGGCACGGTCTGATGGCCCCGAACATGGGTCTTGAGGTGCACGGCCGCACGCTGCTCGGCCTCGACCCCGACAGCCTCTTCCTTTAGGACGCCGCCCCCGCGGGGCGCTGATTCAACGAACAACCATAAGGAGCAAGTCACATGTCGAACACGAACCAGGGTCCGGTGACCGTCCTCGGTCTGGGCATGATGGGCGCCGCCCTGGCCTCCGCCTTCGTGAAGAACGGCAACCCCACCACGGTGTGGAACCGTTCCGCCGGCAAGGCGGACGCGCTGGTGGAGCAGGGGGCCGTCTTCGCGCCCGACATCAAGGAGGCCATCGCGGCCAGCCCGGTCGTCGTGGTGTGCGTCTCCACCTACGAGGTACTCAACGAGCTCGTCGCCGGTGCGGCCACCGAGCTCAAGGGCAAGGTCGTCGTCAACCTCACCTCGGGTACCCCCGACGACGCCCGCGCCTTCGCCGCCTGGGCGGAGCAGAACGGCGTGCGCTACCTGGACGGCGCCATCATGGCCGTGCCGCAGATGATCGGCCTGCCGCAGGCCCTCATCTTCTACGCCGGTTCGCAGGAGCTGTACGGCGAGCACGAGGAGCTGCTGAAGCTGCTCGCCGGGACCAATGTGTACCTGGGTACGGACGCCGGCGTTCCGCTGGTCTACGACCTCGGTCTGCTGTCGCTGCTGTGGTCGAGCCTCGCCGGGTACTTCCACGCCGTGGCGCTCGTCAACTCGGCCGGTGTCTCGGCGGAGGCGTTCACCCCGTTCGCGCTGACCTGGATCGAGCACGTCATCACCCCGGCGATCCCGCCGAGCGCCCAGGAGATCGACTCCAGCAGCTTCGAGACCGAGGTCTCCAGCCTCGCCGTCAACAAGGCCGCGATCGAGCACCTGGTCGCCACGAGCAAGCAGCTGGGCATCAACAGCGACTTCTCCGCGTCGATCCAGGCGCTGATCGAGCGTCGCGTCGCGCAGGGCCACGGCACCCACAGCCTGGCCAGCCTGGTCGAGGCCTTCAAGCAGGGCTGACCGCCGGCTTCACCATCGGCCGCCCGGGTGCGACCGCACACCCACCCGGGCGGCCGTCCGCCGGGCGGGCCCGTTCCCCCGTACCGGGCCGGCCGGGCGGCGGGGTGCACGGGTGGGGACTGAGGGGTGCCCACCCGTGCATCTTGCTGTCTGTCACGGCGGACGACTCTCTGAGCGAACGACGGTCACGGCCGGCGAAAGGTCCGCCGAACGTGCGCGCAGGCCGGTGCCCGGGACGGGCTTCCCCGTCCCGGGCACCGGCCTGCGCGCGCTCGTGCTACGCGCCGGGCAGCTCCAGCGGGCGCCGGTAGCCGCCCTGGATGATGTCGCAGGTGTCCCGCAGGGCCGTCTCCAGCCACTTGATCTCGTCGTCCGTCAGCAGGACGGACGGCTCGAAGCGCAGCGTGTTGGGCGCGCTCGCGGTGGGGAAGGTACGGAGCCGGTGGCCCCGCAGCAGGTGTCCCGCGACCAGGTAGCCGAACAGGCCGGACCGGGCGGCCTCGGCGACCGGGGCGGCCGGCGCGCCGGACTGGTCGTGGAACTCGAGGCCGAGGAACAGCCCCCGGCCGCGGACGTCCTTGACGACGTCGGGGTAGTCGTCGCGCACCGAACCCAGCATCGCCAGCAGCCGGTCGCCCAGTTCGGCGGCCTTGCGGTACGCGGCGCCGTCGTCCGCCTCCAGAAGTTCCAGGACCTTCAGGGCGATGCGGTTGGAGAAGCCGTCCTTGGCGAAGGTCGAGCTGTGGATCAGCTCGAACTGGCCCTGGTAACGCGAGCCACGGACCAGCAGCACCGAGATCTTGGCAAGGCCGCCGCCCAGGCTCTTGGCGAGGGTGTAGTAGTCACCGCGCAGCCCGAGGCGAGTGCCGGCCAGGAAGTCGCCGGTGCGGCCCATTCCGCTCTGGATCTCGTCCACGATGACCGGCGCGCCGGCCTCCGCGCAGACCTCGTGGACCTCCTGGACGAACTCCCGCGACACCTCACGGATACCGCCCTCGCCCTGAATCGGCTCCAGGATGAACGCGCAGATGAGGGGCGCGTCATGCTCGGTCAGCCGGACCAGGCCGTCGGCCACCTCAAGACCGAACAGCGTGGCGCGCTCCTCGTCGGCCATCTTCCGCAGCATGCCGGGCCGGTCCAGCGGCACGAACCGGGCCTGCGCCGCCAGTGCCTTGAACGGGTTGCGGTAACCCTCGTTGTGCGTGAGCTGGACGGTGCCGACGAGCTTCCCGTGAAAGGAGCCCTCGGGGGTCAGGAGCACCGGCGGGCGGCCGGCCTGGGTCGCGTTGCGGGTGACCAGGTGATGGGTGAGCTCGTTCAGCGCGGCCACGCCTGAGTCGCGGGGCTCGAGGCCGACGCGCTCGAAGACCTCGGCGGGTATCGTCGCCGAGCCGTCCCGCACGGCCTCGCGCGCCTTGGTGATGCCGTCGTCGATGGTGGCCAACAGCGCGCCGAGCCGCACGACCCGGTCCATCTCGGCGTGCTTGAGCGCGGCCTCGTTGGCCTCGGCGCCGGTGTTGGCGAAGATGGCGAAGTACGGCTCTTCGTAGCCGCTCTCCCGCCGCACGATCCGGCTCAGAGTGAGCGCCAGGCGGGCCGCCTCCGGGTGCAGCGAGAACTGCGAGTGGACCGGAACACCGGCGTCCAGCAGTTCCTTGGCGTACGCGACGAGCTTCGGGTGGTGGTGGCCCAGAAGGAGTGAGCCGTATCCGCCGGCGTAGTCCAGAACGGGGATCTCGCCGCCGTCTTCGGCTCGCTGATAGAGCGTGTTTCCCTCGGCCCGCACATATTCCGCGTCAAGGCCGGCGGAGGCCAGTACGGCGCCCAGGTGCGGCTCGGCCAACTGCGTTTCTTCAGCGTGGGGATGCGATACATCGGTCATGGAGCCAACATGCCGAACCCGCTCCAGTGCGTGGTCACGGCGTGGTCATCGGGGCATTCCGCACCGCACGAACCCCTCGATTACTTGGCGATTGAACGCGGGAAAGCGCTGAACGGATAGCTTCTCTGTCCAGCCCTTCGTTGCGTAGGGGCCAGCGAACCCGAATCCAAAGAGGGGAAATGACTCCTGCATCCGCAGAGCTTGATCCCACAGTCTCGCGGACGGGGCTGCGCACGTCTGTCGAAGCCGCTTCGCTGCGAGATGTGATGTCGCAGTTCGCCACCGGCGTCACCGTGCTCACGGTGGGTGGCGAGCACATCCACGCCATGACCGCCAACGCCTTCAGTTCCGTCTCGCTCACTCCGCCGACCGTCCTTGTCTGCATTGCTCACAGTGCGGTCATGTTCGAGGAATTGACGGGGGGCGGGCATTTCGGCGTGAACATCCTGGGCGCCGGACAGGAACCGCTCGCCCGTCACTTCGCGGACAAGAAGCGCACTCTCGGCCTCGCGCAGTTCGAGGACGTCAAGTGGACGCCGGGCGCCCACACGGGCGCCCCGCTTCTGGCGGACGCGCTCGCCTGGCTGGAGTGCGATGTGATCGACGCGCATGTCTCCGGTGACCACACGATCTTCGTCGGGAGGGTGCTGGATTGCCGGCGAGGCGACGGTGAACAGGCTCTGACGTTCTTCGACGGGAAGTTCGGCAACGTGCCACGCGCCGCATGAAGACTCCGCGCGCCCGGTCGGCGCGCGGACGCACCAGACCAGTCGTCCATGACGACCCAGATTGAAGGAGCAGTCCATGACCACCTCGACGACCGAAGTCGACCTGTTCAGCCTCGAGCTCACCGACGACCCGGAAGTCCAGAACGAGGTCTTCCTGAAGATCTTCAACTCGGGCAACGGTGCCGCCTTCGACAACCTGTACCGTCCCGACGCCATCTCCAACCTGACCGGCGGCCCGCTGACCGGTGAGGCCCGCACCAAGGGCATCATCGACCTGCTGGCGCAGGGCCCGACTCTGAAGTCCGTCGTCAAGCACTCCTACACCGCCGATGACGTCACCCTTATCGTCGTGGACTTCGAGCTGGGTCTGCCCGGCGAGGACGGCGAACTGGTCCAGGTAAAGGGCACCTGCACGGACGTCATCCGGCGTCTCGAGAACGGCAAGTGGATGATGGCGGTCGACCGCCCGGTCGCCGACCTCACGCCTGAGTCCTGACTCGGTAACCTGCGGCGAGGCAAGTCCGCCACGAGGCCGGGCCGCCCCCGACGGCGGGGCGCGGCCCGGCCTTGTCCGTGAGTCCGCCGGACCACCTGCCCGCATCTCCGCGGGGCCGCCTGCCCGTGAGTTTGCAAGTCCCCAGGTTCCGACCGGCCGTTCACGGCATGTGGTTCGGGTGCCCATGACGCAGAGAGCCGCATGACCCGGGGCACACCGGGTCATGCGGCTCTCTGCGTCATCCGTGCCGGCGTGGGCCGGCTCGTGCGGTTGTCCCTCGGGTCAGTCGCGGGGCTCCTCGCCGAAGGGGTCGTCGACGGCGTACAGCCACGTGCCGTTCGCCTGCTTGCGCAGCACGTCCAGGCCGACGCCGCGGAGGTTCTCACGGCCCGTGCCGTCCTCCGCGTTGACCTCCATCGTCCAGTCCACGACCAGCAGGGCGGTGTCCCCGGTGACGTAGGCCTCGCGGACTTCGGTCTCGATGCGCGGCTGCGTGAGGCCGAGGAACTCCTTGATGGCGGCGCCGCGTTCCTTGCCGCTCACCGGGTTCCCCTTCTCCCACACGATGATGCCCGCGTCCGTGTAGTGGGAGTCGACGCCCTCCGCGTCACCCGAGTTGAAGGCCGCAACATAGCTTTCGAGGTGCTCCTCGAGCTCCTTGGGAAGTGCGACGGCCGCAGCGTTCGGCATTCTTCTCTCCTCCGGTACGTGTGATGAAGGTGCATGTGCGTATGGATGAAATGCACGGCGAGGGTGGAACTACAGCGGAAAAGCTATCCGCAGGCCGGAACCGGCGACTCATCGCGGAGTAACACCCCGTCCGGCATTGCGATGAGAGCGCTCTGATTACCGTGCCGTGATCACGCGTTGGGTGTTCACAAACCCGCCCTCCTTAGAGTCGAACAGGGGTCCAGGAGAGCCGTCCGGGCTCCGAATACGTGAACCGAAGTCTTTGACCAATGCGCCACGCAGCAGGGAAAGGGCAGCTGAAAGTGACGACGAGCGAGCACGACATCCATGGAGAAACCGCCGGGCAGCGCGGTGCGAGCGGCGGCCGGGCCGAGCCCATCGCCGTCGTGGGCATGTCGTGCCGACTCCCTGGGGCCGGCGGTCCGGCCGCGTTCTGGGACATGCTCACGCGCGGCGAGAACGCGATCACCGCTGTGCCGGAGGGACGTTGGGGTCCGGACGGCGGCTCACTCGGCGCCGGCCGGGGCGGGTTCCTGGAGGCCGTCGCCGACTTCGACGCCCCGTTCTTCGGCATCTCCCCGCGCGAGGCGGTGGCGATGGACCCGCAGCAGCGGCTGGTGCTGGAGCTGACCTGGGAGGCGCTGGAGGACGCCGGGGTCGTCCCGGCGACCCTGCGCGGCAGCAGGACCGCCGTCATCGTCGGCACCCTGCGCGACGACTACACCAGCCTGCTGTACCAGCACGGTGCCGAAGCCGTCACGCAGCACACCATGACGGGCGTCAACCGGGGTGTGATCGCGGGCCGCGTCTCGTACCACCTGGGTCTGCACGGCCCGAGCATGATCGTGGACTCCGCCCAGTCCTCCTCCCTGGTCGCCGTCCACCTGGCCTGCGAGAGCATGCGCGCCGGTGAGTCGGACAGCGCCCTCGTGGCCGGCGTCAATCTGAACCTGCTCGCCGAGAACGTCGTCACCGAGTCCCGCTTCGGAGCGCTGTCGCCCGACGGGACCACCTACACCTTCGACGCCCGGGCCAACGGTTTCGTGCCCGGCGAGGGCGGCGGCGCGGTCTTCCTGAAGCCGCTGAGCAGAGCGCAGGCCGACGGGGACCGCATCTACGGCGTCATCCTTTCCAGCGCCGTCAACAACGACGGCGCCACCGACGGTCTCACCGTGCCCAGCGCGCCGGCGCAGGAGGCCGTGCTGCGCGAGGCGTACGAGCGCGCCGCGGTCACCCCGGACGAGGTGCAGTACGTCGAACTGCACGGCACCGGCACGCCGGTCGGCGACCCGCTGGAGGCCGCCGCGCTCGGCGCCGCCCTCGGCACTGCACGCGCGGACCGGGGGCCGCTGAGCGTCGGCTCGGTGAAGACCAACATCGGCCATCTGGAAGGCGCCGCCGGCATCGCCGGCCTGATCAAGACGCTGCTGAGCCTGCACCACCGGCAGCTCCCGGCCAGCCTGAACTTCGAGACTCCGAACCCGCGGATCGACCTGGACGCGCTGGGCCTGGCCGTCCAGCGTGAGCTGACCCGGTGGCCCGACGAGGACCGCCGGCTGGTCGCGGGCGTCAGCTCCTTCGGCATGGGCGGCACCAACGCCCACGTCGTGCTCGGCGAGGCACCCACCGCATCCGCCGAGCCCACCGCACCCGCCGACGGGAAGCCCGCCCAGGCTCCCGCCCTGACGCCGTGCGTCGTCACCGGCCACGACGAGGACGCCCTGCGCGCCCAGGCCGCCACCCTGCGCGCCTTCCTCGCGGACCACCCCGGGCGGCCGGCTCAGGACATCGGGCGGGCGCTCGCCACCACGCGGTCCTTCCTGGCCCACCGGGCGGTCGTCGTCGCGGACGACCGCGAGGCGCTGCTCGCCGGTCTGGACGCGGTCGCAGGCGGGGTCCCCGCCGCCTCCGTCGTCACCGGGGCCGTACGGCCGGGCGGTCCGGCGTTCCTCTTCACCGGTCAGGGCGCCCAACGCACCGGCATGGGGCAGGAGTTGTACGACACCTTCCCCGCCTACGCCGCCGCCTTCGACGAGGCCGCCGCCCATCTCGACCCGCTGCTCGGGCGCCCGCTCGCCGAGATCGTCGCGGACGACGAGGCGCTGCACCAGACGGGCGCCACCCAGCCGGCGCTGTTCGCGGTCGAAGTCGCCCTGTTCCGTCTCCTGGAGAGCTGGGGGCTGCGTCCCGACCGGCTCGCCGGCCACTCCATCGGCGAGCTGGCCGCCGCCCATGTCGCGGGTGTGCTCTCCCTCGCCGACGCCGCGAAGCTGGTGGCCGCCCGCGCCCGGCTGATGCAGGCACTGCCCACCGGCGGCGCCATGATCGCCGTAGAGGCCACCGAGGCCGAGGTGCTGCCGCTGCTCTCGGGGCGCGAGGAGGTGCTCGCCGTCGCCGCGTTCAACGGGCCGAACGCCCTGGTGCTGTCGGGTGACGTGGACGCGGCCACCGAGGTCGCCGACACGTTACGGGCCGCCGGGCACCGGACGAGGCGCCTGACCGTTTCGCACGCCTTCCACTCCCCGCACATGGACGCGATGCTGGAGGAGTTCCGGGCGGTCGCGGCCTCCCTCGACTACGCCGAGCCGGTCCTCACGGTGGTGTCCACCGTCACCGGCGAGCCGGTCACCGCCGGTCAGTTCTCCTCGCCCGACTACTGGGTGGAGCAGGTCCGCCGCCCGGTGCGTTTCCTGGACGCCGTCCACGCCCTGGAGAGCGCCGGCGTGAGCACCTTCCTGGAGCTGGGCCCCGAGGGTGTGCTGTCCGCGCTGACCGAGGAATGCGTCGTGGACGCCGAGGCGATCACCGCCGTTCCGCTGCTGCGCGCCGGCCGGTCCGAGGCGCAGACGGCGCTGACCGCGCTGGCCACCGCGTTCGCCCGCGGCGCCGAGATCGACTGGACGGCGCTGTACGGCGACCGGCCCGCGCGCCACGTCGAGCTGCCCACGTACGCCTTCCAGCGCACCCGCTTCTGGCTGGACGGCGCTCGCAGGGCGGCCGTACCGCTGCCGGGGCCCGTCGCCGAGGCCGCGCCCGATGCCACGGCGACCCCGCGCGGTGAACTGGGCCGCCGCCTGGCCGCGCTCGGCGAGGCGGAACGCGAGAGCGCCGTCGACGACCTGCTCCACGCCCATGTCGCGGCGGTCCTGGAGTACGTGCCGGGACGGCGGGTGCCCGAGCACACCCCGTTCCGGGAACTGGGCTTCAGCTCCCTGATGGCCACCGAGCTGCGCGGCGCGCTCGCCAGGGCCACCGGCCTCAAGCTCCCGGCGGGCCTGCTCTTCGACCACCCGAGCCCGCGCGAACTCGCCGGGTTCCTCAAATCCGAACTGCTCGGCGCGACCGCCCGGATCGAGGTGACGGCCGCCCCGTCCGCCGAGGGCGAGGCCATCGCCATCGTCGGCATGGCCTGCCGGTTCCCGGGCGGGGTGAGCTCGCCGGAGGACCTGTGGCGCCTGGTCGCCGCGGGCGAGGACGCCATCGGCGAGTTCCCGTCGGACCGCGGCTGGCCGGAGGACCTGTACGACCCCGATCCCGACCGGCCCGGCCACAGCGCGGTGCGCCACGGCGGATTCCTGTACGACGCGGGCGGGTTCGACGCCGCGTTCTTCGGGATCTCGCCCCGCGAGGCCCTGGCGATGGACCCGCAGCAGCGCCTGCTCCTGGAGACCGCGTGGGAGAGCGTCGAGCGCGCGGGGATCGACCCCACCCGGCTGCGCGGCACCCGTACCGGTGTCTTCGTCGGCGCGACCGGCCTGGAGTACGGGCCGCGCATGGACGACGCCCCCGAGGCGGTCCAGGGCAGTGTGCTGACCGGTACCACCGCGAGCGTGATGTCCGGCCGGATCGCCTACCAGCTCGGCCTGGTGGGCCCGGCCGTCACGGTCGACACGGCCTGCTCCTCGTCGCTGGTCGCCCTGCACCAGGCCGTCCGCTCCCTGCGTGCGGGCGAGACCGACCTCGCGCTCGCGGGCGGCGTGACCGTCATGTCCTCCCCGGGCATGTTCGTGGAGTTCTCCCGCCAGCGCGGTCTGGCGCCCGACGGCCGCTGCAAGCCGTTCTCCGACGACGCGGACGGCGCCGGCTGGTCCGAGGGGGTCGGGCTGCTCCTGGTGGAGCGGCTGTCCGACGCGCGGCGCAACGGGCATCAGGTCCTCGCCGTCGTCCGCGGCACCGCCGTCAACCAGGACGGCGCCAGCAACGGTCTGACGGCGCCCAACGGCCCGTCGCAACAGCGCGTCATCCGGCAGGCGCTGGCCGACTCCGGGCTGAGCGCGGCGGACGTGGACGCCGTCGAGGCGCACGGCACCGGCACGCGCCTCGGTGACCCCATCGAGGCGGAGGCCATCCAGGTCGCCTACGGCTCGGAACGCGACTCCGGCCGTCCCCTTCACCTCGGTTCGCTGAAGTCCAACATCGGTCACGCGCAGGCGGCGGCCGGTGTCGGCGGCGTCATCAAGATGGTCCAGGCGATGCGGCACGGTCTGCTGCCGAGGACGCTGCACGCGGACCGGCCGAGTAGCCATGTCGACTGGTCCGAGGGCACCGTAGCGCTGCTGACCGAGGCCCGCGACTGGCCCGGGACCGAGGGACGGCCGCGCCGGGCGGGCGTCTCCTCCTTCGGCATCAGCGGCACCAACGCCCACGTCATAGTCGAGGAGGCCCCGCAGGCCGCAGCCGCGCCCACCGGCGCCTCATCCGCTCCGGACGTAGTCATTCCGGCCGGCCCCGTGCCCTTCGTGCTCTCGGCCCGTGACCGGGGCGCGCTCCGCGCGCAGGCCGCGCGCCTTGCCAGGTACGTCACGGACACCGAGACCGCACCCGCGGACCTCGGTTTCTCACTGGCGACAACCCGCGCCGCATTCGAGCACCGCGCCGTCGTTCTCGCCTCCGGAACCGACGACCTGCTCCTCGGACTCAACGCCCTCGCCGAGGGAACCAAGGCAGGCAACCTCGTCACCGGAGAGGCCGCTCCAGGACGCCGTACCGCCTTCCTGTTCACCGGCCAGGGCGCCCAGCGCATCGGCATGGGCCGCGAACTGTACACATCCCACCCCGTGTTCGCCGCCGCCCTCGACGAGGTCTTCACGGCCTTCGACAGACTGCTCGAAGTGCCCCTGCGCGACGTCCTGTTCGCCGACGAAGCCGACAACGCACTGATCGACCAGACCCAGTACACCCAACCCGCCCTGTTCGCCGTCGAGGTAGCCCTCTCCCACCTCCTGCAGACCTGGGGCATCACCCCCGACCACCTCGCCGGCCACTCCATCGGCGAACTCACCGCCGCCCACATCGCCGGCGTCTTCACCCTCGAAGACGCAGCCAAACTCGTCACCACCCGCGCACGCCTCATGCAGTCCGCACCCCCCGGCGGCGCCATGATCGCCATCGAAGGCACCGAAGACGAAATCACCGCCTCCCTCACCGGACACGAAACAACCGTGTCCATCGCCGCCATCAACACCACCACCTCAGTCGTCATCTCCGGCGACACCCACCAGGTCGAGGAAATCGCCCAGCACTGGAAATCGGCAGGCCGCCGCACCCACCGCCTCACCGTCTCCCACGCCTTCCACTCCCCCCACATGGACAGCATCCTCGACACCTTCCACGACACCGCGGCCACCATCACCTACCACCCACCCCGCATCCCCCTCATCTCCACCCTCACCGGCCAACCCGCCACCACCGAACAACTCACCTCACCCCGCTACTGGACCGACCAGATCCGCGGCACCGTCCGCTTCACCGACGCCATCCAACAACTCACCGAACAAGGCGCCCACACCCTCATCGAAATCGGACCCGACGCCGTACTCACCGCCCTCACCCGACAAACCCTGGAGGACGAACCGTCGGTTACCGCCGTGCCGTTGCTGCGCGCCGGGCACCCCGAGGCGCAGACCGTCGCCGCCGGGGCGGCCGCAGCGTACGTGCAGGGCGCTCCGCTCGACGTCGCGTCCTTCTTCCCCGGCGCCCACCGCACCGACCTGCCGGTCTACGCCTTCCAGCACACCCATCTGTGGCTCGACGCCGCCCCGCGCACCGACGCCCGCAGCCTCGGCCTCGACCCCGCCGGGCATCCGCTGCTGAGCACGGCGGTGGAGTTCGCCGAGCGGGCGGACGCGCTGTTCACCAGCCGTATCTCGCGCGCCGGGCAGCCATGGCTGGCCGACCACACCATCGCCGGTACGGTCATCGCGCCGGGCACGCTGTTCCTCGAACTCGCCGTCGCCGCGGGCGAGTACGTCGGCGTCCCGCAGGTGGCGGAGCTGATGATGGAGGCGCCGCTGCCGCTTCCGGAGCGGGACGCCGTCCGCGTGCAGGTGGCGGTGGGCGCCCCGGACGCGGACGGGCACCGGCAGTTCACCCTGCACGCCCGCCCGGACGGCGACGACCACGCCCCGGCGTGGACCCGGCACGCCACGGGCGTCCTGGCCCCCGCGGCCGCCGTGCCGCCCGTGGACGACGATCTCGCCGTGTGGCCCCCGGCCGGCGCCGAGGAGGACGTCCTGGACGGCGTCCACGACCGGCTGGCCGCTCTGGGATACGCGTACGGTCCCGCGTTCCAAGGCCTTCGCCGCGTCTGGCGGCGCGGTGAGGAAGTATTCGCGGAGGTGCGCCTGCCCGAGACGCCGGCCGAGTCCGCGGACGCCTTCCGGCTGCATCCGGCGCTGCTCGACGCGGTGTTGCACCCGCTGGTCCTGGACGCGGGCGCCGACAGCGATCCGGCGGACATCCGGCTGCCGTTCAGCTGGAACGCCGTCGCCCTGCACGCCGTGGGCGCCTCGGAGGTACGCGCGCGCATCTCACCCACCGGTTCCGGTCGGGCCGCCATCACCGTCGCCGACCCCACCGGCTCCCCCGTGGCCGCCCTGGAACTGGCCTTGCGCCCGGTGCCCAAGGAGCGCCTCGCGGTGGCGGCGGGCGAGGCCGGGGGTTCCCTGTTCACCGTGGAGTGGACGGAGCTGCCGCCGGCCGCGGCGGGCGCCGTCCCGACCTGGTCCGAGGCCCATGACTCGTTCGACTCCGTACCGGCGGACGACATCGTGGTCGTGCGGGTGCCGGGCGACACGGACGGCGCGGGTGCCCCGGCGCCGGCCGCCCGCCGGGTGCTGCGCCTGGTGCGGGAGTGGCTGGCCGAGGAGCGGTTCGCCGGTTCCCGGCTGGCCGTGGTGACGCGGCGGGCCGTCGCGGCACGCTCCGGCGACGACGTGGACCTCGCCGGCTCCTCGGTCTGGGGGCTGGTCCGCTCGGCCCAGTCCGAGCACCCGGACCGGATACTGCTGATCGACGTCGACGACGACGCCGACTTCGGCGGCGCGGACGACGCCGCTGCCGGGTCCCTGCTGTCCGCCGCGACAGCCGTCGACGAACCGCAGATCGCCGTGCGCGACGGCCGGCTGCTCGTGCCCCGGCTCGCGCGCGCCGCGCACGTCGGCGGGGCGCCCGAGCGCCGCCTCGACACCGACGGCACGGTCCTCATCACCGGTGGAACGGGCGGTCTCGGCGCGTTGTTCGCCCGCCATCTGGTGGCCGAGCACGGGGTACGTCACCTGCTGCTGGCCGGCCGCCGCGGCCTCGGCGCGCCCGGCGCCGCCGAACTGAGCGCGGAACTCGAAGGGCTCGGCGCGCAGGTGACGGTGGCCGCGGCCGACGTCGGCGACCGGGATGCCGTAGCGGATCTCATCGCCTCGGTCCCCGCCGCTCACCCGCTGACCGCGGTGGTGCACGCCGCCGGCGTGCTGGACGACGCGACCGTGCAGTCGCTGACGGAGAAGCAGCTGGACGCCGTACTGCGGCCGAAGGCGGAGGCCGCCCGGCACCTGCACGAGCTGACCCGCGATGTGGACCTGACGGCCTTCGTGCTGTTCTCCTCGGTGTCCGGTCTCACCGGCACCGCGGGCCAGGCCAACTACGCGGCGGCCAACACCTTCCTGGACGGTCTCGCCCAGCACCGCTCCGCCCTCGGCCTGCCCGCCACCTCGCTGGCGTGGGGACTGTGGGACGGCTCGGCCGGCATGGGCGCGACCCTCACCGAGGCGGACATCGCCCGCTGGGCGCGGCTCGGCATGACGCCCCTCACCCCGCGGCAGGGCCTGGCCCTGTTCGACCAGGCGCTGGCGGCCGGCGAACCGCTGTTGGCGCCGGTGGCACTGGACACGGGACGTGCGGCGGCCGGGGACGGACCGGTCCCGGCGCTCTACCGCGGCCTGGTGCGCACGCGCCCGCGCCGCGCCGCGCAGACCGGCACGGCCGGCAGCGGGTCCGGCTGGGCGGGGCAGACCGCCCGGCTGCCGGAGGCGCGACGCCGCGACGCGGTCCTGGCTCTGGTGCGTACGACGGTCGCCTCGGTGCTCGGTCACTCCGGTGCCGGAGCCGTGGACCCGGATCGCGCCTTCAAGGACATCGGCTTCGACTCGATGGCCGGCGTGGACCTGCGCAACCGGCTCTCGACGGCCACCGGCCTGCGGCTGCCCAGCACGGCGGTCTTCGACCACCCGACTCCGGCGGCGCTCGCCGCCTACCTGCTGACCAAGGTGGCACCGGCCGAGGCGCCCAGGACCGGCCCCGGCCGCGCCGCCGCGCGAACCGACGAGCCGATCGCGATCGTGGGCATGGCGTGCCGCTATCCCGGCGGGGTCTCCTCCCCCGAGGACCTGTGGAACCTCGTCGCCAACGGCACCGACGCCATCAGCCAGTTCCCCTCCAACCGAGGCTGGGACCTGGAGAACCTCTACGACCCGGACCCCGACCACACCGGCACCTCGTACACCCGCCAAGGCGGCTTCCTCCACGAAGCCGACCAGTTCGACCCCGAGTTCTTCGGCATGTCCCCACGCGAAGCCACCGCCACCGACCCACAGCAGCGCCTGCTGCTGGAAACCGCGTGGGAGACCTTCGAGAGCGCGGGCATCGACCCGGCCACCCTGCGCGGCAGCAACACGGGTGTGTTCACCGGCGCCATGTACGACGACTACGCGTCGCGTCTGGAAGCCACGCCGGAGGAGTTCGAGGGCTTCCTGCTCGCGGGCAACCTCTCCAGCGTGCTGTCCGGCCGCCTGTCGTACACATACGGTCTGGAGGGCCCGGCGATCACGGTCGACACGGCCTGCTCGTCCTCGCTGGTCGCGATGCACATGGCCGCCAGCGCCCTGCGCAACGGCGAGTGCGACCTCGCCCTCGCCGGTGGCGTCACCGTCATGAACAGCCCGCACACCTTCGTGGAGTTCTCGCGGCAGCGCGGTCTGTCGGAGGACGGCCGCTGCAAGTCCTTCTCCGACGACGCGGACGGCACCGGCTGGTCCGAAGGCGTCGGTCTGCTCGTGGTGGAGCGGCTGTCGGACGCCGTCAGGAACGGCCACCGTGTGCTCGCCGTCGTCCGCGGCACCGCCGTCAACCAGGACGGCGCCAGCAACGGACTCACCGCCCCCAACGGCCCCGCCCAGGAGCGGGTGATCCGCGCCGCCCTGGCGAACGCCGGACTCACCCCCGCCGACGTGGACGCCGTCGAGGCCCACGGCACCGGCACCCGCCTCGGCGACCCCATCGAAGCCCAGGCACTGCTCGCCACCTACGGCCAGGACCGCCCCAGCGACACCCCCCTCCACCTCGGCTCCCTCAAGTCCAACATCGGCCACGCGCAGGCCGCAGCCGGCGTCGGCGGCGTCATCAAGATGATCGAGGCCATGCGCCACGGCGTCCTGCCCAAGACCCTCCACGCCGACAAACCCTCCAGCCACATCGACTGGGAGACAGGGGCGTTGTCCCTGCTGACCGAGGCCCGTGAGTGGCCGGAGACCGAGGGACGGCCGCGCCGGGCTGGCATCTCGTCCTTCGGCATCAGCGGCACCAACGCCCACGTCCTGATCGAGGAACCCCCGGCCTCGCCCGAGCCCGCCGCCCGGCCGGACGCCCCCTCCGGCGCGGTGCCGTGGATCGTCACCGGCAAGGACGAGAAGGCGGTGCGCGACCAGGCCGAACGGCTGTACCGGTTCGTCGAGTCGAAGCCGGACCTGGCGGCGGCCGATGTCGCCTACTCGCTGGCCACCGGTCGCGCACTGCTCGACCGGGGCGCCGTCGTCCTGGGCGAGAGCCGTGCGGACCTGCTCAAGAACCTGGCCGCGCTGGCCGGTTCGGCCGACGGCGAGAAGGTCCCGTCGGTCGTCGGCACCCCCACCGCACGGACCGGCAGGATCGCCTTCCTGCTCACCGGCCAGGGCGCGCAGCGTCTCGGCATGGGCCGCGAACTGTACGAGAGCAGCGCCGTGTTCCGTGCGGCCCTGGACGAGGTCTGCGCGCACCTGGACCCGCTGCTGGTGCGTCCCGTCAAGTGGGTGCTGTTCGCTCCGGACAGGTCCGCCGACGCCACGCTGATCGACCAGACGGCGTTCACCCAGGCCGCGCTGTTCGCGGTCGAGGTCGCCCTGTTCCGGCTCTTCGCCCACTACGGAGTACGTCCGGACTATCTGCTCGGCCACTCCCTCGGCGAGGTCACCGCGGCGCACGTGGCCGGGGTCCTCGACCTCGCCGAGGCGTGCGTCCTGGTCGCCGAACGCGGACGCCTGATGCAGGCGGCCCGCGAGGGCGGCGCGATGGCCTCGATCCAGGCCGCGGAGGACGACGTGCGCGAGTCCCTGCTCCCTTACGGCGAGCGGCGCGTCGCCGTCGCGGGCGTCAACGGGCCGCGCGCCACGGTGATCTCCGGTGACGAGGACGCCGTCGAGGAGATCATGGCGTCCTGGCGGGCGCAGGGCACATCGGTGAAGCGCCTGTCCGTCTCGCACGCCTTCCACTCCCCGCACATGGAGGAGATCCTCGACGAGTTCCGGGAAATCGTGTCGGAGCTGCACCTCAAGGCTCCCGAGATCCCCATCGTCTCGAACGTCACCGGTGTCCTCGCCACCGACGAGGAACTCACCTCCGCCGACTACTGGGTCCGGCACATCCGCGGCACCGTCCGGTTCCACGACGGGGTGCGGTACCTGGAGTCCGAGGGCGTCTCCGACTTCCTGGAGCTGGGGCCGGACGGGGTGCTGACGGCGCTCGCCGGGGCCTGCCTGTCGGAGCCGGCCGGGGTTCTCGTGCCGGCGCTGCGGCGCGGCCGGCCCGAGTGGGAGACCGTCGCGTCGACGCTGGCCCTGCTGCGGCTGCGCGGTGCCACGCCCGACTGGACCAGGGTCTTTCCCAGTGCCCGGAGCGTCGAGCTGCCGACCTACGCCTTCCAGCACGAGCGGTACTGGCTGGACGGCCCCGACACCCCGCTCGACGCGAAGGGCCTCGGACTGAGCCCGGCCCAGCACCCGCTGCTGGGCGCGGCGGTGGGCCTGGCCGACCGGGACTCCCATGTGTTCACCGGTTCGGTGTCGCTGCGCACGCACGGCTGGCTGGCCGAGCACGCCGTCAACGACACGGTCCTGATGCCGGGTACCGCCCTGGTCGAGCTGGCCGTGCGCGCCGGTGAGCAGGTCGGCGCCGGACTGCTCGCCGAACTCCTGCTGTCCGCTCCGCTGGTGCTGCCGGAGCGTGGTGGTGTGCAGCTGCAGGTGGTCGTCGGAGAGCCGGAGGACGGTGGCCGGCGCACGGTCGAGATCTACTCCCGGCCGGAGCAGGGCACGCAGGCCAGTGAGGGACCGTGGACGCTGAACGCACGGGGCACGCTCGCCCCGGCCGAGGCGGCCGACGGTGAACCGCTGACCGTGTGGCCTCCGGCCGGTGCGCGGGAGGCGTCCCTGGACGGCGCCTACGAGCGTCTGGACAAGCTCGGCTACGCCTACGGACCGGCATTCCGGGGACTGAAGCGGGCCTGGCACGGCGACGGTGAGATCTTCGCCGAGGTCGTCCTGCCCGACGGCCCGAACACCGACGCCGGACGCTATCTGCTGCACCCCGCCCTGCTCGACGCCGCCCTGCACACCCTGCTGCCCGGAGTCGTGAGCGAGGCGGGTCAGCCCCGGCTTCCGTTCGCCTGGTCGGGGGTCACGGTCCACGCGGTGGGCGCCGGCGCGCTGCGCGTCCGGCTCACGGTCGCCGATCAGGGGGCGGAGACGCTGGAGGCCTCGCTGACGGTGGCGGATGCGGCGGGTGCACCGGTCGCGACCGTGGAGTCTCTGTCACTGCGCCCGCTGTCGAAGGACGCCCTCCGCGCCGCGACAACCACCACCGACGGCCTCTACACCGTCCACTGGAAACCCATCCCCACACCCACACCGGAGACACCTGCCGACAGCGGCGCGAGCGAGGTCCTCGACATCATCTCCGGCGGCCGCAACCCACGCGAAGTCACCCGCGACACCCTCCACGCCGTCCAGGAATTCCTCACCGACGACACCAAGCACAACACCACCCTGATCGTCGTCACCCACGGAGCCATAGCCGTCGGCAACGAAGACATCACCGACCTCCCCGCCGCCGCCGTCACCGGACTCATCCGCACCGCCCAGACCGAGAACCCCGGCCGCATCATCCTCGCCGACACCCCCACCGACACCACCCTCGACCCCGCCACCCTCCTCGCCACCGGCGAACCCCAACTCGCCTGGCGCAACAACACACTCCACACCCCCCACCTCACCCCCCACACCCCCCACACCCACAGCACAGACAGCACAGGCAGCACAGACAGCACTCAGCCCCGCTGGGACCAGGGCACCACCCTCATCACCGGCGCCACCGGCACCCTCGGCACCCTCATCGCCCGCCACCTCGTCACCCACCACAACGCCAAACACCTCCTCCTCGTCTCACGCACCGGCAACCAAGCACCCGGCGCCACCCAACTCACCACCGAACTCACCCAACTCGGCGCCCACACCGTCACCATCACCGCCTGCGACGTCACCGACAAAAACGCCCTCACCCACCTCCTCGACACCATCCCCACCGAACACCCCCTCACCGCCGTCATCCACACCGCCGGCGTCCTCGACGACACCATCACCACCGACCTCACCCCCCAACGCCTCGACACCGTCCTCCAACCCAAAATCGACGCCGCCTGGCACCTCCACCAACTCACCCAACACCTCAACCTCACCGCCTTCGTCCTCTACTCCTCCATCGCCGGACTCATCGGCAACGCCGGCCAAGCCAACTACGCCGCCGCCAACACCTACCTCGACGCCCTCGCCCACCACCGCACCGCACACAACCTCCCCGCCACCTCCCTCGCCTGGGGCCTCTGGCAACAAACCAGCACCATCAGCAGCGAACTCCACGACACCGACCTCCACCGCATCAAACGCCTCGGCCTCCTCCCCCTCACCACCCCCCAAGCCCTCACCCTCTTCGACACCGCCACCCACACCACCACCCCCCTCCTCGCCGCCACCCACCTCGACCCCACAACCCTGCGTGACGCGGGCGACTCCGTATCACCGCTGCTACGGGACCTGGCCCCGGCCGCCCGTCGCCGCTCGGCGGCCTCGGCATCCGGCCAGAACTCCGGCCCCTCGCTGGCGCAGCGCCTCGGGGAACTGTCCGAAGAGGAGCGGGCGCAGGCGCTCATCGATCTCGTCCGCGCCCAGGTCGCCGCAGTCCTCGGCCACTCCGACCCCGCCACCATCGGCGCCGAACGCGCCTTCCAGGACCTCGGATTCGACTCCCTCACCGCCGTCGAACTCCGCAACCAGCTCAACAACACCACCGGCCTACGCCTCCCCACCACCCTCGTCTTCGACCACCCCAACCCCACCGCCCTCGCACTACACCTGCGGGATCGGATCAAGGTGGAGAAGGTGTCGCCTGCCGACACGGTCATCAAGGAGCTGGGCCGTCTCAAGGCGGTCATCAGGTCGGCCTCCGCCGATCCGGCCGGTTACGAGAGTCTCGCCGAGCAGTTGCGAGAGCTGCTGGTCGTGGCGGACGAGGCGAGCGGCAGGGCGCCGGACGACGCCGGGCCGGACGACAGCGATCTGGACGCCGCGAGCGACGCGGAGTTGTTCGCGCTGATCGACGAACTGGACTGAGCTGCGGAACTCGCCTCCCTGGTGCCGCCGAAGGGCCGGCTCCGGGGAGGCGAACGGGCGCGCGGCGCCGCGCCTGACACCACCGACTTTTCTTCACCGTACGAGCCACATCATTTCGGGGAGCTGACAGCAGTGGCGAACGAGCAGGAACTGCGTGACTACCTCAAGAAGGCGATAGCCGACGCACGCGATGCGCGCAGGCGTTTGCGTGAGGTGGAGGACAAGGCGCAGGAGCCGATCGCGATCGTGGGCATGGCGTGCCGCTACCCGGGCGGGGTGTCGTCTCCGGAGGACCTGTGGAAACTCGTGGCGAGCGGCACCGACGCCATCAGTCAGTTCCCGTCCAACCGGGGCTGGGACCTGGAGAACCTGTACGACTCCGACCCGGACCACACGGGGACCTCGTACACCCGTGAGGGCGGCTTCCTGCACGAGGCCGACCTGTTCGACCCCGAGTTCTTCGGGATGTCGCCGCGTGAGGCCACTGCGATCGACCCGCAGCAGCGCCTGCTGCTGGAGACCGCGTGGGAGGCGATGGAGAGCGCCGGTGTCGTCCCGGCCACCCTGCGGGGCAGCCGCACCGGTGTCTTCACCGGCGTGATGTACAACGACTACGGCTCTCGTCCCGACCTGCCCGCCGACGGCAACGAGGGCTATCTGTTCAGCGGTAGCGCGGGCAGTGTGGCGTCGGGCCGTATGTCGTACACCTTCGGGTTCGAGGGTCCCGCCGTCACGGTCGACACGGCCTGCTCCTCGTCGCTGGTCGCGCTCCACATGGCCGCCAGCGCCCTGCGCAACGGCGAGTGCGATCTCGCCCTCGCCGGCGGTGCGGCTGTCATGTCGACGCCGACGGCGTTCATCGAGTTCTCGCGGCTGCGCGGTCTGTCGCTGGACGGCCGTTGCAGGTCGTTCTCCGACGACGCGGACGGCACCGGCTGGTCCGAGGGCGTCGGTCTGCTGGTGGTGGAGCGGCTGTCGGACGCCGTCAGGAACGGCCACCGTGTGTTCGCCGTCGTCCGCGGCACAGCCGTCAACCAGGACGGCGCCAGCAACGGACTCACCGCCCCCAACGGCCCCGCCCAGGAGCGGGTGATCCGTGCCGCCCTGGCGAACGCCGGACTCACCCCCGCCGACGTGGACGCCGTCGAGGCGCACGGCACCGGCACCCGCCTCGGCGACCCCATCGAAGCCCAGGCACTGCTCGCCACTTACGGCCAAGCCCGTCCCGACGGTGCCCCGCTCTATCTCGGCTCCCTCAAGTCCAACATCGGCCACGCGCAGGCCGCAGCCGGCGTCGGCGGCGTCATCAAGATGATCGAGGCCATGCGCCACGGCGTCCTGCCCAAGACCCTCCACGCCGACAAGCCCTCCAGCCACATCGACTGGGACGCGGGCACGGTGGAACTGCTGACCCGGGCGCGGGACTGGCCCGAGACCGAGGGACGGCCGCGCCGGGCGGGCGTCTCGTCCTTCGGTTTCGGGGGGACCAACGCCCATGTGGTCATCGAGGAACCCCCGGTCGCGGAGGAGAAGGGCGGGGAGGACGGCGAGGAGCACGGCGAAGAGAACGGTTCCGGGACATCCGCCTCCGTCCCCGTCGTCCCGTGGGTCCTCTCCGGCAAGACCAAGCAGGCCGTCCGCGACCAGGCCACCCGACTACTGACCTACGTCGAACAGCACCCCGACCAGCCCCTCACCGACATCGCCCATACCCTCGCCACCGAACGCGCCGCCTTCGACCACCGCGCCGTCATCACCGGCACCAGCACCGACGACCTGCTCCTCGGACTCAACGCCCTCGCCGAGGGAACCAAGGCAGGCAACCTCGTCACCGGAGAGGCCGCTCCAGGACGCCGTACCGCCTTCCTGTTCACCGGCCAAGGCGCCCAGCGCATCGGCATGGGCCAGACCCTCTACGACGCCTTCCCCGCCTACGCCGAAGCCTTCGACCAGGTCACCGCCGCACTCGACCCACACCTCCCCCACCCCCTCCACGACGTCATCCGCGAAGGAACCCACCTCGACGACACCCAGTACACCCAACCCGCCCTGTTCGCCGTCGAGGTAGCCCTCTCCCACCTCCTGCAAACCTGGGGCATCACCCCCGACCACCTCGCCGGCCACTCCATCGGCGAACTCACCGCCGCCCACATCGCCGGCGTCTTCACCCTCGAAGACGCAGCCAAACTCGTCACCGCCCGCGCACGCCTCATGCAGTCCGCAACCCCCGGCGGCGCCATGGCCGCCGTACAGGCCGACGAGGAGGAAGTCGCCAAAGCGATCGCCGCCGAGGACGGCGCGATCGCCGTCGCCGCCCTGAACTCGCCGACTTCCACCGTCATTTCAGGCGACGTCCAGATAGTCGACCGCCAGGTCGCCCTGTGGCGTGAGCGCGGGCGCAGGGCAACCCGCCTCACCGTCTCCCACGCCTTCCACTCCCCCCACATGGACGGCATCCTCGACGCTTTCCAGGAGATCGCGGCCACCGTCACCTACCACCCGCCCCGCATCCCGCTCGTCTCCACCCTCACCGGCGAACTCGCCACCACCGAACAGCTCACCTCCGCCCACTACTGGACCCAGCAGATACGCGGCGCCGTCCGCTTCTCCGACGCGGTCACCACGCTTCACGGCTCCGGGACCACCAACTACGTCGAAATCGGCCCCGACAGCGTCCTGACCACGCTCGCTCGTAACACCCTCGACGAAGCCGTCACAGCCGCCCCGCTGCGGCGGGACCACGACGAGGCGGAAACCCTCGTCCAGGCCGTCGGCGCCCTGCACGCCCATGGCGTGCGCGTGGACTGGGCGCGGCTCTTCGCCGGCAGCGGAACGGACACCAGCACCGGAAGCGACACCAGCGCCGGCACCCTCCGGGCCGCCATCCCACCCCTGCCGACCTACGCCTTCCAGCACCAGTACTACTGGATCAAGTCCGCTGCCGGTGCCTCGGACGCCGCCGGTCTCGGCCTGGAACTCGGCGGTCACCCCGTCTTCGGGGCCAGGGTGGAACGCGCGGACGGTACGGGCGTGCTGCTCACCGGCCGGGTCTCGGCGCGCAGCCACCCGTGGCCGGCCCGGCACCCGCTGCACGGCGCGCCCGCGGTGCTGCCGGAGGCCCTGGTGGACGCCCTGGTGCGGGTCGGGGACGAACTGGGCGCGAGTGCCGTTCAGTCGCTGGTCCTGCACACCCCGCCGGCTCTGCCCGAGGACGGGCGCCTGGTGCTCCAGTTGTCCGTCGAGGAGCCGGGCGCCACTCCGGATCGGTCCTTCACGCTGCACGCCCGGCCCGAGGGCGCTGACCTGCCGTGGACGCTGTGGGCGACGGGGCGGCTCGCTCCCGGCCTCGCCAGGGCGCCCTTCGGTCCGGTCACGTGGCCGCCCGCCGAGGCGACCGCCGTCCCCTTGGGCGAGCGCGACGCGGCACGCGGCATCACCGGCGTGTGGCGGCTCGGTGACGAGGTGTTCGCCGACGTCGTCCTGGACGAGGCGCTGCACGGTGAGGCCGCGGACTTCGGCCTGCACCCGGCGCTGCTGAACTCGGCGCTGCGCGCCGCCGGGACCGGTGCGGACGCGGCACAGGACGAGGGAACGCTCGCCGTCGAGTGGAGCGGCTTCCAGTTGTTCGCGACGGGTGCCACCGCGGTGCGCGCCCATGTGGTCCGGGCGGGCGAGGACACGGTCGCCGTGCGGCTCGCCGACCGCGCCGGCCAGGCCGTGGCCGTCGCGCGAGGGGTCACGTCCCGACCGCTGGACGCCGGCCTGGTGCGCGACGCCCTGGTCCGGGACGCCGACAACCTGTTCGTCGTGGACTGGCGGACGACCGCGCTGCCCGCCCCCGACGAGTCGCCCGCATTCGCCTTCCTCGGTGCGAACGGCAGCGGTACCACCCTCGACGAGGCCGCCGCGCTCGCGGAGCGCGGCGAGATCGACGCGGTCGTGTTCCGCGAGCCCGGCCCGGACGGGCCGGTGGGCGACGTTGTGCCCGCCCTGCACGCGCGCACCCGTGCCCTGCTCGACCTGGTCCGGCGGTGGATGGCCGAAGACGGTGCCGGGACCGTTCCGCTGGTCGTGGTGAGCAGGAACGCGGTGGCCACCGGCGGTGAGCCGGCGGTCGATCCGGTGGGCGCGGCCGTCTGGGGTCTGCTGCGCTCGGCGCAGTCGGAGTCGCCGGGCCGGGTGGTCCTGGTGGACGTGGACAGCGACGACGCCGGCGCCCTCGCGGATCCGCTGTCCCGCGCGGTCGCCTCCGGTGCGGCGCAGGCCGCGATCCGCGGCGGTCAGGTCCTGCTGCCCGGCGTGGCGCGCGCCCCGCGGCCCGTGGACGGCACGGCTCGTTCCGGCTCCTGGAATCCCGACGGCACGGTGCTCGTCACCGGTGGCACCGGAAGCCTGGGCGCGCTGTTCGCCCGTCATCTGGCACGCGAGCACGGTGTACGGCACCTGTTGCTGGTCAGCCGCCGGGGCCCGGACGCGCCGGGCGCCGAGGCGCTGCGGGCGGAACTGGCCGGGCTGGGAACCGCCAGCACGATCGTCGCCGCCGACGCCGCGGACCCGGCCGCGCTGGCCGGCGTTCTCGACGCGGTGCCCGCCGGGCTGCCGCTGACGGGCGTCGTGCACCTCGCCGGCGTCATCGACGACGGCCTGGTCGCCGATCTGACCCCGGAGCGCCTGGACGCCGTCCTCGCGCCCAAGGCGGACACGGCCTGGTACCTGCATGAGCTGACCCGGAACCTGGATCTGTCCGCGTTCGTCCTGTTCTCGTCCATCGCGGGTGTGATCGGCGGCGCCGGTCAGGGCAACTACGCTGCCGCCAACGCCTTCCTGGACGGCCTGGCCGCGCTGCGCGCGGCGGAGGGGCTGCCCGCCACCTCGGTGGCCTGGGGTCTGTGGGCCCAGCCGTCCGGCATCACCGGCGACCTCGACGAGGCGGACATCGCCCGCATCACCCGGGCCGGCTTCGGGGCGATCACCGTGGACCAGGGCCCTCGTCTGCTGGACCGCGTCCTGGCCCTGCCCCATCCCGCGCCGGTCGTCACCCCGCTGGACGTCGCCGCGATGCGTGAGCGTCCCGCTCAGGTGCCCGCACTGCTCGCGTCCTTGGTGCGCAGGCCGGTGCGGCGCGTCGCCAACAACTCCGGTCGCACCGTGGGTGAGCTGGCGCAGCGGCTGACCGGCGCCGACGCGTCCACGCAGCTCGCCCTCGTCCTGGAGGCGGTGCTGGAGGGGGCGGCGGCGGTCCTCGGGCACGGCGACCCGTCGTCCTTCGGGAGCGAACAGCCCTTCACGGGGCTCGGGTTCGACTCGCTGACGTCGGTGGAGCTGCGCAACCGCCTCGCCGCCGAGCTGGGTCTGCGGCTGCCCGCCACGCTGGTCTTCGACCATCCGACGCCCCGGAGGCTGGCGGAGTTCCTGCGGGACGCTCTGGTGGGCGGGCCGGACGGCGACGAGGGCGGGACCGCGGCGGCCGACCCGGCACGGGAGTACGCGGCGGAGATCGTGCTGGACGAGGCGATCCGGCCCGCCGACGAGGTGCTGCACCAGGTCGAGGACCCGGCGGAGGTCTTCCTGACCGGCGCGACCGGGTTCCTCGGCGCGTTCCTGCTGCGCGACCTGCTGCGGGGGACTCGGGCCACGCTGCACTGCCTGGTCCGTGCCCGGGACGCGGCGGACGGGCTGCGGCGGCTGCGGGAGAACCTGGAGTACTACCGCGTGTGGGACGAGGTGGACCCGGCCCGCCTGGAGATCGTCGTCGGGGACCTCGCAGAGCCGCTTTTCGGGCTGAGCGAGGAGGAGTTCGACGACCTCGCCCGCCGGGTCGACGTGGTCTACCACGGCGGCGCGAAGGTCCACTGGCTGCACCCGTTCAGCTCGCTCAAGGCGGCCAACGTGGGCGGCACGCGGGAGGTCCTGCGGCTCGCCGCGCGCCACCGCACCGTCCCGGTCCACTACCTGTCCACGACCGGGGTCTTCGCCACCGACCGGGCGGAGAACAGCCCGCTGAGGGCGGACGATCCCACCGGCCCCGCCGAGGCGCTGCCCAGCGGCTATCTGCGCAGCAAGTGGGTGGCCGAGCAGGTCGTCGGCATCGCTCGCGACAGGGGGCTGCCGGTGTCGGTGTACCGCGTGGACGTCGTCTCCGGCGACCAGGTCAACGGGGCCTGCCAGATGCGTGACTTCGTCTGGCTGAGCCTGCGCGGTCTGATCCAGGCGGGCGCGTACCCGGCCGGGCTGGCCGCCGCGGTCCCCCTGACCCCGGTGGACTACGTCAGCTCGGCCGTGGTCGCCCTGTCCACGTCGGCCGGGACCGGTTCGGGCACCTTCCATCTCTACAACCAGAGTCACATGACGTTCGCCGACTTCATTACCGAGTTGAGGGCGACGGGTTACCCGCTGAAGGAAGTCGAGTGGGACGCGTGGAGCACACTCGTGAGGTCGGACCCCGACAACGTCATGCTTCCGCTGCTGGAAGCGTTCGAGATGATGGCGAAGAGCGAGGGCACCTTCTATCCACCCGTGGACACGAGCGTGGCCGAACTGGCCCTGGCGGGCCCGGGAGTTGAGTGCCCCGAGATGGAGCCGGAGCTGTTCCGGCGGTACGTCGCCTTCTTCCGGGAGGCCGGTTTCCTTCCGCCGGTGAACGAGGACGCGCGGCCCGCTGCCTGACCCTCCCACCCCCACAGACGACGAACGGCCGCGTCCGCCTCTCCGCGAGGCGGCCGCGGCCGTGGATTGGACCCACATGTCCGCAACGCAGAGCCGGTGGTTCCGGCGGTTCGACAGCACCGCAGAGGGCGAACTCACGCTGATCTGCTTCCCGCACGCCGGCGGCGCGGCGAGCGCCTACCTGGGCCTGTCCCGCGCCCTGGCGCCCGACATCGACGTCGCGGCCGTGCAGTACCCCGGCAGGCAGGACCGTCGTACGGAGCCGGCACTGACCTCCCTGCCCCATCTGGCGCGTGCCGTCGCGGAGGAGCTGACGCGCTTCCCGCAGCGCCCGTACGCCTTCTTCGGGCACAGCATGGGCGCGGTCGTGGCGTACGAGACGGCCCGGATCCTCGCCGAGTTCGACCTGCCCACGGCACAGTCCCTGGTCCTCTCCGGGCGTGGCGCGCCGAGCCGTACGCCCCGGGCCACCGACCGGCTCTCCGGCGACGCGGCCCTGATCGGCGAGATACGCCGCCTGAACGGCACGAACGGTCGTGTGCTGGACGACCCGGAGGTGCTGGAGATGGTGCTGCCCACCCTCCGGGCGGACTACGGCGCCCTGGGTTCCTACCGCTGGCTGCCCGGTCCGCCGCTGGACATCCCGCTGACCGTCATGGTCGGCTCGTCCGACCCCATCGTCACCGTCGAGGACGCCGCCGGCTGGCTGGCCCACTCGACGAGGCCCGGCGAGGTGCTCACCTTCGACGGCGGCCACTTCTATCTCGACGCGCACCTGGCGTCGGTGGCCGCGGCGGTGCGGTCGGCACTGGGGCAGCCCGCGGTGGTGTGAGGCGCTGCCGGGTGTCAGGGACCGGCCCTGAGCGGTCACGCGGATCGGCGTGCGACGGACCGTGTCATCGCCAGGGCGCTGCCGAGGCAGGCGGAGGGGTCGGTCAGCCGGCGGATGCGGTGTTCGCCGAGGGGTGTGACGATGTCGGGGTTCTTGAGCAGTTCTTCGGCGAGGCCGGTGCCTGTTTCCGTGGCCCGGGCGCGGGCGTCGTAGACGAGTTGGTGGGCTCGCTGTCTGCCCAGGCCGGGCGCGAGGGCCATCATGACGGCTTCGGCGAGGGCGAGCCCGCCGGTCAGGTCGAGGTTGTCGCGCATACGGGCCGTGTCGACCCGCAGGTTCGCCAGGGTGCGGTCGGCCTGGGTATCGCCCCGCCCGGGCGAGCAACGGCCGAGCCAAGGATCTTGGAGAACATGAATAGACCCCCCGAGCGATCGGGGGCCCAGGTGTTTCCGCAGGTGGAAACGGTTCTCCTCGCGTAGCGAGCGGTGGGGCGGGTGGGACTCGAACCCACGGCCGACGGATTATGAGTCCTTTTCTGATCTTCCGATCCGGCCCCACTCTTGCCTCATTCTTCCTATAACCGCAGGTCAGAGGCACCTCGCCGTTCTGGCTCTGCGTCGGCCTTCCTGATCCTTCCGGGTCCTTCCGTCCACTGCGTGTCCACTGGCGGTCTCCCGAGAGCCTTCCCGGAGGAGGCGCTTGGGGACGTCAGCTGGATCAATGCAGGTTGAGCGTGGGGGAAGACGAGGTCTCGAACTCTCACGCAGCGGAGTGCCTTACAGACGGAAAGGACTCCGCCCCCTTCGCCCGGGGATGGAGCCATACGGCGTTTCTACTGGTCAGCCGCCTGCGGACAAGAGTACCGAAGTCGGCCCCGAGCGGGGCGAGCATGTCCGCCCGGCTGCGTGCTGACACGCTGGTCGAGGGCATCGACGGCCACTTGTGACCCGCCTTGTTTCCTTGTGAACTTGTCGCATGCACCGCTGGAAAGCGTTGAACGATCGACAACTCACGCTCCTCAGGAAACTTGCTGCCGACGAGGATCGCGGCGCTCAGGATCCGGGCATGCGGCGGTCAACCTATGCGCTGCGCGATCGGGGTCTCGTGACGGTGAGCCGCCGGGGTGGCGGCTGGCGGGCGGAAGTTACGGAGGCAGGGCGGTTCTACCTGCAGCACGGTCATCATCCGGAGCATCCGGCACACGGGCGCACGGCTGCTGGTGAGTCGAAGGCACCGGTTACCGTGGCGAAGGGCAGGGTCCGCGGCTCCACGACAACGGCGACAGGCCATGGGAGCAAGCCGGCGACCACCCATAAGAAGCAGCCAACGCCGTACAGTGAAAGGCCCATCCCCGTCGCACGCCGCGCAAAGGCGACCAAGCTCGTGGAGCGATTGGTCGCCGAGCGCCATGTGGTCATATCAGAGCCTGACGAGGATGAGATCACCGAGTGGCGACGTGTCATCGACTTCGCCAAGCGGCACAAACTCGCGCCGGCGGGCAAACGCATCGAGAAGCAGCGACTGTGGAACGCAGGCCGTGATCTGCAAATCTCGTTGGTAGACGGCCCACATGCCAACTCTGGGCGGAGCTCCCCAGAGGAGAACCCGCGGGTTTCAGTCCCCGCGCAGTTGCGCTCGCCGCACCGCGTCGTCGCGGCCTTGCGAGACAGCGAGCGCCGGCTTCTTATGCCGCCCTCTTTGCGTCGCCGCGCTTTGCTGCTGCTGCAAGGGCTCGCATCAGAGGCGGAACGCCGGGGATACAAGGTACGCGAGCAGCGGGTCCCTGAGCGTGACCACCGTTCAGCGCACTATTACAACGGCCGGTACTTCCCCGCGAGTTGTCGGGAAGGGGTGCTGGAGATCGTTATCGACGGCTTCACCAGCTGCGTCACTATCAAGCAGGAGTTTCCCCAGTCTGCCGATCCAGACCGCTCTCAGCAGCTCGCTCTGGACATCGGGTACAGCCGGTCCAAGAGGCAGCACCACTGGGGCGACCGCAAGCGGTCGAAACTCGAGGACGTCGTCGGGATCGTGCTCCAGGAACTGGAGACGCGCGCGGTCGAGGAGCGGCAGAGGAAGCTGGATGAGGAACGCGCGAAGGAAGAGCGCCGCATCAGCTGGGAGGCGGCCATGGCTACCGCCAGAGAGAAGGCTGCTCAGGCTCGCTTCGCAACGATTCTCCGTGAGCAGGCAAAACAGTGGCAGGATGCTCACGCGCTCCGCCAGTACTGCGACGCTCTGGAGCGCAGGATCAATGTAGCGGCTGACGAGGACGTCGACGTCGAATCGGCTCGTGTCTGGTTGCGGTGGGCGCGCGACTACGCGGAGACCCTCGACCCGCTGACACAACTACCGACTATGCCGTCCGGGCTGACGTTCGAGCCGGAAGATCTCAAGCCGCACCTCAGCGGGTGGAGTCCCTACGGTCCGGAGGCGCACGCATCGGCTTGGAGCACTTTCTGAGGGAGGCGCGCCTCGCCTTTGTGTAGTGCGAGCATCGCTAGCCGCATTCCTGACCGATGCGACAGGGCCGCACCGTCTGCACCCAAGAGCGCGGCCCTGTCTGCGGTGAGCAGCCATGGGGTCTCCGGGCCGGTGGCCCCGGCGGTTGCCGGGGCCACGGTGTCAGTCAAGGGGTGTCGAGGTCCGGTCGGCTTGCGGTGAACTCCGCCGCCGCTTCGCGGTACATCGCCAGGAGCCGGGCCGGGTCGCACTGGTTGCGGATGCCGTCGAGCAGCAGCTCGGCCATCGTGTAGCCGGGGTAGATGTCGAGGGCTTCGGCGAAGGCGTGGCTGGCGGTGACGGTGTCGCCCTGCCGCCAGGCGACCCAGCCGAGGAGGGTGAGGAGCGGCGGCGCCTTACCGGTGTGCGGCGGTACGCAGCGCCGGGCGAGGTAGCCCCACAGCTGCCGCTCGTAGGGAAGGCCACTCTCCTCGCCGGTGGACAGCGCGGCGTCCCTCGCGTGCAGATCCTGCAGGCCGAGGATGATGCGAGCGGCGATCTCGTCCGTGAGCTGGGGACGGCCGCTGCGGAAGTCGGCCAAGGCTCCGTTGACGATGTCGATGGTGCCGTAGCGGGCGAGGATCCGTCCGTCTACGGTCCGGACCTGGTCGTAGTAGTGGGTGGCTGCTGCGTCGAGTGCCTCGCGGTAGCGCACCGCGATGGTGTCGGTGGTAGGGCGGTATTCGCTGGCGACCTCGACGGCGTGCTGGAGGTGTGCCGCGCGCTGGGCATGGCCCTCGCGGGCGGAGGCGAGCCAGTCTCGGGGGTCTTCGCCGTCGATCGTGCCGAGGTGCATGCCCGTAGCCAGCTCGTAGTCGGGGTCGGTGGTGATGGCGTCGCGCAGGGCGAGCCGCGCGGCAATGAGGTCGCCTTGCCGCCAGGCGACGAACGCGAACAGCGTCAGTATGGGCACGCCCTCCGGCTTGAACGGTCCGGCACAGTGCCGGGCGAGGTAGGCCCAGAGGCGTCGGGCATAGGGAAGGTCGCCGTCCTCCGCGTGCGCCATGCCGGCCTCCACGGCGGCGTCGTCCTGCAGGCCGACGATGAGCTGCATGGTTAGCGCGCGGCCGAGGACGGTCGCGCCGTCACGGAACCGGCTCATGGCGGCGTCGATCTGCTCCAACGTCAACGCGAGCGTCGCGTCTCGTCCGGCGTTAGTCGCGCACCGCGAGTTGAAGTGGTCGGCGGTGGTGTGCAGGTCCTTGAGGAGGGCGGGGTCCGCCGTGGCCCGGAACTCCTTGATGATGTCGCGGGTGCGGGGGCCCGGGGTGCGACCAAGGCGGGTCATCTGCGCGACGACGCTGGTGGGGTCGTCGGGCGACGGGAGCGGCTCGCCCTCGCAGCAGCCGTCGATGTCGCACTCGTAGGCCCACCACCGGTTTGCGACGAGCCCGATCGTCTGGAGGACGGTGGCGCGGTGCTCCGTGAATTCGTTCGTGAGCCAGGTGCCGATGGGGGCCAGGAGCGCGGCGGTGTCCTCTGGGCTCTGGCCGGGACGCGGTTCGCGGCACAGGTAGATGATGACGCCCTGGGCGGGGTCATGCCCCTGGTCGTGGGCGTAGGCCACGAACTGACGGGCGGCGTTCTCGGTGGTGGCCTGCCACTCGGCGCTGTCGTCGGGGAGGGGGCACGTCATGATCGGCCCGTCGTGGAAGTTCGGGCCGGGGGCGTGGAGCGCGATGCTGTCGTCCGGGTAGTGGCCCAGGAGGTACGGCAGAATCTGGGCGAGGTTGGGCAGGCTGGTGACCTGCACGGTGTTGTCAGGCGTGCTCACTTCTGGGTTCCTTCGTTCTGCGATGGCGTGTCGGGCTGCCCGATGCGGGCGGGCGGCGCGGGGGCGGGCATGCCGCGTGGCTTGTTCGTGAGGGCGGGGAGCAGCCGTTCGCGGACGAGTGCGGCGAGGTCGGCGGCCAGGGCTTTGCTGGTGCGGGTGGTCAGGACGGTGTGCCAGGTGCGGCCGGGCTGGAGCCGGGCGTCGTTGGCGGCTTGTGCTTCGGCTTGCTCGATGTCGGTGCCGTCGGGGATCGGCGGCAGGTCGGGGCCTGCGGTGATCCAGGTCTGGATGCCGAGGCCGCGGGATTGGACGCGCAGGCCGATGCGGTGTCCGTCGGGGTGGTGGTAGGTGGCGGTGCGTTCGGGTGTGTCGGTGTCCTCCTTGTGCCATGGCGGGTCAAGGGTGGGGGCGATCTGGTCGAGGGGCGGCAGGTCGATTTCGTCGCGGGGTCCGGCGAAGGCCGGGCGTCGGCGGCGCGGTGCCGGGGTGGTGCCGGGTCGGTCGAAGGGGTCGGGTTCGGTCACGCGGCGTTCTCTTTGCTGGGCATGAGCTGGTCGACCAGGTCGAAGGCGCGGCGCCAGGCGACGATCGTGCTGGCGGTCTCCACGTACCGGTCGCGCTGCTCGAAGGCTTCTTTGGCTTCGGCGCGGGTCTTGGCGTAGTCGTCGTCCGGTGCGAGGGAGTCGGCGCAGCCGATGAGGCAGCGCGGGCCGAGGTCCCAGATGATCGCGTTGACGGCGGCGCACCCGGCGGACAACGAGTCGATGTCGTTGCCGTACCAGTGGAAGTCGTGTGGGTTGAGGCCGAGGTCGCGCAGGCGTTGGGCGACGGAGCGGAACATCGTGCCGGAGCCGACGGCGGGTTCGCGGAAGGACATGCCTGGCTTGGCGAAGTCCTTGTCCACGGTCATGTTGGCCATCAGGTCGGTGATGCACGCCGGCGTGTGGTACTCGCCGCGCCACTTCTTGTCGCTCTTGTGGCGCAGGCCGGTGAGCAGGGGGCTGAGGACGTCGGCCTCGGAGCGTTGCCAGGGGTCGTCGTGGCCGGTGAGGTCCATCAGGCCGGTGTTGATGGCGGCGCGGGTGACGGCGTGCACGGCGCGGAGCTGCTGCTTGTCCGGGTTGGGGTTCCAGGCCCAGTCGTGGAGACGTATCGCGCGGTTGATCAGGTCGGGGCGCTTGATCCAGTGGCCGAGGTAGATCTCCTTGAACAGCTGCGGGAGTTGCTCGGGCCGTAGGTTGAGCACCCAGTCCGCCAGGCCGGGCACGTTGCGCAGCAGGGAGAGCCCGGCGACGGTGCCGAGGGGAACGTCGATGCTGCTGCCGCCGAAGGACTGGTACCAGGCGTCGAGGACGCTCTCCGCGATCTTGCAGGCATGCTCGTACGGCTGGCGTGGGGCGGCGTAGCGGCGGGCGGTGATCTTGCCCGTGGGGCGGGCTTTGGGCCGGGGCGGGGGCTTCTTCGCCCATGAGGGCGCGGGCCGCGCGGCGGTGGCCGGGGCTGCCGCGCGGGGCAAGAAGTCGTCGGACATGGCTGGGGATTCCTTTCTGCGGGCGCGCATGGGGCCGCCCCGGTGCGCGGTGCGCGACCGGGGCGGTGTGTGGAGGGGGTTGGGAGTGGGATCAGCTGGTCTGCTGGAGGTCCCGGAGGGTGGCGAAGATGCCGCGGACCTCGATGGCGTACGCGGCTTCGGGGTGTCCGGCCTGACGCAGTCCGCCGATGAGGAACATCAGGGCCGCCTCCTCGGCGTCCATGTCGCTGATGAGCTCGTCGAAGCTGGAGTCGCGCAGCTCGTCGGGGCGGTGCTCGTAGCCGACGCGCAGGGTCTTCTCGATCTCGGCGAGGGTCGTTGCGGTCTGGTTGTCGGTGAGGCCGAGCAGTTGGGCCCAGGACGTCAGGGTGGCGTCGTCAACGGGGAGCTTCACGGGCTGGTGCCTTTCGGGTGGGCCGTGCCCGGCCGCGTGGTGCGGCCGGGCACGGGTGTGGTCAGGAGGTCGGGGCGGCGGGGAAGGGGTCGCTCTTGTGGTCGGGGTGGCAGGCGGCGTACAGGCCGCCGGGGAGGCGTTCGGTGATGACGCCCCATCCGGCCCAGCGCATGACGGCGAGGTAGCCGAGGTCTCCGCCGGCGAAGCCCGTGCGGGCCTTGGCGCTGGGGTCGGGCTGGATGAACACCCAGCCGGGGAACTGGCCGGTGTCGTCGGGCATGACCTGGAAGCCGGGGCGCAGTTCGTGGATGCCGTCGGTGTGGATGGGCGGCATTCCGGCGGCGGTCAGGATGCGCACGGCCTCTTGGACGTGCGGGTGGCTGTGGTGCTCGGGCAGGGTGCCGACGCCGGTGTGGATGGGGCGCTCGTACGGCAGGCGGCCGACGGCGGCCTTGTAGATGTCCATGAGGAGTTGTGCGTCTTCGCGGCGGCCGGCGTGGCGCATGGCGATGTTCGCGACGATGACGATGGAGTGCCGGTCCTGGGTGAACAGGCGGCGGAACTGGTCGAGGGTCATGCCGGTCGACACCTGCACCCGGGCGAAGGTGCGCGAGGCGAGGCGCATGGCGTGAGCGACGTGTTCGGGGTCGAGCCCTATCTCGTGGGCGAGTTGCAGGACTCCGGTTGAGTAGTCGTTCATGGGGTTCTCCAAGAGGCGCTTGCGCGTATGGGTGCGCCCCCGGCCGAAGCCGGGGGCGCGGGGTTCTCTGGGGTTCGGGCCGGGCTAGCGGCGTCCGCATCCGGCGTGGCCGCAGCCACCGCAGAAGCCGCCGCTGTTGCACTCGCAGCCGCATCCCTGGTTCTGGGTTTCCACTTCCAATTCCCCTTCCGGTTCGAGCATTTCCCGAATTCCTTACTTATATCTTAATGGCAAATACCCCAAAAGCAAGGTACACCCAACCGAATGCGCATTTAGTTTCCGCAATTCAATTCCCTAATTCGCGGCGGCCGGAATGAGCTCGGGCCAGCGGACCGACTCCAGCGCGCGGCGGTGCGAGTCGGGCACGGGCACGGTGGGGTAGCCCAGCCAGTCGAGGCCCATCGCGGCGAGGATCGTGGCGTCCGCCTGGTCGTAGCGGCCCGGCCCCTCGCACTCGACCCCGTACCGCTCGACGGCCACCGAGCGCACCATGCCCTTCGCGACGCGGGACCTGTCCTTGCGAGGCCACTCGTGCGCGGGGTTTGCCCGGCCGGTCGCGTAGATCGTCCGCCCGTGCGGGGTGACGACGGCATACGGGATGCGGTGCCGCCACAGGTACTGGGTGACCAACCACCACAGCCCGGCCAGCTCGTGGTGCCCGGCCTGCGCCCCCTGGGCGTACGCGGCGCCCTCGACGACCACCAGGTCCGCTCCGTCCTTCACGCTCAGCGCGACGGCCTCGACCAGCCAGTCCAGCCGTTCATGGCTTCGGCGTCGGCCGGGCCGACAGGCGTGCGCCCAGTCCGTGCCGGCGATGCCGGTCGAGGTCAGCGACAGGTCAAGGCCCACCACGCGGGGCTGCCACTCCCCCTCCTCCTGGACGCTCGGCAGGGTCACGGGCGCGCTCTGGAGTTCGGCAGTCACCGATCACCCTCGCCGGTTGCCGCGCGATGGACGGCGACAAGCCGGTTGGCCTCAGCCATGGCCGCGGTCTTGGCCCGGGCCGTCCACTCGCCGTCATAACTGCCTGGCGGCCCCCACAGGTACCAGCCGGTGTCGTGGTAGCCGTCCTTCGGATTCCTGCGGCGGTAGCTGAGTTCCCACCAGCCGTCGCGCCAGCTCCACAGGCGCTTCGCGTCCGGGTCGGGCACCCAGCCGGCACGCTCGGCCAGGGCCTGGAAACGCGCCACGTCGGTGCGCAGCATTGCCGCTTCAAGGGCGGCGTCCAGGTCGCGCGAAGTGGTGCACCCACCACCGTCCGCCTGATGCGCGGGCGAGGAGGGGCGAAGGACAAGCTGCCGCACGGCCTCGTCCCTCTGGCGCGCGACGCGCCGTAGCAGACCGGCCGCGCCAACCATGCCCCGCTCCTCCAGCCACTTCGCAGTGGCCTCGACCTCTACGCCCACGGAACGGTCGTTCATGTCGTTCTCCTTCGGTGGGGCCGTCTCGGCACGCCGAGACGGCCCCAGGTGTGCAGCGTTACGGGCGGGCGGCCTTGGGGGTCTTGGGGTCCTTCTGGATGCAGTTGCCGGACTCGGGCATCGCCCGGCGGTACGCGACGAGGTCCTGGAACCGCGCGCCGGCGCGGAACTTCACGACACGGCGCTCAGCGATCTCCACTGGCTCACCCGTCTGGGGATTGCGGCTGGTTCGGGCCGGGCGCATCTCGGGCGTCAGGCTGCCGAAGCCTGTGACGGAGACGACCTCTCCGCCGACGACGGCGCGGACCATCGCGTCGAGCGTGGTCTCCACGGCGAGTTTGGCCTGGGCGCGGTCGCCGGTCGCCGCGGCCACCACCTCGATGAGCTGGGCCTTGTTCACTGGGTCTTCCTTCCGATTCGAGCGGATCGCAGGAGTCGAGGGGCGCGCACGCCACGCCGCGGGCCAGGGATGGAGCCCGAAGCCGGGGTCCGCGCACTGCTCACAGGCCGGACCACGAATGCACACGTGTTGATTCATAAATGTCACCTACTTTGAGTCAGTCGTGCACACGGACCAGGAACTTCCCGGCCGCGAGAACCTGGGAGATGGGGAGAGCGACGGCCACGAAGTCGGCCGAGACCAGGTGCGGTTCCTCACCGCGGCCGGGCTTGCCGGGCACGATCCACACCGTGCCGGTGGCATCGGCGTAGCGCGCCCCGACCTCAAGGAACTGCCCGGAGAAGGAGAACCGGCGGACACGCAGCGACATGGACCACCCGGCGCCGGGCTCGGGGCCGTCCCAGCCGTGCGGGGTCTGGAGGCCGAGGAAGTCGCTTCCGGCAGTCACGAGGGTGCCCGCCGGGCCCAGGGAGCGGAACTCGATCGCCTCACCGTTGGCACCGGCGTTCAGCCACAGGGACAGGTCATCGGAGCTGAGCTGCACGGGGCGCCCCTGGGCCAGCGGGTGGTTGCGGACGTCGAGCATGATGCGCAGCAGCACGCGCCAGGGCAGGCGGTGAAGGTGCGATGCGGCGGGAACGGTGAGCTGCGCGACGCCTTCGGTGAAGCGGAGCAGCTGGTGGCCTTCGACGGTCAGGTGCTCGATGGTGACGGTGTCGGACGATTCCAGCCAGCCGCGAAGCGCGGCGACGTCGTCGTAGCCGATAGGCGCTGTCCACACGTCGCTCCCCTTGCCCGACGCGCGAGCGACGGCGAGCGTCCGGGCGCTGCATCCGACGACGTGCAGGTAGCGGGAGGCGCAGTCGAGGATCAGAGTTTCGGGCTCGCAGGTGTCGTCGGCCTGGTAGCGGTGCGGGGCGGCTTGGTCGAGGACGACCGCCAGGTCTCGGGCCTTGATGGTGAACACAGTTATTCTCCGCAGGAGTTGTCGGGGTCAGGGCAGGAGCCGGAAGTACGCTTGCGGGCCCGGCGGGCCCGCTGGGCGAGCTTGTCGGCTTCCAGACACAGGGAGCAGGTGCGCTCCCTGCGCCGTCTGTGGGCACGGGCACCGGCTTCGGTGCCGTGGGTGATCGGACGACGTCCGCGTTCGAGCAGTTCGGCGGGCCGCGCGCCCTTGCAGGTCTCAAGGACCCGCCCGTTGCGCCAGAACCGCCCGCCGCACACGCCGTCGAACAGGCTCATGTTTGGCAGGACCAGGTCGATGCACTGGGATCGGAACGGGCAGCTCTGGCAGATCGCGAGGAGGGCGCGCACCAGCGGCTCCGTCGGGGCTTCGGCCGCCGTCTGTTCAGACGTGAAGCGGGCGTCCCCGGCGCAGGGGGCTTCGCCGGCCCACCCGATGCCGCTCATCTGCTCCTCCTCTCGTATCTAGGCGGTCGGTGGCAGCGGCATCAGGCGCACCTGGTCGCTGACGCTGGAGCCGTACGGGTGGGCGAAGCCGGGCGGCACCGGTGTGAGGTGACGGTCCGCCAGCGGCGGCAGGAGGAAGATCTGCGCCACGAGGCGGGTGAGGGCGTCGTCGCAGGAGTTGCTGAGGCGCGGCCGGACCGCGGGAACGCGTTCCTCACCGTCGTGCTGGTCCTCGACGACTCCGACGACGCGGCCCCCGCCAGCGCGGCCGTCCACCACGACCGCCGTGGCTGCCGGGTGGTGCCCGCGTATCAGCTCGGCCACGCGCGCCACTCGGTCGACCGGTGGCAGCTCCAGGAGCCAGCTGCCGTCCATGGCCGTGTTGCGGTGCACGAGCGCCCACGCCGGTGAGGTCGGGGGAATGAGTGCGTGCTCGGTGTCGAGGGCGATGTCCTCGGCGATCTCGTTGAGCGGATGGCCCGGCTCGGTGCCGTCCCACAGCCAGGGGCACCCCCCGAGCGGGCTGGTCTGCTCACCGAGCACGCCGTGCACGGTGACGCTGCGGTATTCGCCGCTCCGGTCGAAGGCCACGTAGGCGGCCTGGGGGCAGCGGGCGCGGATCTTGGCCGCAAGGTGGTCGGTGATGCCCAGACAGTGAGCCTGCTCGGCTCGGCGGAGCGCGAGGGCCAGGTGGTCTCGCTGCTGGGCGAGGATGGTCACTGCGTCGCGGGCTGCCGGTGTCATGGCAGGGATATCCCTTCTTCTTCGGAGGTGGAGGTCAGGCGAGGACGGGCTTGAGGCGTTCACCGATCCAGCGCGCGACGTTGACGCTCACCGCGTTGCCGGCTTGCTGGGTCTGGGCGGCCTTGGTGCCGACGACCTCGTACGTCTCGGGGAACCGCTGGGCCGACAGCTGCTCGCGGGGTTGGAGCATCCGGAAGTAGCAGTCCTCGATGGCGGGGGCGCTGCGCACGATCGCCGCCGAGTCGCGGGTGGAGAGGGTGTGCAGCGGCTCGGCCGCGGTCTTCGGCGCCGTCTTGCGGTACGGGATGACCAGGGTGTTGCGCGCCCTGGTCCGCACGTCGCCATCAGGCACGACCAGGCCGTGATGGCGGGCCGTGGCAATCGTGCTGAGCGGAGCATCGATCGGCGCGGCGTCGCAGTTGTTGCGGAACTCCACGATGAACGGGTCCACCGTGACGAGGGCTTCGCTCTCGCGGGTGGTGCGGGTGCGCATCGGCTCGGCCGCCGAGGAGGCGGTGTCGTTCCACGAGCCGCCGACCGGCACCAGGAGGGCTTCGCCGAGCTTGGCCGTGCGGGTGGGCAGCGGCCGGGCGTGCGGAGAGAAGGCCCGGTCCGTTCCGTCCTTGCCGTGGGTGAGCGTGACCACGGACGGCGCATAGGGGAACTTGTCCAGCCCGGCCGCGATCCGCCGCATGGTGTTGGGCACCAGCGGCTTGGTGCGGTCCCCGATCCGCTGGCCGATGTTGTCCCACAGGATCACGTCGGAGGCGGGCCGGACATACGGCTCCACCAAGGCGTGTCGGCAGCGGGTGTGCGGGCACCGGTAGTCGTACTGCTGCTGGTACTTGCCCACCTTCACCCGCGGGTCGCGCCAGCTCTGGCGCGCCTCGACGTCCCGCCCGCATTCCACGCAGTAGGCCAGCGGGCGCGGCGCGAGATCGGGGCGGCGGATGCCGGACAGGGTGAAGACCAGATACACGCGGTCGCGCCACTGAGGGGCGTACGCATTGGTCTCCGAGCCGATGTGCGCGGAGGACACCGAGACGATCTGGACCCGGTAGCCGAGCTTCTTCATCGCGCGAATCCACTCGGGGAACAGCAGCCAGTCGGTGATGAACTCGACGACGTTCTCCACGACGACGCAGGGGAACCGTTTCGCCTCGGCGGCGCGCAGCACGCACCAGGCGGTCACCCGGGTCATCTCGAATGCCTCGGGCGGCAGTTCGCGCCACTGCTCCTCATCCTCGAAGAGGGCGTCCTGCACGGGGTCGGGGCGTTTGCGCCCGCCGGCGGGGCTGACCTCGGTGCAGATGATCGAGGCCCAGAGCACCAGGGCCTTGGGGAGCCAGCGCATGGGATAGTTCTGGATGTCGGCGCAGCGAGCCGACGCGGTCGGGTGGTTGATCGAGAAGGTGTCGATCGCGGTCTGCCAGTGATTGATGCCGAGGATCGGCTCGAATCCGGCTTCGAGCAGACCCTGGCCATCTCCGCCCGCTCCGCAGAGCAGGTGGATGGATCGGGGCAAGGTCGTGGTCTCCAAGAGGCGGGGCCGCCCGGCCCGGTGGGCGGGCCGGGCGGCCGTGGTCAGGACTGGTCGGTGGCGCGTAACGCGCGGTGGTGGCGGCTGTCCTCGATGCCGAGGGCGGTGAACCCCAGCAGTCCGAGGGCGCACACGATCAGCAGCCAGATCACCGGTCCGCGCCCCCGGTGGGGCGCGGTGCGCGGCGCGGCCGGTCAGTCATCGCTGCGGGTGACGCGGACGGTGGTGATGTGTCCGGCGCTCTCGAACACCGACAGCGGGTAGCCCTCGCGTTCGCTTCGCTGCCAGACGCGGCGGTAGCCCTCGTCGCCGGTGAGCCGCTGCGACCACTCCGAGTGGCGGGCGATGGCGGTCGCCGCGCCCTCGGTCCCCGCGACGTGGTTGTGGCTGGCGCCGTACGGGGCGATGTGCGTGGCCGAGACGATCAGCCGGGGCCCCCGGCTGGGCACGTCCAGGGCGTCGATGCGCACCATTGGCGGGATGAGGCTGTTGCCGTGGTGGCGCTGCGGGCCGCTGGGGGTGGAGTCGTACAGGACGGTGTGCTGGCTTGGGTTCTGCACGTTCTGGCGGACGACGTTCCAGCCCTGCAATTCGGCGGGGTCGGCGGGCAGGCTGTGCTCGGAGGCGATGATCAGTTCCGTGTCGTCGCGCAGGTCGGCGCGGACAAAGAACTCGCCGCCGCAGGTCTCCATGTCCGTCACCCAGCCCGCGTAGCGCAGCGGGCTGATGACGTGGCTGTAGCGGCGGAAGAGTTCCTGCCACAGGGGGTCGGTGGTGCCGTTGTGGTCGGGCAGAGCCGCGATCGTGGTGGTCATGTGCCGTTCTCCAAGAGGGTGTGCACGGCGGGCGCACAGAATGTGCACCCGCCGTTGAAAAATGTCACCTATCTGATGTGACGTGAGTGTCAGCCGGTGGGCAGCTCGCTACGGGCGAGGATCTGCACCGCCCACATCCGGCCCCCGTGGGTGACGACGCAGCCGATCGTGCGCCCGTCGTAGGGCAGGGCGAAGCCGCTGCCGTCCTCCTCCCTGGCCAGCTCGCCGACGAGCTCGTGCACGCCGCGCTCAGCGCACTCGGCCGAGCAGTACAGGCCGCGACCGAGGCGCGGAGGGAGGTGCGATCCGTGGATGACTTCGGCGACCACGACGTAGGCGTCGGGGGCCGGGGTGGTGGCGAGTGTGTCGGTCAAGACGGTCTCCAAGAGGTTGGTGAGTTCGACCAGTTCCGAACTCATACTTATATCTTAATGGCATACACCCGGGCGTCAATGTTTCCGATCTCGTGAACGCCCTGCTCCTCGCCGGGAGTTGGCACCTGCTTCACGACCCATGCGGGCCAGGTCCCTCACTCGCTGGCGGGCCATCTCCAGCGCCTGAGGGTCCGTCTCCGCAACGCGCCGCTCCTGCTCGGCGAAGAACTCCCTCAGCCAGTCCTGCTGGCCGCGGTGCTCCCGGTCGGCTGCCTCGCGTCGCGCCTGCTCGCGCCCCGCACGCGGGTTGGTACCGCAGCCCCGGCAGTTCGCCACCGGTTCGGCGTGCTTCGGGCAGCCCGCACGCCGCTCCTCCTCCTGCCCCGCCCCCGCCTCCCCTGCGGCGCCAGCCGTGGGGGTAGGGGGGTAAGGAAGAGAAGAGGAAGGAGAGGGAAGAGAAGGGGTTTCCCCAGGGGAACCCGCCCGGTTTCCCTGCGGCAACCCACTGGGTTCCCCTTCGGCAACCCTGCCCTCGGCCCCGGCAGGGTTCCCCCGGGGCAACCCTGGCTCGGAAGCCGCCCCTGCAGCGGCCCGCGCCTCTTCCCGTGCGGCGACGTCCTGCTGCGTACGGGCCGCCGACGATGGTTTGCGGCGTGGGGTCTTGCGGGCCAGCCGGGGGTTGGTCGGGGCGCGCTGCGCCGCACGGCGCCGCTCGATCAGCTCCTCGGTCGACGGGATCGGTGGCACGCCGTGCGGGAACACGCGGTACTCGGCACGGCGGCCTACGCGACCGATGGTGACCCGCTCGACCAGGCCGAGCCCGACGAGTTGGGTCACCACCGTGATGACCTGCTTCTCGCCCACGCCGGCCCAGGCCATCATCCGTTCCAGGCCCGGCCGGGCGAGCCTCGACTGGTCGTCGGCCGAGTCCGCGATCTTCATGAGGACTAGCTTCTGCGTGGTGTTGATCACCTCCTTCGGCAAGTAGGCAGCGACCACCATCAGTTGGATGCTCACCGGCACCTCTCCGTGATTGCGTCCGGGTCCTGCAGCCCCGCGCGGGCGCGGAGCACGCCGGCCCCGCGCCCGCGCACCTGGCGATCAGGGCTTCTTGCACGCGGTGACGTTGATGCTCACCGCGGTCCGCCGGTCGTGGTCGAGGCGCGTGGGCACGGGGATGCCCACCTCCTTCAGCGTCGCCTTCATCGCCGCGGCGTCCGGGGCCATCGGCACCTCAAGCCCCGCCCTGCGATACAGCGCGACCATCGCCTCGACGTCATCGACCTTGGTCGGGTTGCCGCCGCTCCACTTCAACGCGTTGTCGCCGTAGACGCCGGGCTCGGAGCCGTCGAGCTGGGCGCGCAGGAACTTCTGCCGCTCCTTGAGCGGCTTGATCTGCTCGGAGACCTGGGCGTATTCGGTCAGCGCCTTGGCGCGCTCCACGTCGTCGTGGATGAGCAGGCTCTGCGGCGAACGCCCGGCGACGAGCGGCCCCCAGCACGCGGTGCGGAACGGGCAGTGGTCGCAGATCGCGGAGATGCCCGGCCCCTGGAACGTGCGGGGCAGCGCCTCTGGGGAGGCGGCCGAGCGCACCTGCTGGACCCACCAGCGGGCGCGGCGCGCACGGTCCGCCTCGTAGGCGATCTCCTGGACGTGGTCGTCGCCGTTGTCCCGGTTGATGAACCTGAAGCGGACTCGGGCGACCGGCACCGGCCCGAGGCGGGCGAGCTGGCGCTGACCCCGGACGCTGGCGAAGCCCTCGGTGCCGAGCAGGTCGGCGTACAGGTACACCTGTCGCAGCTCGGCCTCGCTCGCCCCGTACCGCAGGACGCTGTCCCACTGGTAGGTGCTCTTGGTCTTCACGTCCTCGACGGTCGTCTCCTCGGCGGGGAGTGTGGGGCGCAGCCGCTTCGGGAGACGGGCGGCGGTGGCGCGGTCCAGCTGGACGGCGTCGATGTGGCCCCGGACAATCTGGTCCTCGACGCGGCGCTCGACGAGCCAGCCGTACTCCTCGCGGGCGGCGTCGAGCATGCCGGCGTGCAGCCAGGTCCCGAGGATCGCCTTGCGCTTCTCGCCAAGGTCGGTGGGGGTCCGGCCGTGCAGAAGGTATCCGGCCCGGCGTGCGCATACGGTGTCGCTGGCGCCGAGCTTTGTCTGCTGGGAACGGGGGCGGCGTGCGTCCGCCGCGTGAGCGGCGGGCCACAGGCTGACCGGCCGCTCGGGCGCGATGGCCATGGTGGTCACGGTGTTCTCCAAGAGGATGGGGTGCCGCCCGCCGACAGCGGGCGGCACCCGGTGTCGTCAGGGTCAGGAGGCGGCGCGGCGGGACGCGGCGGGACTCTTCCGGGGTGCGCGCTTCGCCGGGACGGGGGCCTCGTCGGGCTCGGGGGCCGACTCCGGCTTGGGCTTCGGGGCGGCCTTCTTCGCGGCACGTGCCCGCTTCTTCGGTGCGGGCTTGTCCACGCCGTCGCCCTGGTCCTCCTCCTGGGTGCCGGCGGGCTTGCTGCTCGCCTTGCCCTCCTTGCCGCTGCCCGCTTCGAGTCCGGCGGCCTCGCGCAGCCGTCGGGTCGCCTCTTCCGCCTCGCGCACGACGGCTTCGGCGTCGGCCCGCTCCATCTCCTCGTCCACGTACACGCCGGACAGGTCCTGCGGCGCGGCCATGCGTAGCGATCCGGCTTCGGCGCACTTGCGGAGCATGTGAGCGGGCATCTGCTGCCACATCTTCGCCACGACGTACGCGCCCGCCTTGCGGTCGTAGTACGTCGGGGCGAACTCGTCCCACCGGGCAATGAACGGGAAGCGCGCGGTACCGCGCACGACGGTGACCTTGACGGCCGACGGGTACGACTTGGACAGCCAGACGTCGTGGGCGGTGCCCTCGGAGTCGTAGTAGACGGTGTCCTCGTAGGAGATGGACTCCCCGGCCTTCGCCGCTGCCCGGTGGGCGACGGTGCGGAAGCCGTCGATCCCGGTCTGAATGGTCCAGGTCTTCTCGGGCTCGTCGGGGTTGTCGGCCGCCTTCCAGTTGGTGCGGCCGATCATGTAGATCTGCCGCGCGAACGGATCGAGTCCGGTCCGTACGCAGTAGTGGAAGAACATCGCCAGGTGGCCGCGCGGGGCGCCGGACAGGCCGGGGCTGATCAGGGCCAGCGTCGAGAGCTGCTTGTGGTCGAACTCGTCCTGATCGGCGCGCAGGACGATGGCGCTCGGCCGGACGGCGGGGCTTGCCGTTCGGGCGGTCTCGACCACCGTGCCCTCCACGATGGCGGGTTCGGCGAATGGTTCGTCGGTCACGATCTCTCCAAGAGTCAGTCGGTCCGCAGGCTGCGGACCTCGAATGCGCGCGCCCACTCGGGGTGGCGCTCGATGAGCAACCGGACGTACCGGCTGCGGAAGTTGTTGTTGAGGCGGAACTCGTCGCCCTCGGTCGCCATGACGTACCGCCAGCGCAGGACCTCGAAGAGCATCCCGATCCCGACGCGACTTGCGCCGCGCTCCAAGTAGTCGGCGGTCAACGCCTCCAGGGCGCGGAGCACCCAGGGGTTGAGCTGGTGGAACGTCTCGAACTGAGCCTGGATCGACGCGGGCTGGCCCTCCGGCTGCCTCACGGTGTGGATGACCAGGCCCGGTATCTCGTCCTGGACGGCTGCCATACCCACCCCCTGGTGACATCTTTCAAGAATGTCACCTATCTTGGGGGTCGGCGGACAGATGATCAACCCCACCGGCTAACGGGACGACTTCACACCCCGCCTCGCATCAGGCGGAGGCCCGCTCTGCCGCATCGTCCATGCGGGCCTCGCGCGCTTCATTGGCCGCCGACGCCGCCCGCAGAGCACCGATGGCGACGTTCGAGTCGGGATACTTCAGGACGTAGAGCGAGAGGGCGCCCTCCATGACCAGGGCCTCACGGGCGTCCATGATGGCGACCTCTCCGCCATCCTGCGTCGCAATGAACTGCACTACTGCCTCCTTGGCGAATCCGAACCCCCGAAGGGGATTGCTTATATTTTATTCGCATTTCGGGGCTAAGTACAGTTTCTGCGCAGGTCAGAGGGCCTTTCGGGCGTGACGCCCTCGGGTCAGGACGCGGCTGCCGGGACCGTCGTACGTGCCGTCACGCAAGGCCGCAGCGACGTCCTCGTCCACATCCCACGGCAGGCTCCTGGCGCTCTCCCGGAGCTGGGGAACTGCCTCCAGGACGGTGTCCAGCATCCAGAGCATCGACCCGGAAAGCAGCCAGTCGTGCTCCGGGAACCGCCCTGTCGCGATGGTCGTCGCCAAGTTGCCCTGTGCGGGCAGGTGGAACAGCTCGATGACCTCCTGCTGGCCGACGATCGGCGGCAGCTCATCTCCCAGGTCCGCCTCCCAGCCCTTGCCCTGCTCCGCGATGATCCGCGCCTTGACATCGAGGTCGACCTGGCGGAACCGCGCGGTCGTCGCGCCCCACCTGGCCGCGAAGCCGAGCGGCCAGTACCGCACCCCGCTGACGACGATGGAGGTCTCTGGGTCCAGCACGCCCCGGCTCGGGGCCAGCCACTGCGCGACCTGCTTCGGATCGACGCGGTACAGCGCGGCGAACTCCTGGTGCCCGACCAAGTACGGCTTGGGCTCGTGCCGGCTCATCCCCGTCCTCCGCTGTCCGTCCTGAATGCAGAGGGCAGCGTAGCCGCACGCGCACGCCGGCGAGACGCTGCTATGGTGGCGGCGGTCTTCTCCAAGAGGCCAAACGGCCCCCGCCTCGGCGGGGGCCGTGTGCATTTCCGCGCGCCTCACGCGGACTTCTCCTCCGGCTGCCCTGCTCCGGCGCTGAGCCGGGCGGGACGCCTCGCCTTCATCTGCCGCGTGAACCGAAGAGCGTGGATCGTGCGCCCGCCACTCGCCTTCCGGAAAGCTGCCGCCGCCGCGGTCTTGGTCAACCGCCGCCCGTCCACGGTGAACAGCGGCCCCTCGGTACGCGCCCCAATCAGCTCACGGAGCACGTTGGCCGCAGAGACGGTGACCCCCGCCTCGAGGACACCGCCCTCCTTCGCGTGCCGAATGACGACGAGCCGGTCATCCAACTCCGCATCCGGCACATCGAACGCCAGGACCTCATCCAGCCCGACCTCCGATTCCCAGATCAATTGCCACACCGCGCGGATCGCCGGCGGGACCCCTTGGTCCGCGAGCGCGGTGTCCACCTCCAAGTCGGTGACGAGCAGGTGTGTCGTATCCATCGTGACCCCCATGGCCGCAGGAACAATGCGCCCTCACGCTAAGCGCGCTGTCGGACAGCACCTCCTGGCCCGCCAAGGGGCGTCTCACGCCCGCACGAGGCTGACCACGGTGAGCACTACGGCGATGATGCTGGCCAGCACCGCGACGGTCGGAAGCGGCCACCGTGTCTTCTCCAGCGCGGCCACTCGTTGCTCCAGCTCCTCCAGAGCCTTGTCCGTCTGGTCGCTGCGCTGCACGAGCAGGGCCAGCTGGCCGTCGATGCGGGCGAACCCGACCTCCAGAGTCTGGCGCAGCTCGGCCAGCGCGAGCGCGACCTGTCCCTCCGGCACCGTCTCCTCCTCTCCTCTCATTGGCCGGTCAGTGCTTGGGGGTAGCGGGGTCACGCTTCATCGGCAGCCACGACGCCGTGCCGGGCCTGCCGAGCACAGTGCCGAGCGTGGACTTCAGCGCACTGAGCGCAGCGGGCATCGCGGAGACCGCGGCGGCTTGCCACGCCGACAACGACACCATGTCCGTCGTACTGGAGGCGGCCATCAGGCCCAGTAGCGACTGAAGGTAGGTGGCGATGGTGCGCTCAGCGACATCGGCAAGGGCCTGCGGCATCGGGTCGTGCTCCTGGTTCGGGGTCGTAGGGGCCGGGTCGGCACTGGCCTGATGCGGAACGTGGAGATCCGCCCAGGTCTGCGGGCCGGGAATCCCGTCGGCGTCGGCACCGTGGTGGCCCCGCTTGATCTGGTAGGCCGCGTATGAGCGGCGGTGCGCCTCGTTCCACACCGGGCCGGGCGGGGTGTCGTAGGAGTCGCACCCTTCCGCGACCAGCCGCTTCGCCATGGCGGCGATCACCGGGGAGGAACGCCCCTCTCGGAAGAACTGGGCACCCGGGTAGGCCGCATACTTCGGCGTCGGCCTCGGCTTGGGCTTCGGGTCCGGCTTCGGCTTCGGCTTGAGGTCGGGCTTCGGCTTGCCGTCGTTCTTGAGGTGCCGGGCGACGCGGGCGCGGAAGTCGTCCATGTCGATGCCACCGGGGTCAGGCTTGCCCGGCTGCCACTCCTTGTGACCGATGACGGAGTGCTCGTTCCAGCCGTGCGCGCGGCAGATGGCCGCAGCCGCCCGCGCCATCGCATCGAACTGGGTCGCCGGCCACGGCTGGCTGCCGGTGTTGATGCACTCGAAACCGTAGAAGTGCCGGTTGCCGTCGGTATCCGCCTCGTTGTCGCGCGGAAGAGTCGTCTTCTCCGCGATGACGGCGAGCAGAACGTCGGTGTCACCCATCCCGGCGTGGTTGCATCGTCCGTAGCCGACCAGGTGGACAGTGCCGGAGCGGTCAATCACGCCGTGGCACAGCGGTCCCGGCAAGTCCTCATAGCCGGTTCGGCACAGCTCCACCATGTCCTTCTCGGAGCTGTACGGCCCCGTGTGGTGGATCATGATCCCGTTCGCGGGACCCCAGTTGCCGTGCGTGTTGCGGTTGTGGGTGCGCCACTTCCCGTGCTCGACCACGCCGAGCCCGGCGCCCTTCAGTACGGACAGGAACCTGTCCGCGCTCAGCGGTGTAGCCACGCGCTTCGTCCATCTCCCCTGCGCCGGATGGCAGTCGGCCGTGGCCGCCGCGGCGGTCCGGTCCCTCGGGAGTGCGAAGCGGGTGGAGGGTCACCCGCGCGTCATGCTACCGGCGGTGCTCCGGCTGGGGCCGCAGCACCGTCGGTCAGGAGTCGTCGTGGTCGGTGCGGAACGTCGTGCCGTCGAGGCTGACCCAGGTCGCTCGGACGCTGCCGCCGCCCTGGACACGCAGCCGCACCAGGCCCTTGGGGTCGACGTCGAGCTGGAGGGCGCGGCGCGCGGCGTCGGAGGCGACGTCGACCGTGCGCGGCACTTCCGGCCAGTACCCCTCCGGCAGCAGCGCGACGAGTTGCTCGTCCGTTGCCTGGCCGGCGGTCAGGCCGATCCGGCCGCAGAACTCCGTTGTGTTCCACGGGTTGGCGCGGAACTGCGGTGGCTGGTCCTCGTCCGGGACGGCGGTGTCTCCGGTGAGCGGGAGGTCCCGCCACTCCGGGTACGGGGCGCGGCGGGCGCGCTCCAGCGTGGTGACCCTCCGCTCCAGTTTGGCCAGTCGGCGGCCGAGGACGGCGATCGTGTCCGGCATCTACTGTTCCTCTCCCTCGCCCGCCTCGTCCTCGGGCTTGTTCGTGCGCTCCAGCTTCAGCGTCACGCGCTCCGCGGTCTCGCCTTCGCCGGGCCGCATCGTCCACCCGACGATCCGGCACCAGCCGTCGAACTCGGTATGGGGCTCGAACAGGCGGACCCGCACGTCGTCCCCGACCTGTAGTGCGTGGATGGGAGCCGCGGGGTGGTCGGTGATCTCCAGCTCGGTCAGCGAGGGAAGCACTTGACGAGCCAGCCGCTCGCGGCGGACCCGCTGCTTCAGCTTCGCCTCGTCCTTCTCGCTGGTCTCCAGCCGGTGTTCCAGTCGAAGTCGGCCGTTGCGGACGCCGTCCACGACGACCTTGCGCTTCTTGCCCTCGCCCGCGCCGAGGCCGATGATCCACTGGGCGTAGGAGTCGGCGTCCTTGATGACGTGCGGCGTGCCGACGACGTTCGCGCCGGTGGTGAACGTCAGGTTCTCCCGGCGCCGCCCCAGGCGAGGTGCGCCGAGGAGGATGCGCCGCTCGGCCCGGCGCCCGCGCCAGGTAACCGACTCCGACCATTCCAGGCCGTCATCGATCTCGGCCATCTCGTCCACCATGTCGCCGAGGTTGCGCGGGTCGGTCTTGGAGGTGGTGTACGGGTCCTTGGCGGTGCCGGTCTTCGCCTTCGACTTCGTGTCGTCCACGCTCACGCCGAGGTCGCCGTCCGGCTGGGACTGGGCGTAGGCCCACACGTCGCGGATCACCTGGCAGGGGTCTGCCTCGATGTACGGGCCGCGGCCATCGAGGTTGCCGTGCAGGTCGAATCGGCGGTGGAGGTAGCTGGTGAAGCCGGACGCTTCAACGGGCAGGGTGTTGCCCTCCGGTTCGGCGCGCCACAGGATGCCGCCCCAGTCGAGGCGGGCGTTGCGCTCGACCAGGAGCACCGTGTCGCCGGCGTCGAACGTGTCGCTCAGCGAGCGGCGGAGCGAGGTCGGCAAGGTCGCCTTCAGCGAGCCGGGGCCGGATATCTCCGGGCCGTACTCGACTTCGCTCAGCGGCAGGTTCCAGTGCAGGACGTCACCCGTCGCGGCCCGCGCGACGATGTAGCGGTAATTGGCCATCGTCACGCAGGCCCTTCCGTGAAGGCGATGTCGAGCACGGCCGTGGTGCCCTTGGCCACGGCCAACTTGCCGTCCCCGTACTTGTCGTTCTGGTTGATCTCGACGGCGAGGCGCTGGCGGGTGCCCCGGTAGGCGGGCGGCACGGCGAGGGTGTCGGCCAGGGTCGCGCCGGAGCGGCGGGTGGTGGTCCCGTCGTCGTCCACGACGGTCGGCGCTGCGGCGCGCTCCCCGAGGCGGGTGCGCAGCTCGGCGTACACCGAGCCCGCCTCCGAGCGCAGGCCGGACAGCGTGACGACGACGGTGGCCGTCGTCGCCCAGGCCGGGACGTCGAGATCCCAGGCTGCTTCTTGCGGCCATGCCGCCCACTGGCCGTGCTTGACCGGCACCTCCTCCGTCTGCGTCGGGTGCACGGTGCGCAGGATGCGCTCGGTGCGCGGATTCGCGAGCTGTCGCAGGTCGGTGATCATCCCGGATGTGATCGCCGCGGTGTTGCGCGGCAGAGCGATGCGGGCCAGAACGAGGCCGGTCATGTCCGCGGGCACGGCGGTAGCGTCATGGGCCACGCCCTTGACGACGTGGAAGTAGCCGATCTCCTGCGTGTGGGGGTCGCGTTCTCCTTCCCACTCGGGGTCCTCGATCCGCAGGACGATCAGGTCGGTCCGTGCGAACGGACCGGTGGGCTCGACATCGACCCTGGCGTCACCGATGTTGCTCTGGGTATAGGCCCCCTGCCACGGCCGGGCGCCGTGGATGAGGGCCGAGCCGTCACCGACGCGGATACCGGGGCCGGGGGGCTCCAGCGGCCGGACCTTCAGGTCCTCGCCTTCGGCGACGCCCTGCCGGCCGCGGGCGAGGTCGCGGATCATCAGGCGCATCGCACGGGCCGAGTGGTCGGCCCCGCGCACCATCATGGGGGGCTGCAGCGTCACGAGTGCTCCGTTCACAGGGTGGTGTACGCGGACCGCCACGCCACCTCGAGGCGCGCGGTGCCGGACGGGTCGGTCGCGGTCCAGGCGATTTCGGACCGACCGGGCGGAAGCGTGAACAGGTCGAGACGGCTCGCGGGGCTCAGGTCGTTGGCGACGTTGACGGTGCCGTTGCGCAGGGCCCAGCAGGTGTTGGGCCGGGTCTCCAGCTCCACCCACTCACCCTCGCGCAGCGACAGGTCGAGTTCGAGGACGCGGCGGGTGGCGGTGTTCCAGATCCGCGGGGCTGTGACCGGTCCGTGCACACGCAGGCTCGGGTAGGTCGGCACGTCCCCGTGGTTGGTGACCCAGCCGGGCCTGTCGTCGGCCGGGCGACGCTCCGGCTCGAAGGGGCGGCAGCCGCTGGCGCGGCCCACCGCCTCGTCAACGGTGCGGTCGGCACTGGGCGCGTGGGCGGCCTGGTCGAGGCCGAGCGTCAGCTTCGACAGCTCGTCCTCATACCAGCGCGGGCTGTCCAGGCCGACGAATTCGATGTCCAGGGGTATCCATCCGTGCACGGTAGTAGCGGTGCTGGTGGCCTCCATGCGGCGAAGTCGCCCGTACATGCGGCGTGTTCTGTGACCGGGCCACCGACCGCGCAGGATGTGGCGCCCGTCCGGGTTGGTGCGTGCGTCCGGGGTGTCCAGGGCGCGCTCCAGCCGGGCGAGGGTCTCGGCCGCCTTCACCGGGTCGCCGGGTGTCTTGATGCCCGCCTCGAAACGCAAGGGGCGCGGTCCGTAAAAGTCGCGGCCGGGCGCGGTGCCGTCGCCGTTGGCGTTGTCGGCGTCCTGCGACCGGGTGGCTGGGGAGCCGAGCCCTTCGATGTTCCCGATCGGGACAAGGCTGCCGGTGCCGAGGACGACGCCGCCGATCTCGTACTGCCACGGGGCCAGTTCGGGGTTCTTGTTCAGTGCTGTGGTCATCACACTCTCCCGCCCCGCTGCGCGTTGCGCAGGGTGCGCATCATCTCGGAGCCGATCTGCTCGGGGGTGGCGGCGCTGTCGGTGACGGTGACCGGCATCGAGCCGATCAGCGGCTGTTGCTCGCGCACCACCACGACTTGGACCCGGCCGCCGGCGCGGGCGTCGACCACTCGGGTGCGGGCGTGGTCACTGCCTGTGCGCGGGTCGAAGGAGCGCACAACACCCGCTATGGCCGCGACGCTTCGGGCCTGCTTGAAGGAGCTGGCGAGCATCGGCGTGTAGTCGCGGCCGCGGGCTCCTCGAACGCCGCCGTTGGCATACCACTCGACCTGGCCGCCGAACCGGCCGACCACTTCCTCCACGATCGCCTTGCTCCGGCCGCGCTTGGACGCGGCTAGAGGCACATAGGCCTCCCCGCCGGTCTCGCTCTCACCCCACATGCGGTAGCTCCCGGCCGGTGCGATCTGCGCAACGTGCCGCTCACGGCGCGGACCGCCGGTGACGCCGCCGTCCGCGAAGTAGTCCACCACAGCGCCGTCGGCGTGCTTCTTGGCGGCGCGCGCCTGAGCGTCGGCCTGGCGCCGGATGGCGTCCGCAATGTTGGTGTTCTGCTCGGTGAGGTCGTCGAAGATCGAGACGTGCCGGGTGGTGACCGTGACCTGCTTGCCGCGCAGTGCGTCGATGCGCTGCTGGATGGAGTCGGCCGCCTTGCGCGGGCCGCTCGTGGGCACCGTGATCTTGACGTCCTTCGAGCCGGGTACCTTCTCGATCCGGAACCCCAGCGCCTCCAGTTGCTTGCGGGCCTCGGCCGTTGGCGCGGACACGATGACGGACTTCGCTCCGGGCGTCGCGCGGATCTTCGCCTGTACGGCCTCCAGGCTCTTGATCGCCGCGGCGGTCGGCGCGGACACCTTCACGTTCTTGTTGCTGGGGGTCTGCCCGAGCTTGTCGATCAGGGTGTCGAGGTTCTTCTTCGCCCCCGCGGTCGGCGCGGTGATCTTGATCTGCCGGGTGCCCGGCACGGTCTCTACCGTGAACCCGAGTTCGCGGAGCTTCTTCTGCGCCCCGTCCGAGAGCGAGTCGACCTTGATCGTCTTCGCCTTCGGGAGCCGGTGGAACTCGGCCTGCACGGCGATCAGGTTGGCCAGGGTGGAGTCCATGCCCTTGGTCTGGAGCAGGAGGCTGACCTTGGAGGGCAGCAGGCCGAGGCTGTCGGCAACGGCCTCGGCCTGGGCCTTGGTCAGTCCGTAGCCGCGGGCGGCCCGGATCGCCTCTGCTCTTGCCCGGCTCATCTCCCCGCGGGCCTTGGAAAGCGCGGCGGGCAGGGTCTCACCGTTTCGCTTGGCCAGGTCGAAGGTGGCGACGGAAGCATCGGCCGCCGCGTCGGACAGAGAGGTGAGCTGGGTGTAGAGCTGCTGGCCGTTGCGCGTGGTCGTGTTGAGGGTCTTGTCGTCGTTGACGAGCTGCTTGCCGCCGTAGCCCTGGTCTCGATTGACGTTCTTGCCGCCCTCCTTCAGGTCGAGGACGGCGCTGTTCACCTTGGCCTTCGCGGCCTGGAGAGAGATCTGTCCGCCCGACAGCAGGTCGAGGGCGCTCTTGAGGGAACGGGTGCGGGTGTCGGCGTCGGCGGTCTCGTCGGCGAGGCCGCCGACAGCGCCCTTGAGGCGGTCGTACGCCGAGGTGCCGTCGCCCGCGCCCTTGGTGGCCTTGGCCAGTTCCTTCGCGTTCTTGATGGACTCGGCCATCTCGCCCTTGACGCTGCCCAGGGCGTCGGCGGCGTCCTTGTACTGCTGCCCGACGTCGGTGTATTCGAGGGTGCTCACCTTCCCGCCGGCCTTGTCGACGTACTCCTTGTTCTCGTCGGCTGTGGCCTGGAGCTTCTTCTGCAGCGCGTCCAGGGACGTGCCCTGGCCGAGGTAGGCGTCGGTCAGGGAGGACACCGACACTCCCGCGTCTTCCATCACCTTGGTCAGCTGGCCCTGGCTGACCTTGGTGTCGAGCAGGACCTGAGCTGCCTGCCCTCGTACGTTGCCGTTGATCTGGCCGCCCGACTCGCGCAGCGCGGAAGTCAGGGAGGAGATCCGGGACTGGTGCTCGGCGGCTGCCTGCGCCGCGCGCTGCTGGCGGGCCGCGAGGAGCCCCAGGCCGACGGAGACTCCGGCCATCGCGATACCGAAGGGCCCGCCCAGTGCTCCAGAGATGCCGGACATGGCCGAGCGCAGGCCCGAACCGGCGGCGCGGGACACTCCGTTCATCGTCCCCATGAACGTCACGCCCGCGCCGTTCGCGCTGCGGAACGCGGCGGTCATGTTGCCAAGGAAGCCGACGCGGGCCTGCACCGCCGCCCACGCCGCCCCGTACCGGGACAGCGATACGCCCGCGCTCGCCGCCAGGCTCTGCTGGACCCGCATCTGCTGGTTGAAGCTGGCGAAGCCGCTGCGCACGGGTCCGGTGACGGTGTTGGCAAGGTTGGTCAGGCCCGGCTGCGCACGGCGGAACAGCAGCATCGCCAGGGCCGCCGACTGAATGGGGGCGGGCAGCGCGCCGAAGGCGCTGACGAGACCACCGACGACATGGCCGATGGGGACCAGCACGGCGGACAGTCCGGAGACCGCGTCCATCGCCAGGTTGGCGACGGTCGCGATGATGTCGAGCGTGCCGGCCGCGGCCCCGCCGTCCTGTCCGATTCCGGAGATGGCCTTCAGGATCGGCTCCGCGCCGTCGGCAGCGTTGCTGAGGACGTCGCCGAGCGTGCGGCCCGCGTTGATCAGCAGGTTCAGGCCGGTGGCCAGCGTGTGTTCGCCGAGCTCCTTCAGCGGACCGATCAGCGCCTGGGCCTCATCGATGAGCCCGCCGAGCCCTGCACTCGTCTTGGCCTTCAGCTCGGGCCCGTACAGCACGGCGAGGTTGCGCCCGTACTCCAGCGCCGTGGTCAGGTACGGCGTCGCACCCGCCATGCCGCGCGTCAGCAGGCGCGTCACCCACTCCAGGCCAGGTGCCATGCCCTCGTACAGCGCGAGACCGGTCTGCCGTGCCTGGGTGCGTAGTTGGGTCATCGCGCCGGTCAGGCCCTGGCCGCGCGAGGCGGTGATGGTCGCGGCGGCACCGGTCTGGCGCACCGCCACCGACAGGGCGTCGAAGGACTCGGTCCCCTGGTGGGCGAGTGCTGCGGCGCCGCTGAGCGCGGGCTTGCCGAACGCCTTGGTGACTCCCGCGGTGAAGTCTTTCTGGGACAGGTTGTGTTCGGCCTTGGAGAGACCATCGATGACCACCCGGAGCCCGCGGAATTTTCCCTCAGCGTCCCAGGCGTCGATGCCCAAGTCCTTTAGGGCGCCCTGCATTTGGGGGGTCGGTGCCGCGAGGTTCGCGAAGATCCCGCGCAGGCTCGTTCCGGCGGTATGCCCGAGGATGCCGCTCTTGCCGAGCATGCCGACTGCGGCGGCGGTGTCCTGGAGCGAGACGCCAAGGGCGTTGGCGACGGGCCCGGCGTACCGCATCGAGTAGTAGATGTCGGCGATCGAGCCCGAGGCGTTGTTGGCCGTGGCAGCCAGGGTGTCCGAGGCGCGTGCCGCCTGGTCGGCGCCGAGACCGTACTGGTCCATGATGTCGCCCAGGTACTTGGCCGACGTGGCGGCGTTGACGTCGGCCGCCGAGGCGAGCTGGAGCGAGGCCCGGACAGCGTCGATGGACTGGTCGGCCCTGAAACCGGCCTTGCTCAGCTCGACCATGCCCTCGGCGGCGTCAGCCGCCGTCGAGCCGGGCAGCGACAGGTCGTTGCCGAGTTCCTGCGCCACGACTGAGGCGCGCTTCATCTGTGAGGCGGTGGCCGAGGTGACCGCCCGGAACAGATTCATCTGCTTCTGGTAGCGGTTGCCTTCCTGGATCATCTCGCCCGCGCCGAGCAGCAGGCCGCCACCGGCGAGCATGTTGGTGGCGGACATGCCGCGCCTTCCGGCGCCGGCGGTCGCCCGCTGGAGCCGGGACATGGACCGTGCGCCGTCGTCCCCCGCCGAGCGCAGCGCCGCACGGGCGGCCCCGGCGCGGGCGGTGATCCGGTTCAGCTCACCGACGGCACCGCGGGCGGAACGATTCAGCGCGGCGAACTGCGAAGCGAGGCGGGCCCCGTTGGCATCCAATCGGGCCAGGGATCGGTTCGCGGCGTCGGTGCGGCCCCCCAGGGTCCGCATCTGTGCGGAGGCAGCACGGGTTCCCGCGATCAGGTCGCGGACCTCGGCGCGCATCGCGACCGTGAGGGTGAACCCGGCCACCGCGGCGGCCTCCTTACGTGGTGCGGGGGTAGATCAGGGGCGCTGTTCGTACTGCTCGCGCGGGAGGAGCTGGATCTTCACGCCGTAGCCGGACCGGTCCTGCGGGACGTGGTCGCGTTCCTGCTCGATCAGCTCGCAGCCGGGGCAGCGCAGGGTGTCGGTGACGTAGGCGTGGGGGTCACCACCACGGGTGCGGTCCCACTCCTCCAGCCGGGTGCTGCACTCCGGGCACACCGCCCGCTGCCACTCCGACCAGGCCAGGGCCTTCGCGCGGTCGAGGTCGGACCAGCGGCCGTCGCCACCGAGGAACTGCGAGTGCGGGATCTGGAACCGCTCGCACAGCTCCAGCTCCGCGCGCAGGCCGGCGTCACGGCTCAGCCTTTTCCCAGCTCGACCCGGCTCTCCTGCTGGATCTGCCAGGCCGCGTCCCACAGCGCGTTCGCGTCCGGCGCCGACCAGCCGTTCAGCAGCTCCTCGGCCTCCTCGCGGCTCATACCGTCCACGGAGGCCGCCGAGACGAGCGCGGCGGGGAAGGTGTCGGCATTGAAGATCGCCCCCTCCTCCGCCTGCTGTTCGGTCGGCGGGTGCTGGGCAATCAGCTCCTCCAGCACCGGGCGCGGCAGCGCACGGAAGATCAGGAACTCCGAGGCGGTATCGAGCGCCTGGAGGGCCTGCTCGCGTGCCGTGTCGGCCTCGGCGGCCTGGCGCTCGGCCAGTTCGTCACCGGGGCTGGCTTCGGCGACGAACCGGGTACGGCGGGCGGCCTGCTCGGCGTCGTCGTGTCGCTGGCGCAGCTCGGCGTCGTCGCAGATACGCAGCCGGTTCTGCGGGCGGGCCCGGCGGCGGAGGCGTTCCATCTTGGCCGACCACGCCCCCTCCGCCGTCGTGGCGGAGGGGGACGGGCGCTTGGCCTGGGCAGGGCGCGACATGATCAGCCCTCGTCGGCGTCGTGCTCGCGGACCGTCGCCTCGGTCTTGGTCTTAGTGGTGCTGACCACGGTTACGTCCACGTGGTCGCCGTCGTGGTCGTGGTGGCCGTGACCGTGGTCGTCGTCGCAGTCCTCGTCCGGCAGTGGCCGGGGGTGCGCCTGCGGCACCGGACGGTCGAGAGACGGCTCGTCGGTGATCGTGAAGTCAACCTTGAACTTGGCGGCCTCGTTGCCGGTCGAGTAGGTCGCGGCGCGGGTGGCGACCTGGACGGGAAACACGTCGACCGAGCGGGAACCGGGGAGGTCGCCCTTGCGGAGCAGAATGACGTAGCCCTTGGCGCCCTTGGGGAGCTGCTGCTCGATGTCGTCGGAGAACCGATCCTCGTAGAAGGTGAGGCTGGAGTTCTCCGCCTTGTCGTTGCCCGGAATCGAGCTGTTGAAGGTCGAGCCCATGTCGGGGGTCTCGATCGGGTCGTTCTCCAGCGCCCAGCCCTCGATGTCCGAGACGGCATCGGTCAGGCCGAACGCGTTGGTGATCTCGCGGCGGCTGGGGTACTTCGGGTCGTTGAGATCCTTCGACCACAGAATCTTGGAAATGCCGCGCCGCAGAAATCGGGTCTGGGTCTTCTTCGTGCTCGTGGACACAGGTCCGCTCCCACTTCTGGGGCAGCGTCCCGTGCCGAGGCCCTGCCCCTTGAGGTTCAAAGGGGGTTCGCCTGGCCTGGGGCCTAGCGTCCGCGCGGGCCTCCGCGGTGAGGATCAGAAGAAGCAATTCTTCATGCCGGGGTCACAGTGATCGTGACCCGCTGCACGTAGGAAACGATAGCGCCTGCCGCGGACACTGAGGGTTCCCCACCGGCGTCGTAGGTCAACTCCCGGTCGATGACCCGCACTTCGGGAATCAGAAGGTCGTGGGTCCAATGGCCGTCCGTACGGCCGACGACGCCGGCACGGACGCGGTCGGCCAACCACTGGACCTGGTCGCCCCGTTCTCCGACCGAGGTGACCTGGTAGGACCAGGCCGCGTCCGCGTGCCAGTCCCACAGGGGCGGTCCGCCGAACTCAGCGGGCAGCGAGTCGAGGACGGTGTACGGGGCGGCTGCGAGTTCCCAGCCGGATTTCCCTTCCACGCGAGGGAGTTCACCGATGCCGCACGGGCGGCCGGTGGTGTGCTCGACCAGGGCGGCGAGCGCACGGGTTACCGGCAAACGTGCGGTCACGGCAGCACTCCGTCCGCCAGGGCCTGGATGAACGCCGGTTCGGTCTGCCGAAACGCGGGCTCGACGTGCGGGAACGGCGGCTGCCTGTAGTGCCTACCGATCGAGTCCACGCCGACGAACCCGTACTCCAGCCGCCTGGCCTGTGGCGCATCGGAGAAAACCTCGGCGGTGACCTCGCCGCCGCCAGTCCGCATCCGCACGTCCCACGAGGCGCGGAACTGCCCCGTGATCACGTTAGGGCCGGGCCTGCCGCTCGCGTTCCGCTGGATACGGACCCGCAACAGCATGGCGTGATGACGGGTGATCGTCCGCGTACGGGCGCGGGCCGCCGGACCCATCCGGGCCAGCGCGGCGGCCAGCGCGATCGGGTCCCGGAACGCGGTCGCGTCCGGGTGGGCGTTGGGGTGCGGCTTCGCTGCGGCCATCAGTCGATCACCTGGACCCGCACGATGCGCACCACACTGTAGGTGCCGACCGCCTCGTCGGAGACGCGGAACCGGCGCCCGAGCAGCATCGGGTCGCGGGGGCCTCCGGGGCGCACTGAACCAGCAACGCGGATCACGTCGTCGCGCCTCAACGCCGGTACGTCCACGGGTAGCACGGCCTGGTAGTCGGTGGTCGGCGGCTCGACGGCAACGGCCCCGCCGACGGGTTGGGTGATGGCCGGGCGGCCGACGGGCATCACCGCACCGAGCCCGTCCCAGACCAAGCACTCGTCAGGCGTCGGGGACACGAGTTGCCCGGTGGCTTCGTCCAGCACATCGTCCGCGCGGCCGGCGCCGTCCCGCCACACTTCGAGCTTGTCGTCCAGGATGCGGTCGACAACCCGACGCGCACCCTCCACGTCAAAGGCCACGAGCCCACTCCACGAGCTGGGTGAGCATCGCCTGCGTCAGGGAGTGCGGCCCGGTGCCGAGGTCGGGCCTGGCCAGCGCGGACCGCTCCAGCTCCTCGGCATCGATCGCCGACAGGAAGACCGCGGCAGCCGGGCCAGGGTCAGGCATCTCTGCCACGGAAACACGAGCAAGGCCCTCGAAGGTCGACTCGGCATAGTCCCCCGAGTACAGGACAACCCGTGGCGACTCCCCCTCTCGGTGGGTGACCGTGTAGCCGCTCAGGGCCCCCGGGTCCACGCGCTGCCCATCAATCTCGATCGCGGCCTTCGCGCCGCGAGCGTTGATCCGCACGCTGTGCAAGGTCTCGTCGCTGTCGTGATCCATTCAACCGACGCTAGAAGAGCTGTCGGACAGCCCTGTCAGTACGATGCTCACGCGATCCGGCACGTGGAGAGGGAGGCTCCCAAGGGGGCAGGCACGCCGTGGTGGTACCGCATGCCCACCAGGCCACTTGGGATCATCGTCACCTGCACCGTAGGCATCGCGATCATCATCAGCACGCCCGAGAAGACAACAGGCGCCATCGTCGCCGCCATACTCGCGGGCGGCTGCGCCAGCCTCCTCACACAATTCGTTCAGGGGCGCGGCGGAGGCCCGCTACGACGAGCGTTCACGACAGGAGTGACGCCCGCCTACCGATGAGCGGGATCACCTCTCCCCCGCCAGTTCCCCCAGACGTCCCGAACGCGTGTGCTCTGCGAACAGCAGGACTCCGAGTGCCCCGCCAGCCAGCGTGATGGAGCCGTCGGTAGCGGCGGCCACTGCGCCTTGCAGGTCCCACCACTCCACAGTCATGCCGTTCTCGTTGCTGCTGAGCTTCCGTTCGCCCGGGGTGAGATCCATCGCCGCGAACAGGTGGAGGCGTACGGTCGAGCGGTTCAGCAGGCGTGTCACGGTGAGAGGGGTGAACTGCTGAGCGATCACGCCTGCCTCTTCCTCCAGTTCGCGTCGAGCTGCCTCCTGTGGGTCTTCTCCCGGCTCGATCGTTCCGCCGGGGAGGTTGAGGGTGTCGCCGTGCAGGTAGTGCCAGACGCGGACGAGTGCGATCTTTCCGTCTCCACGCTGGGCGACGACGGCCGCGCCGTGCCCGATCTCTTGGTACTCGAACACGGTCCGGCTGCCGTCGGGCCGCGTGACGTCGTCCCGTCTGATGCAGAAGTCCTGGGTACGCACGGGCTCCAGGTGGCCATGGCGGGTCCAGCCGCCTCCGGGTTGGTGGGTCACTTCACTCCTTGGGTAGGGCGAGGCGCATGGGCTTGGTCGGGTGATCAGCGGTCCTTGGCCAGGGCGAGGAGTTCTGCGAAGAGCCCGCCGCCGTTGGCGAGTTCCTCGTATCGGCCCTCTTCGGTGATCCGGCCGTTTTGCATGACGATGATCCGGTCGGCGATCTTGGTGTTTTCGAGTTGATGAGTGACCACCACCGTGATGCGGTCGGCGGCGATGCTCTTGATCTCCTCGAAGATGTCGTGTTCGCCTCGCGGGTCCATCTGCGAGGTTGGCTCGTCCAGGATCAACAGTGGTGAGCGTCGGTACAGCGCACGGGAGCAGGCCAACCTCTGCCACTGCCCTCCGGAGAGTTCGGAGCCACCGAAGAACTCTCGGGCGAGGAGTGTGTCCAGTCCCTTGGGCAGCTCTTCGATCGCGGTGCGCATGCCGACGGCGTCGATGGCCTCCCACACGGGGTCGTCGTTGAAGGTGCGGGGCTGTCCGAGCGTTACGTTCTCCCGGGCGCGCAGGGGCCACTGAGCGAAGATCTGCGGGACCAGGCCGGTGTGCGCCCACACACTGCTCGGGTCAGCGGAGACCAGGTCGACTCCGTCCCAGGTCACGCGGCCTTTGTCGGGTAGGAGGATTCCGGTGATCAGTCGGCTGAGGGTGGACTTTCCGGAGCCGTTCTCGCCGACGATCGCCAGGATCTCGCCTCGGCGCAGGGTGAGGGAGACGTGGTCGACGGCCGGCCGTTCCTTCCCGGGATAGCAGTAGACCGCTTCCTCCAGTCGGATCTCTTCGACCGGTGCGGAGATTTTCACCTTCCCGCGCTTGGGGGCACGCTCGGCGGCGAGGTCGAGGAAGGAGCGCATGTCGGCGAGGTACAGGGAGGTGTGGAACAGCGCGGCGCCGTTGATGACGAGCTGGGACAAGGCGGCCAGGGAGGTCTGGACTGCGACGACAGCGGTGGCTGCAATGGCCAGGTCGAGGCGACCTGTGGCGGCAAGCCAGGCGAGGGTGGCCCAGGTGGCCAGGAGGAAGATGCCGCCGAGTGCCGAGGTGGCCAGCACGATGCGCAGCATGCGGGGAGCAGCCGTAAGGGTGCGCTGGTCGATGCGTTTGGACAGAGTGCGGTACCAGTACGCGATGTAGTCGGTCATGCCGTTGGCGCGGACTTCGTCCCCGTGCCGGGAGGTTGTGGCCCACCAGCGCATCATGCCTCGGACGTTGCGGTCGCCGACGTTGGCGTAGTGCGTCTCGTAGTCGACTCGGGCAGAGAGCACGGCCCCGAGGCCGGCGGGCACGACAGCCAGGAGTAGCAGCGGCAGCATCAGGGGGTGCAGCGTCGCGAGGACTCCGCTGGCGGCGATCATGCGGACGAAGGCGGCGGTGAACCGCTGCGCGTCCTTGACCATCATCGTGGTGCGCGAGACGCCGACTTCAGCGGCTTCCTGCCGGTTGGCGAATCCGTCTTCGCTGTAGGCGGAGGCTTCCACGCGGCAGACTGCTTCGACCAAGGCGGTGTCGGCTGCGGTGATCAGGCCGGGGCTGATTCGGCCGTCGCAGTAGGAGGACAGCGCGCTGGAGATTCGGCCAACGGCGACCGCTGCCGTGATGACCAGGAGGGTGGGGAGGGCGGCGTGCAGCCGTTCGGACACGGGCTCGTCGCCGACGAGGTGCTTCATGGCCTTTGCCGTAGATGCCAGAACTACGGCGGCGGCGAGGCCGGTGAGCACTTGGCACGCCAGGAGCAGGATGACGGCCACCCGGTCGATGGCCCAGGCCATCTGTGCGGTCTGCCGCAACACGCTGGGCAGCCGGGCGCACATGGCCGTGAAGGTGGCCTCTCCCAGCGGGTTCTTCCCATAGTTGCTCTCGAACGAGATGGTCGCTGGGGGTGGTGGAGGGGGCATCTGCGGGGCTTCGATCGGGGTGTCAGTGGCGGTCAACTGCGTCCCTCCTGTGCGGTTGTTGCGGCACCTGGGCGGTGTCGCGGTGCCAGGCTCAACGAGGCTGCGAGCGAATCGAACGCGCTCGATTCCGGACGACTCGCAGGCTTGGAATCTGGGGGATCGAACGCGTGGTCGCGGTGCTGAACGGCTTTCAGGGCGGCGGAAGTTGGCCGAAACGCCGACGCCTGTGGCGGTTGTGACTTTTGAGGTTTGATGACTGAGGGGCGACCGTGTTCCGTCGCGCTACGGCGTGATGGCCAACGTGAGGGCCACGGCAGCGTGTCAGTCGTTCCCGGCCGTCGCCGAGCTGGATGCACGAGCTGCCGCCCAGCTGGCCCACGTAGATTGACGGCGTCGCAACGAGGGACAAGGGGAAGGCGCATGACGCAGTCGCTGGAGATCAAGCCCATCGGCATCGTGGTGGGAGGGCGCACCGAAGCCACCGACGACCACTGGAGCGGGAGCGCGATCATCCGACTGAGCCGTGACTTCCCCCTCGAAGTGGTACGGGGCCTTGAGGAGTTCTCCCACCTGCTGGTCGTCTGGCACTTCCACGAGGCGTCTCCCAGTGATGTCGCCCTGCATGCACGCAGCCCTCGTAACAACCCGCGGTGGCCGGCCACCGGCACGTTCGTCCACCGAAACCATCGTCGCCCGAACCAGCTCGCGCAGTCCTTCCCACGCCTCCTTAAGGTCGTCGGCCTGGACCTGCACGTCACCGACCTCGACGCTATCGACGGCACCCCCGTCTACGACCTGGGGCCATACTTCGCGGAAATGGGTCCCCGTGGCGAAGTCCGGGAGCCGAAGTGGCCAGCGGAGATGCTTTCGGACTACTGGGGCGAGGCGCAAATCTGAGCCAGGGCGCACTTCAGCGCCGGAACGTGCCACCTTCAGCACCCTTTCGTGCAACCCCTTGGCGGGCTCCGCGGTCCGCGAGACGGCCTGCAGATGGCAGGGGCAAGACGAGCCAGTGCCGCGCATTGATCACGGTCGGCCTCCAAGTTGCTCAGCGGAGGAGCGGAGCGCATCTTCGAGATCCTCAAAGCGGTCCAGGAGTCGGCGGATGCTGGTCTGCCGCTCGTGCCAGTGCCGCTGCAAGTCCGCTTCCGCTTCCGCAGGCAGGCCGTAATCGGATGTGACCGCGCCGTAGAAGCTGAACAGCATGTAGAGCAGCGCAACACGTACGCACGCCACGACGTCGGCCAACGGCAGAGTGGGGTTCTCCGATCGGTAGGCCTGAATCATCACCAGAGCGCAGTCAGCCCACTGGTCGCTGGTGGCGACCGTACGGGGATCGAAGGCAGCGCGTCCCAGCTCCCAGGCCGGAATCGCCCTCGCTCCGCGGAAGTCGATGACGCCGGTGACGACATCGGCGAGGACGAGCATGTTGGTGCGGGTGAAGTCGGCGTGCACGGCCTGCTCCACGAACTCCTCGGGAAGCCCAGCTCGCAGACCGTCCACGTGTGCGCGCAAGTCATCGCACCTCTGGTTCAGTTCATGGCTCAGAAGCACCACGTCCGGGTGTTGCTGCCGCTTAGCGGCCGCCAGCACAGCGCCGGCTTTGACCATGGCGTCTTCGACCGAACCGGTTCGCCACCGTGTGTGCTGCCGGAGCCGGGGCAGCGGATAGGCGGCCAGAGCTCGGTGCATACGTCCCAGCACCATGCCGATGTGCTCCGCACGCGCCACGCCCATCGCCGAGGTGGTCACCCGGCCGGGATGTTCGTCGACCACGGCCCAGGCACTCCCTTCGGCCAAGGCAACCAGATTGCCGTGGCGGTCGGGCCAGACACGTGGCACGGGAAGATCGGCCGCCCGGCAGAACTCAGACATGTCCCACGCCGATCTAGCCGCGTCCAAGTCAGCTGTCGGTTCGTACTCCTTCACGAACAATCTGCGACCATCGGTAGTCAGGACCCGCCGGTTGATGGTGTCCGTGCCCATCGGCACACGCTCCACCGCCTCGGCGGTAACCCCGTACTGCTCTGCCAATACGTCGGCCGCCAGTTCATCCCAGTCTGCATCGTCCATGCCCCTCACCGGCTTCCGTGTGAGGAGGGGCAGCGAGCGGTGGTCATCGCGTCGGGGATACTCGGCTTGGGCGGACGTTGTACTTGGCGTGGAGATGCCACAGCATGGTGCACGTCTCGTCGATTTCGCGCCGATACGGCCTGTGTCCGAGATGGCGTTCGCCAAGCCACCGGCACCCGGCCGAGCCTTCGCTCTGCCGCGCGGCAGAGCGTCCTTCGCCAGCCGATGAAGGGTCGGCGACGATGCGGAAACTGTTGGTCACCGACGTCGCCAAAGCGGCGGACCGTTTCGGGCATGTCGGTCACTGTGGCACATCCTCCCGTTCATGGAACCTACCCGTGACACCCAGCGTGATCACCGGAACACACATGGCGCTTCCCTACGGGTGTGCAGCTTGCTAGCCGCCACTGACGATGCGCACCGGGTGATCTCTCTGCAAGACGATCACCGTCACGTTGCGAGTGGTCTGCGGGTCACGCGTTCTTGCTGGCTGGGAACCAAGGGTCTGACGGAAAGCCCGCGTTGGCACATCCCCCTGGTGATATCACTGAGGTGATTGCGCCCACGAAGATCACTGACCATGATCTCGGTGCCCTGATGGGAGGTGGCAGTGGCACACGAGGACGATCGCCGATGCACCCGTTGCGGCAACCTCCTGAGCCGGTACAACACTGACGAGCGATGCGCCGCGTGTACCCGAGCTGCGGTCAAAGAGGTCACCGCGGCGCTGAGCGTTCCAAATCACGTGTGGCAGAACCCGGCGGTGACTGCTGCTCTGGCCGACTGGGACTTCGGCACTGCATTCCGCCTGATACGCCAGCTTGCGTCACTCCGCCAGGAAGACATGTCGGCAATCACCGGCCTGAGTCAGTCGTTCCTGTCCATGCTCGAATCCGGGACGCGGCGACTGGTCAACATCGACAAGATCATCCCCGTCCTTGAGCGACTGGGTGTCTCTCGGCCTGTGGCACCATGTCCCGTCCAGGACTCTGCTTCCCAGCATCAGATGCAGGCTTCCGGCATACAATCCACGCTGTTACCCACCCCTGAGTGGGAGAGTCCTCTCGACATCGCGAAGAGACTGAACGCCACCACCTCGTCAAATACCGATCCGGCGACCGTCGCGGTCCTGGAACAAGGCGTGGCGGACCTCGTCGCCCGCTATGAGGCCGAAGGGCCGCACCGCCTCGCCCCCGAAGCCGTCGATCTACGAAAGTTCATCCAGGATCGGCTGGAGGGTCGGCAGCCACCTCGCCAGCGCGAAGCCCTGTTCCGGCTGGCAGCTCAAGCCTCAGGCCTACTCGGCTACATGGCCGTCAATGCCGGCCGTGAAGCCGTGGCGGAGGCGTACTGCAAGGAAGCAGGGGAACTGGCGAAGGAGATCGCGGGCCGTGAACTGATCATGTGGATCCAAGGCACGCGATCACTGAACGCCTACTACGCAGGCCACTACGACCAGGCCGTCCAGTGGGCAGAGGCGGGCCTCCAGATCGCCCCGCACCACCCACAAGCCATCCGACTCCAATCAAATGGACTCGCGCGAGCCCTAGGTAAGCTCGGCGACCGCCCCGGCGCGGAACGCGCGATCGCCGCCGCTGAGGAACTGAGCAGTCAGCATCTTGTTCCTGTGGGGCTGACCTCGTGTATCTCCTTCGAGCCTTACGGTATGGCTCGCACATTGGCCAACGCCGCGACAGTCCATGTCGCGCTCGCCAACGCCCCACGGGTTCTCGCTTACGCCGATCAGATCGACGAACTCGTCGAGCAATCCGACTCCGCCTGGAGCCAGGCCCTGGTCCGCCTGGACGTCGCCACCGCTCTCCTGGCCGGCCCACGCCCCGACGTCGAGCACGCGATGGTTCTCGGCCGCCAGGTCCTCGAAGCCGGTGGTGGTCCGCCCATCCGCTCCGTGGTCCAACGCGCCAGTGAACTCTACGCCGGAGCCAGCAGATGGCAGGAACTGCCGGCCGTACGGGAGTACGACGACGCCCTGCGCTCATGGCAATCCGCCCCGCAAACGAGGGACCTGGCGAAGTCTGCCAAAATGACACGCCCGATGGAGCAGACGAGAAGGGCCGCGGATGCAGCTCACAGCCGACCCGGGCGCATTTCCTCCCACTCCACCACCCAGCACAACTGACGCGACCGTGATCGCGGAGCACGACTGGGCCGCCTTCGATGCCGTCGAGGAAATGAAGGACCACTGGGACCGGCCCGGCTGGACGTCCTCGACCCGCGCCTATTACTGGATGCTCACCTTCCCAGACGCGACCCCGCTCATCGACCACGCAGGCCATTGCCAGAAGGAGCTGCGCCACCTCGCCTTCGACGACATTCATGCGGACGGCCTGCACCTGACCCTTGGACGTATCGGCCGCGTCGACGAGATCGACTCCGGACATCTGGACCGCCTGGTCGCCAAGGCGCATGAACGCAGACCAGAGAGTTTCACCCTCCAGGCGGTGCCGCTCACTGCATCCCGCGGCGCGATCCGCTACAGCGTTGCCCCCTGGAACCCCGTCCTTCATCTGCATGAGGCCCTATTCGCAGCCGGCGCCGGGGCGGGGATTCCGCAGCGCAAGCCGACATCGCTTCTTCGCCCGCACCTGGGCATCGCCTACTGCAACCGCCCCGTATCCGCCGACATCGTGCGCAACGCCATACGGCCCCTCCGGGAACTCGGTGCGGTGGATGTAGCGGTGCAGAACGTTCGGCTGGTCGAACTGCGTCGTGAAGGGCAGGCCTACCGCTGGCAGGTCATCCACTCGCTGGAATTCGGCTGAGATCAGGCATCCTTCGCTTCCGTGCGTACAGGAGACGGGTCTGGTTGCGCGGACTCGTGTGGGTGCTGGAGGACCGGCGTCCTCCAGCACCCACACGAGCCATAGCAGGGGAACGAGAAACGAGGTCCGGTCGCCCGCGGGACCAGTCCGAGCGAGCATCGGCTCATTGGACCAAGTGGTGGGCTACGAATCTGCCCGCAATCGCGCCTGCAGCCCTGTCACGACGTTCGTACGCCGCCGATCTTGGTGTGCGTCATCGAGTGGCCCTCTCTGAAGCGGGGCTGAGCGGTGTGGCGTTCCGTGGATGGTGTGGGTTGAGGAACCACTTACGGGCGGAAACGAGCCACCAGGTTCCCGCGAAGGCGAGAACCACGCCGACGGCGAGGGGCGCGTAGTTGAACGTCTCGACAGTCACAGGGCGGGACGGGGGCAGCATGAACAGGACTGTGATCAGCGCCACCCACATCACCGCGATCACGCCGACGGGCTTGGACCAGCGGCCCAGGTGCCAGGGACCTCGTCGGAAGTCTTCTCCTTGGCGAAGGCGCAGGAGGGTTGGGACGACGTAGGCGATGTAGAGACCGATCGTCGCGATGGAGGTGACGGCGGCGTACGCGGTGGTGTTGAACAGGTAGGGCAAGCCGAGGACGAACGCAGCACCGGCAGCAAGCCAGACGGCACTGGTCGGGGTGCGGGTTCCCGGGTGCAGCTTGTGCCACACGGTCGAGAACGGCAGCGCGCCGTCGCGGGAGAAGGCGTAGATCATGCGGGAGTTCGCGGTCACGGAGGCCATACCGCAGAAGAGCTGAGCACCGATGACGATGAGAAGCATCAGCTTGCCGGTGCTCGCGCCCAGTGCGTCCATGAAGATCTGCGCCGGCGGCACACCCGTCTGTGATTCCAGAGCGCCGGTGTAGGACTGGATGGCGAAGGTCAAGCCGAAGAGGAGGACGAGCCCGGCGGCCCAGGAGACGAGGATGGATCGGACGATTCCCTTCGGCCCCTCCACGGAGGCGTTCTTCGTTTCCTCAGTCATGTGGGCGGACGCGTCGTAGCCGGTGAAGGTGTACTGGGCCATGAGCAAGCCAATGAGGGCGACGTAGACCGTGGAGCCCCAGCCGGTGTTGTTGACGAACTCGGTGAACACAAACCCGGGCGACTGGTGCGTGACGGGAACGGCCAACAGCGCGCCGACGATCACCACGACGCCGATCAGATGCCACCACACGGAGACGGTGTTGAAGAAGCCCACGACGCGTACCCGGAAGGTGTTCACGACGGCGTGCAGCAGGAGGATGAGACCGAAGAGAGTGATGGTGTGACCTGGGGTCGCGGCGTACCCGAACTGAAGGTTCAGGTACGCGTTGAGGAACGATGCGGCGCCGAAGTCGATGCCTGCAGTGACGGCGACCTGACCGAGGGTGTTGAACCAGCCAGTGAACCAGGCCCAGGCCGGGGCGGACTTGCGCGGGGCGAGTTTGTGGGCCCAGAAGTAGAGCCCGGCGGAGGTCGGGTAGGAGGAGCAGACCTCGGCCATGGCCAGGCCGACGAGGAGCGTCATGAGACCGACGAGCACCCAGCCCCACATGATCAGCGCAGGACCGCCGGTATTCATGCCGAACCCGTACATGGTCAGGCAGCCGGACAGGATGCTGATGATCGTGAACGAGACGGCGAAGTTCTGGCGCCCCGACATGGAGCGGTCCAGAGTCTGTCTGATCCCGAGCTCTGCGAGACGCTCCTCTTCCGATGGCGTGACGCTCGGTATGTCCAATGGCATGGCGATGCCCTTCTCTGTCAGCAGTAGCTGGACGGGGATGAGACGGTGTTGTGACCCACGGGTCACGCGAGGGCGTTACGGCGCGGACGCCTTGACCGCCCAGGTGCGGTGGCGGGTGAAGAGCGTCTGCGCGTCTCCGCAGTAGCTCCAGGGGACATCGGTGGCGTACGGGCCGATCGCGTCGAAGACCTCCGCGGCTTCCCTGTGCTGATTCGCAAAGCACAAGGCGTGGGCCAAGTAGTTGGCGTCCTCGTGGAAGGCGGCATGCGGTCGGCCAGGAGCCCGGTACGCCCACCAGTTCTCCCACGCCTGCCGCGTCGACGGATTGTCCGTCCACGGGTGCACCGTCAGTCCATAGCGGTGACCCTCCTGCTCCATCCGCAGGCGGTGGGACTCGGCGAGAGCGACCAAAGGAAGGGTGTGGAGCGGGAGACCGCGAGGGGCGAGCGCGCATCGCTCCTGCGCCCAGTGGAACATCTCGCCTCCTACGCCATGCCAGGAGGGGAACATGTAGGTGAGGAGCTCGTGGTGCGCCTCCCGATTCCACGGATCGCGCTGCATCACCTGCCCCCACACGTGCCGCAAAGTCGCGCGCCACTCGCGGTCACGGTGAGGCGAGTTAAACCGAATTAACGCGAGCATGACAACGTGCGGGGATGGGTCGCTGGGCATTGCTTCAGCAGCGTCGACACAAACCCCCCAAGCCTGCTCCATCAGCTCACTGCGGCCCTGCCCCCGACCGTTTGCCATCGACCGCAGGGCCAACACGTGGGCCAAAAGCGCAAGAGCATGCGGAGACCGCGGCTCGGCCTGCTCCCAAGTATCGGCAAACGTCAGCCGCACCCCGACACGGGCAAGCACCTGAAGACGGAAGATACGCCGATCCCAGTCCGTCCCCGTCGAAGCCAGCAGCTCTCGAGCACCCTCCCAGCGGCCCATCGCCGCATCCTCAACCACTACCTGCAGTCGCGTATCGTCACGGGCTGGATGCCTGTCCAGAGTCGATGCTCGACGCTTCACGACTGCCCCCGTCTCGGACCGCCCCGCTTATACAGGCACAGATTCTGCGGCCTCACGCACAGGGCGCTTCCCCGCATGACGTGGTGACGCTCACCGTGCGTCGTGGCCGGCATGGCTCGCATGTACGGCAGGGATACAGCGACGGCGGCCATACCCTCGGTCAGGCTCTGGGACAGAGCTGGTATCGGTGTCATCAACGGTCCATGGGTTACGTCCAGTGGTTGGAAAGGCCGTCAGGGCCCAGGGAGAGGGAGAGGGCCAGAGCCTCGTCTGCGCCCCGACGCCGGTCTAGAAGCTGATCTTTCCGATCAGCTGAACCGCGCCCTGAACGCCGTTCCTGATGCTCGGCGCCGCGGAGCTTCCGGCCAGGAAGAAGCCGAACAGGACACAGATGACGGCGTGTGCCACGTTCAGGCCAGCCTTCTTCACGAGGAGGAAGACAACGACGCCGAGGAGTACGACAGCGGAGAGGCTAACGACCAAGGTTCACCCCCGAGGAGACCGTGCCGCCGTCGAAGGGAGGCCAGCGTGGCCACTTCCGCGACCGAACCAGCAGCAGGGACTGAGCGAGCCGTACGTGTAAGGCCGAGGACACCTTGGACTCCGGTAGGCGGATTCAGGGACAACTACGCGCCCACAGGACAAAGGGTGTACACCCGGATGATCCGCTTCCGAGCGGGTTCATCGACGCCGTGCACTGCGGGAGTCCCAGAGTGACGGGAAAGCGCCCGATGCACACATTCCCCGGGTGATATCACCGGAGCGATTGAAGGTTTACCAGGGAAAGTTGAGGTGGCAGGTGCGTGCTCAACGGGCGATGAAGAGGTGCTTGCGCTGTCGCCACGACGCTAACGAACAGTGCTGCTGCCAACTGAGCCGGTAGAACTCAAGAACACATTGCTCGGTCTGCCTCTTGGCCCGCGCCGCGCACCGAACTCTGGATCCCGCCGAACAGCTCCAGCCAGCCCGTCTGAACGAGCACACCAGAGCCGATGCTCAGCGATCTCCAAGCGGTGGTGAATGATACGTACGCTCGGGGGCTACTGGACCGTACCGCCGTGACGGGAGCGAAGACGTGAACGTGACCGACGCCCAGCAGACGCTCATCTTGTGGGACATCGACCGCACGCTGCTCTACGTCGGAGACATCGACCGCCAGGTGTACCGCGAGACGTTTGCCGAAGTCGTCGGCCGCCCGGCCGAACGTCTGCCAGCGCGCGGCACCGGCGTCACCATGCCCCTCGCCATCCGATCCCTGCTCCTGGACAACGGCGTGGCCGAAGAGGCGGTCGCAGATCTACTGCCGCGTATGGTGGAGCTGCTGCCCGAGCGGCTCGCAGCCCACGCGGACGACCTCCGCCGCGATGGTCACCTCATGCCCGGAGCCGTTGTCGCGCTGGAAGCAGTACGTGCTCACGGGAGCTGGGTGCCTACGGCCGTCACCGGCAATCTCAAGCCAAACGCGCTTCTGAAGCTCGCGGCCTTCAAGCTCGATACCTACCTTGAAACCGAGATCGGGGCGTACGCGTCCGACGACGACCATCGCCCCGCCCTCGTCGGCATCGCGCAGAAGCGCGCGCAGGCCAAATATGGGACGGTCTTCACTCACAACAACACCGTGATCATTGGAGACTCCCTTGAAGACGTCCGCACCGGCCTTGAGGGCGGCGCTTCGGTAATCGGTGTGACCTCGGGCAAGACCACGGGAGACGAACTTGTTGCCGCAGGGGCCGACATCGTCCTCGACAGCCTTGAAGATTTCTCCAAACTTCAAGCGTCCATTGAGAGAGTGACGGTTCGACGCGATTAGAGATGACTGCCGGCCTCTCCTGTCCTTGACGACTGCTAGCCCGAGTTTGCCCACAACGGTCGGGTGATTGCGCCGCCCCAGGCATCCAGTACAGCAAGGTATCCACTGATCCTCTCGAAGCCGGACAGAGTGTCCGGCCCGCGCTTGACCCGGGCGCGGATGCTGAGCCCGGCACCACCTACCCGAATCACTCCCTGATCCCGGGATCTGGTCGGCCGCTACTGTGAATTGCAGACGGAGAGTCGGGGAGGCAGCCCACATGCGGGGTCTTGGAGATCACCTCAGCATAGGAGAGCGGATCGCGTACTACCGCGAGCGCCGAGGCTACACGCAGCCTGTGCTCGCAGGACTCGTTGGCCGTAGCACCGACTGGCTGTCGAAGATCGAACGAGGTGTGCGGAAAGCTCCGAGGATCGACAAGCTCGCCGAGCTCGCCCGCGTGCTACGCGTCCCTCTCGGTGACCTTATGGGGCAGCCACTCCTCATGGAGGACGATCAGAAGCACAGGGACGACGTACCCGCTGTTCGTGATGCGTTGATGAGCCCTCGCCGTCTCTCGAAGCTGCTGTTCGGGCCGACGGCACAGCGGGAATTGCCCAGGCCGGAGCAAGCCCAGATGCTTGTGGAACGCAGCTGGGGTGACTACCAAGCAGGCGTTCTCGGGGAGGTCATCGCTGCGCTCCCCGGTCTGCTCCAGACCGCCCAGGAACTCGAAGACCTTCCCCACGGCGATCAACGGCGGCGCGGCCTCGCGGTCTCCGCCCGCACGCACCACCTGGCGGCAACCACCCTCGCCAAGATCGGTGAGTCGGACCTGTCGTGGCTCGCGGCCGAACGTGCTATGCGGGCTGCCGACGAGTCCGAGGATCCGCTGTCACTCGCCTCTGCCGCGCGTTCCGGTACTCATGCGCTCCTGGCCAACGGGCGTTACGAAGACGCCCTCGAATTGGGCGACACCGCGGCGGCCTGGCTTGTGCGTCAGGTCGACGAGGATGAGCCCGCCGCCCTGAGCCTGCTCGGGATGATTCACCTGCGCGCGGCGGTGGCCGCGGCGCGTCACCAGGACAGGTCCACGGCCAGCTCTTTGCTTGAGCGAGCGACAAGGCTGGCTGAGCGGCTCGGTTCCGACGAGAACCACTGGCAGACCTGCTTCGGCCCGACGAACGTCGAACTACACCGCGTCTCCATCGAGCTGGACCTGGAGAACATCCCCTACGTCATCGACAACGGGCACATCGACGTCGACCACATGCCGCCGGAACGCGCGGTGTCCCACCGCATCGACTATGCCCGCGCCCTGTGCCTCAGCGGACGGGTCGACGACGCCTTCAGCGAGCTGCGAGAGGCTGAGCACGCGTCGCCGCAGCTCGTGCGGAACAACCCACGGGTACGAGAAACTCTTCGTGATCTGAGGAAGCAGTCCCCGGTTACTGGCGGCAGACACTCGTCCGGGCTGCTGGCCATGGCCAAACGGTGCAGGGCGGTGCAATGAGGTTGATGCAGGGCAAGGTGCTGGGCGTCGTGGGGTCGGGCGCCGGCGGCGTCGAGGAGCTGCGTACGGGAATCGTGGTTCCCGCCCTCGAACGCGGCTGGACTGTCGCGGTCACGCTCACGCCGACAGCAGGTGAGTGGCTCCGCTCCAGCGGAGAGGCCGCCAGGCTCCAGGAGCTGACGGGCCTGCCCGTTCGCACTGAATCGCGTCTTCCCGGCGACTCCCGCCCACATCCGCCAGTGGACTGCTACGTCGTTGCCCCCGCGAGCGCCAACATCGTCGCCAAGCTCGCATTGGGCATCTCGGACAACCAGGCGTTGACACAGGTCAATGAGGCTATCGGGACACTTGACCTCCCGGTTGTGGTCTGGCCACGGGTGAACGCAGCGCACGCTCGCCACCCCGCTTGGGAGGGCCACATCAAGGCCTTGCGCGATGCGGGGGTTCGGTTGATCTACGGGGACGAGGTGTGGCCACTCGTTGAGCCGCGGGCTGGGATGCCGGGTCGTCGGTACCCGTGGGAAGCCGTGCTGGATGCGGCTGGAAGGGCGGATGCCTGATCCGCGAGCAATGGCCTTGATGGCAAAAGCAATCGGACCTGGACAGTCTGTCCGGGTCCTTCGCTTTGACTGGAGCCAGTCTTGAGGGCATCGCCCGTCCAACGAGCGACTGCGCTGGTGAGGGCAACGCACGGCCATGAGCGGAAACGGTCACATGCTGGCCAGCTCACTGCGGTCGCAGCGGTGCACCATCGGTGTCAGTTCACCAAGGAGTGGATGTCCGTGTCGGGACTGCGCACCGCTGAGGGAACCGTGACTGCCGTGCACAGGCGTCGCTGTACAGAGTGTGGGTGCCAACTGAGCAGGTATAACGACGAGGACTGCTGCAGCGCCTGTCGCCGCGGGCAGCGGGCAGATGCCCCAGCTCCCCTCTGCGTACCCGAGTACGTCTGGAATATGCCAGAAGTCCGGTCAGCCCTGAAGGGGCGAGATTTCGGGAGGCTCTGCACACTGGTACGAAGCTTAGGAAGGCTGCGGCAGGATGACATAGCTCAGCTGACGGGCCTGAGCCAGGCGTTCCTGTCGATGCTCGAGTCCGGGGATCGCAAGCTGACCCACATCGACAAGATAGTCATGCTCCTCGACGGTCTGGATGTGCCAGTCGAGATCACAGGCCCCATGCTTCGCAATTCAACCGAGGTCACACCACTCCGTCGCGTGCAGCATGCGCCGTCCCATCTCCAGCCTGCCCAGGGTCCCGATACGCCTTGCTTGAGCCCGCCCGAACGGGCTGTCAAGGAGGGCCATATCACTGGAGTGATGTCCTTATAGTGGAACTCGCCCATACGCTTGCGTGTCAGACGACGGGGGGATCGCTGTCCGTTCGTGCTCGCGCGGCGTCGCGGATTGCCCAGGCCTTGGAACGGCGACGATGACAGCTCCACTGTCTGATTCGGCGGATCTGCGGGCGCCGCAACCTGTCGACGTCGGGTCGATGAGGTCGCTAGAAGCCGTCTTGACGCAAGATAGACCGACTCTTAGGAAGTTCGCATGTCTGAACTCAGCAGCGCGGCAGAGATGCTTGGCGCTCTCTCTGTATCCAGCCGGCTGACTCTCCTCGCGGCTGTAGCCGAGCGGCAGAGTAGAGGCGATGACTGTTCCCTGAGTGCTGTCGCGGCTGCGGTCGGCCGAGATCCGAAGTCAATGGTGAAGGACGCTGTGCGGCTCAAGGAAGTCGGACTGGTGTCCATCGAGGGGCACAACCTTGCGGCGGACCTCTCAGTGCTCAGCGTGGCTGCTGATGCGATCGACGCAACCTTGCCAGTGACTGGATTGCTTACTGAGGACCCCGATCTCGAACGGTTCTTCAAGCACGGGAGACTCGTAAAGCTTCCGGAGAATCCCGACTTCCGGTGGCGTGTTGCACAGCTCCTTGCTCGGCTCCTGCCCGCAGACCGGCATTTGTCGGAGTCCGAAGTGAACGACTTGCTGGGCCAAGTACACTCGGACTATGCAGCATTGCGGCGGCTCCTTGTCGATCTGAAGCTGGTTACTCGAGCGGCAAGCAGCGACTATCAGCGAGTCACGTGAATCCAAGGCGGGTTTGGGGGCGGCATGGAGAGCCGATCATTCTGAACCTGCGTTAGCCCTTAATACGGCGATGTGCGCGTCTGCTGAACTGATACAGACGCGCACATCGCCGTATGCGTGTATCTCTGTTGCTCCTTGACCCATGAGGCAGGGAGCGATGGGGCTGTCACCACGTCATGCGCTGGCCCAGGAAGCTGCTGTGTCAACTTCTAGCGCGATGCGTTCGGCAGCATGTTTGATCCCATCTGGATCACCTACCGAGAGCGTCCACGAGAAGTGACCAATCATGATCCGGAGTACGGCGAGGTGCCTCAGCGTCGTCAGCCGCTCGGGATCGAACTTGCTCCGCCGCTCGTAACCAGAGACCAGTTCGCGTGCTTGAGTCAGGGGAGAGTCAAAGAAGCAATCCCACCAGCCAACATCCATCTCTGGTGGACCGCTCTTGGCTGCCTCCCAGTCGATGACGGCGGCAATGCTACCGCTCTCCACAATGACGTTGTCAGGGCTGAAATCGCCATGCAGCAGTCTAGGAGAACAGTCATCGAGCATAGCCCGATGGGCGTGCATTAGAGCCATTGCCCTGTCCAGGATCCGATCAGAGGTCGGCTCAATGCGCCGGGCGTCGTCGAGCTTTGCCTGCAGGCCGTCAATAAACCAGTTGCCGAACTTGCTGTCGGTTCCATGAAGGCTGGCGTCCACGGAGCCGAACCCTGTGGTGCTCAACTGGTGGATCCTGGCCAGGACCTCGCCTGCTTGTCGCACCGCGTTACCGGCGCCCTCCGGCCCGATTCGCTTGGCATGCTCCCTGAGCGTCTCGCCCGCCACTCTGTCCTGCACCATGATCGAGACTGGCCCGGCCACGGTGTCCTCGCTGCCGACGTATCTGATCGCTGGCACGGGGACGCCGGCATCACGGCACCGCTCAACCAGAGAGGCCTCGATGTCGAATCGTGCACGTTGCGGAGCCGAGAGACGCACCACAACAGCAGCACCACGTGCGTCAGTGCACTCGTAGACGCGATGGCTGCGCCCCTTCAGTCTCCGAGTACCGGCGAGTTCGGCATCGTGGAAGCGAGGCCACACCTTGCTGATTACAGCAGCATCAAGCGACCTCTCGTCCTCGGGCTGGGCAGGTGGCTGGTTCATGCGCTTCCTTCTTCTGCAGGGACATCGGGCCCGGAGGGGACGCGTTCGGCATCCCGCCAGAGAACGTTCCCACTGGCTGCACTGGTGGTCGACGCGTATTGAGCCAAGTAGGCGCGCCTGGGGGAACTGGTGTCGTTCGTCGAGCTTGAGTGGAACAAGGTGCTGCTGAAGCAGATCACGCTGCCCCTTGGGATCTCGATTGCAACCCCCGGCAGACTTCCGAAGTACCCGACCAGGTCGCCGTTGAGGGGGTCCGGCGTGTGTGTGACTCGGGTTCGGATGCCGAGTTCTGAGAAGGGGATGATCCGGAGGGGACCGTTGTCGGCAGTGATGTCGTCCAGCGCGACCCAGCAGGACAGGTACGGGACGTGATCCAGGGGCACGTAGCCCGAATCCTGATGCCACGAAAAGTAGCCGAGCGACTGAGGGTTCCCATCGTTCTCGAAGCGGGCACCCGCTCCATCGGAGCCCTTGGCACCCATCTTTACCGAGAACTGTTCCCATACCAGATAGGCCTCAGGCCCGATCAGTTGAGCGCAGATCCCCTGGAGTAGGTCGCTGAACAGGAACTCGCGGAGCCGCGGCTGTGCGTTCCGGCAGCCACCGGGTGTGTACTGCAATCCTCGCCTGCTACCGCCCAGGACGTCCACACCTTTGGCGACCATTTCACTATGTACTTTACGAATGGCCTGTTCACATTCCTCGCCGAGCAGGTTCATCAACCTTTCAGGAACGATGGCGGGCAGCACGCAATAGCCCTCCTCTTGGAACTGCACCACCTGGGCTTCAGCTACGCGTGCGCCAGTGGGCGCCTTAACGGTCCCATCCGGGGAGATCTCATTCATGTAGCCAGTCTCCTAACGGTTACGAAAGGGTCTGTGAAACTGTCGGTCGAGGCCGCCGCACTGGCAATCCCGTCGAGCAGGTCGAGATGGCGGAACAGTCGCTCCGATCCATACGGCTCGACCCACTGTGGAGCAGACCGTGCGTAATAGGCCAGTCGCCCAAGGGAACGGTCAGCGAGATAGAGAAGCAGATCAGAACTTCGCAGGGTGTAGTGCGGAATGAGACTCTTGTATCCGATTTCGAGTCCATGGATGAACGCTATGAAGGATTGCTCGTCCATAACTTCGAACGCCCAGTTCTGGATGCTGGCAATGTCGTATCCGCTATCGCCCACGGATAGCTGGTCATCGATGAACGAAGCGATCCTGGCATCTGCTGGTGCGCTGGTGTCCAGAATGATGTTTCCACCATGCAGATCCGTATGGATCAAGCAGCCCGTTGTTTCACCGGCGGCGGGGTGGCGTGTGGTCCTGAAACGGTTGGTGAATGCACCGGCCAGTGAACGGGCCTGTCGCAGCTGCCGGTCATCCAACGCCGTGATCTTGCTGGCGTCCCACACTCGGCGTGCCAGGGCCTTTTGTCTGGCGAGTGTGGCGTCTCGCCAGACATTCTCTTGATAAACGGATTCGGCGTCTTCCTTGCCTCGAGCTCTGATCCAACGCTGGGACGTGCTATGCAGGACTGCGAGGGACACCCCCGCGGCCTGTCCCATCGCGTGGACAAGTTCGGAGTCCTGGCCAGGGGTGAGCTGTCGGACGATATTGGTGAGATCTGACCCCGGGACGTAGGAGTTGACGAAGGCCCATGCAGCAGAGCCTTCGAATATACACGGGCCGGATTTGATCTCGACGGGAAACGGCACCGGCAAGCTAACCTTGCCGGCTAATTCCTCGATGAGCTCCCGACGGAGCGCAGCTGCCTTTTGAAGCGGCGGCACCTCTGCACCCTTGACGAGAATTATCTTGACCTGCTGTCCTGTAGATGCCAGCAACCCGAGATAGGAGGATCGTCCGATAGGCGTGAGGGCGTTCAGGTCTATTCCTAGCGCGGTTTCCATCCTATTTTCACCTCCATTACTTGGGGTGCCGTTGGTTTACTCGCCGCGAGGCGGTAGCGGCCTTACGGCAGCGCGTCGTTGATCAGTGGTGAGGGTGCGGAACTCGTGAAAGATCCGCTCGTTCTGTTCCGTGGCGGCGTAGTAATCAGGACGCCCGCTGATGGGATGCCATAGATGAATAAGTGGGTAATTCATCGTGATGGTGCTGTCTTCGAACGAGATCCCATTGCGGTCGCCTGTATAGGGATGGAAGGCCTGTACCGTGTGCCAGAAGATGAGATCCTCGTATCCCCAGCCAGGAAGTTCTGGCACCCCGCCGGCTTGGCGGAATGCGGCATCGGAGCAGAGATAGGCGGCACTGGCACGGGGCCCTCCGCTGATCCGGCAGAGCCGGGCAGCGAGAGTCCCCTTCGCGACCCACCTGTAGGGCGCGTACGAGCGGTCATCCGCTCCCCACAACCGGACCTGGTCGGCCTCGATGATCTCTTGTCGGAGACTAGCCGGGAGCGAGCTGACGAGGGACTCCAACTCGTCATTGTTCAGGGCGACCTCGTCATACGCATCAGAGGCGGCCTGCCCCGCCCCCTGACTGGCACGCCGATGTGCGACGCACCGCTGAAGGACGTCGAAGACCTGCCCCGGCTCCACCACGGAGCAGCGCACCGCCTCGCTCATCATCCGCGAGAGATGCACTTCTCCCCAGTAGGGATAGACGAACGGACAGTCCAGTCGCAGCATCAGCTGTACCGCGCGGTCAAGGACGTCCGGGGCAACGAGGAAGTCAGCCTGGTGGAAGTACACCAGATCAGCCGGATGTTGCCGGCTGAGGAAGCCCGCGTTCATCGCCCGGCCAGGTGAGAACTCCTCATCCGATCTGGTGAAGACGTAGTCCGCCTTCAGGCTGCGAGCCAGGTCCTGTTGAGTGGCCCGCGACCCCAACTCGGCCAAGACCACGCGGCAGTTCTTGTACTCAAGATTGTTCTGCAGGCTTGCCAATACCTGTTGGAGGTTCTCCTGGCGCTCAGGCTGACCCGGTGAGTGCCCATACGGGACGATGACATCCACCCGCGGTGACTTCTGCACTCAGCAGCCCCCTCGACTGGTGCGATCGTCCACTGCGGTTGGTACCTGATCGCGCAGGACGGAAGCATCCGGTGTCGCTCCGTGGAGATAGGGGTGGTCGTGCCCACCCACTTTGAGCTGTGCCACGTGGACGCTGACCACCTCGAAGAACGCAGCAAGGTTCTCGTCAAAGCACGCCCGGTACAGCTGACAGGCGCTCCCATTGTGGCTCTGGCCAAGCAGTATCTGGAACATGGCCTCGACGGAGCTTGCGGCGCCGGCCCGCCAGGCCGCCCATCCTGTAGTCAGGGAGAGAGGCTGGTTGTGCGCCTGCCACTCCAGATGCACCGCGGCTTCCTCAAGGTCCGCCTTCCGGTGACCGTGAGCCTTGAGTACTGCGGCGAACAGCCCCTCATCCCCCATCGAGTCACGGTATGCACGGTAGGCAGCCACCGCGGTCGCATCACTTCGCTGCCCGTAGCAGAGCCATGCGAAGGGGCGCTCAGAGTGTTCAGTTGCGCCCGTGTGCCGGCGCGCCAGGAAGTGATTGATCGCAGCAGCGGGGCTGTCCTGCTTCGACCAGGAGTTGACGTTCCACTGCCAGTCCGCACAGCTGTTGATGATCTCATTCATTCATGCCACCCACCTCTGATGTCCCCCTGCCTCGGGGAGAAGGCATCAACTCGGTCAAGCCTGAACTGCGAACGAACGCCGAGAACGCCTCCATATCCGGAAAAGTTCTAGTCGCGAGCGAGAAAACTGCCCAAGTCCCCGCCATGGGGCTGATCGTGAGCACAGGGACCCCCATGCGGTAGGCCTCGTACATCTCGACCGATGTCCCCATGCTGGGTTCGGGAAGCCAAGCAACGAGAACGTCGCACCGTCCTGCCTCCGTCACGTAGCGGAGGAACATCTCCCTCTGGAGGTCTCGCGACCACTCCAACCGGCCAAGGTTCTCCTCGTGGGGATCCACGAACTGGGCCTCCGGATAGGAGGCCGATACAGCATCACGGATCTCCTTGCGGTAGCCCTGGTGATGTATACCGTCATCAGTACGAGCACCCTGGATGATGCCTGCTAGGAATACACGCATGGCTCAGATCCCCTTCCACCGCAGTAGAGCTTCGATGGCTTCGACGCAGTCATCAAGCCCATTCCGGCCGAGCCGCTCGATGAATGCATGGGCGTCACTGACCAACTGAGGCCATGAGTCGCTGTCGTTCAGCATCGCTTCGAGTTGCCTGCCCCACGACCGACGGAGTTCCGGGTCGACTTCAAACCTAGTCAACTGCTCCAGGAAGCGCGCTGAGCGATCCCGCAACGGGAGTCGCATCAGGTCCAGCCCGGGCAGGTGATCTCTCAGGTGGATACTGGCGCCAGCAACCCCCTGCCTTCGGTACTCGTCGAGTTGAACGTACTGGCTGCTATTGGAAGGGGGCAGGAACAGTGTGGGAATGTCGGCAGACCACGCCTCCAAGGGAGCTTCGAGCCCCGGCACAGTGAGGAAGGCACAGGAAGACGCGAGTCGCGTCAGAAATTCATCATGCCCGAGACAATCGAATGAGTATGGGCTGTCAGGCCACTGTCGACTGCATTCAGACACAAACCGTTCGCCGCCAGTGATGGTGACTGAGCTGAATCTATTCAGGTCTACATGTGAATGCAGAACTTCAACCACCACAAGGGGGTAATTGGTGTCCTTGCCCAACTCGTACCATCCTGCTGCTTCCCCGCCGCCAAAGTTGACGAGCAGGTCAGCGGCGCTTGGAGGCGTATCCGGGCGAGGTATCGACTCGACGATCGGCCCCACGACGACGTGATTGCGACTGTTGTGCTGATGAGATGGGTGCCCTGCCGGCTCTGAACCAATGCTCCGCTGTGTGATCCGCAGGTCGAGATCTGAGACCCAGTTCGGTAGCTCATCCCACCACCAGGAGAGAGGATCGAGCCAGACGACGGGGACGCCCAGTCTCTTGGCCTCTTCGGCGCTTGACCGATCTACGCAGGAGACGAGGAGGTCGAAGCCGCGAAGAGAATTCTGGCAGTACCGGCCGAAGCTCTCCCCGTCGGTGTCTCGCTCTACGACGTCCTCCCAAAACCCGGAACGCCGAGCGAGCTGGAAGGCCGTGCCATACCCAACGAATGTGAGCTGATGCCCCTGCTGTGAAAGCCTCTCCGCAACAGTGATGAGCTTGCCTGCGGGACCGAAGGCGAAGTTCTCGGCGGTGGCAATGATGCGCGCCATCAGTGAGACCTCGGTGAGCTGATCCGATAGACGGTATAAGTCTCGTAGGGAAGGGGCAGGCGGGCGATGGCCGACGCGCTGAGGCCGCACTCCTCGCTGTAGGCGATGACATCGAGGATCCCCATGCCCTGATGAGCATCGGTGGCGATCAGGTACGCCCTCCCTCGGTCGGTCAGGTAGTCACCGACCTGCTCAAGGAACCTCTTGGAGTGGACGAGCTCGGGATCAAAGATCGCTGCTTCGATGGCATTGGCTGGGGTTCCAGGCAGCAGCGGGGGGTTCGCGATGACGACGTCATACCGCTCGGTCACTGGATCAAAGAGATCGCCTACCAGGGCCGTAACCCTGTCAGACACCTGCTGGCTCTCGGCGTTGGCCATGGCGCAGCGGACTGCCTCGGGGGAGCTGTCGACACAAAGCACCTTGGCGGCAGTATGTGCGGTCAGCAACCCTTGGTAGCCGGACCCACTGAAGACATCGAGGACCGTCTCCCCGGGGTCAACCCGAACATGTTTCGCGAGAAACGCGCTGGTCTTGGTGTACGCAGGGCAGAACACTCCAGGGAAGATGGTCAGGTTCAGAGAGTCGATGGCGACTTCGAATGGAGTCTCGTGCGCCAAGTGCCGGTCCACCAGGCGACGTGCCGGCTCGAGGTTGATGACTGTCGATGAGTTCATCATTGGTGTCCTTGCCTCAGCTCTCTTTTGCGGCGGTATATTCGAGGATTGCCTTCGCCAGGGAATCAGCGACAATTGCATGCCACGCAGCAGTTGGGTGTTCGTCGAATCGGTAGAACATCGCACCGCTGTCGCTACGCCTGAGATTCACCTCGTGGTTCATGTCTATACAGGGAACTCCGCTACCCGCCAGGAGTGCTGCCAGCTTCTGTCCAGCGGCCTGGTCCTGCTTCCGGTCAGGGAGGGGAGGCACCACCACCATGAACTGCCGCCCCGTCGCAGTGACCAGTTCATGCATTGCGCTGATAAGGAGAGTGGTTATTCGCCACTCTGTACGCTCGACGACTCCCGGCAGAAGCGGCGAGTCGACTGTGGCTCCTTCACGCCCGACAAGTCCAGCATGCCGAAGCCCCTGATTATCGAGGTCAAACACAGGGTGGCTGGGCCCGTGTGGGTTTACCCACGAATTCAGGACGATCCACTCCAGCCGGCGCCAAGCTCGCATGAGTTGGTCAGGTACCCAAACGTACGCAACGACTCCGTCGCTCTCCACGGCCTGCTTCAGGTCCACTCGATGAAGCAGCTGAAGATAGGCCTGTGCAGGCCCATAGCCCATGCACGCGTAATTGTGGACGGGTACGCTCTGGTCTCTAAACAGTCGAGCAGCAAAAGTCTCGTCGTCGTTGACTCCGTGCCCAAATGCCCAAGAGCAGCCCAGGATCGCAACCTTCGATGATTTTCCGGAGTATCCAGTCTCACGCCTGCCGGAGCCATCGATCTTGTATCGTGCGCGAAACTCAAACGACGGATGGACGGCCTGAGTACCCTCCACGTGCGACCAGCCAAGCACGGAGTCCGGCTGGAACATACCGAGGTGCGGCTTCCTAAGACGAGTGTAGGGGATCCCGTGCAGGGCCTCATTCAAGATTCTTGAGCGCACCAGAGGACTGCGGGGCGCTATGAGCGAGAGCGCCTGATAGTACATATCGAGAGGTCTCATGCTCCGCCACTCAATCCAAGTCTGCAACAGGTGAGATGGTGATGTCGACGGCAGATTGCTTCCGACGGTCCAGAAGGTTGTCTCCGATGCACAGATAGTCAATCTCTGTGCGAAGAAACGTCCTCATGGCATCTTCGGGAGTGCAGACGATGGGTTCGCCCCTGACGTTGAACGATGTGTTCACTAGCACCGGGGTTCCTGTTATGGAGCCGAATGCACGAAGCAGATCCCAGAACAGTGGATGGGTGGCACGGTCGACTGTCTGAAGGCGCGCCGAGTGATCGACATGTGTGATGGCCGGCAGAATGCTGCGGACCTGCCCGACAAGCTCCTCTGGTCTGAGACCGACATCCTTACTGGTCACCGGTACCCGAAGGTCCTTCCTGACTGGCGCTACGAACAGCATGTAGGGCGAGCCGTTTGGAGCCTCGAAGTAGTCCTTCGCATCCTCAACAGGTACGGCAGGCGCGAACGGTCGGAACGATTCCCGATTCTTCACCGCCAAATTGAGGTGCCGCTGGAGACCAGGTGATCTTGGGTCCCCGAGAATGGACCGGCTGCCGAGCGCCCTAGGTCCAAACTCCTGCCTTCCCTGGAACCATGCGACGATCTTCCCTTCGGCAAGCAGTTCGGCTGCAGTGCGGGCCAGTTCCTCGTGTTCGACCTGGTTGTACTGGGCGCCAATGCTGTCGAGGTAGCTACGGATGGTCGCGTTGTCGAACGATGGGCCGAGGAGCGAACCCCGCATGGCGTCCCTCCCCTCAGGCCGACGTGGGTTCGACAGCCGCTGGTGCCAAACGTACGAAGCAGCCCCGAGAGATCCGCCGGCATCGCTTGCCGCTGGCTGAACCCAGATCCCTTCGAAGCCGCTCTCGGCCTGAATCTTGCTGTTCGCAACGCAGTTGAGCGCGCCACCGCCAGCCAGGCACAGGTTCCTTGCCCCTGTGATCGATCGTGCGTGGCGCGTGATTCGAACGACCGCCTTCTCGAAGGTGGCCTGCGCCGACGCTGCAACATCGGCATAGAACTCGTCGATGTCGGTCTCTTCAGAGCGGCGGGGATGGCCCATCATTTCTTCGAGTCGATCCGCCGACAGCCGCTGGGAGAAGGGTTTGAGAAAGTCGAAGTAGTCCATATTCAGCCGGAACGAGCCGTCCTGCGAGATTCGGATGATCCGGTCTTCGATCAGGGAGCTGTAGCGCGGCGTGCCGTAGGGGGCGAGGCCCATGAGCTTGTACTCACCGCTGTTTACACGGAATCCGCAATAGTGAGTAAAGGCTGAGTAGAACAACCCCAGAGAGTGGGGGAACTTCTGCCGCCTTAGGGGGGTGAGACTGTGATCCCGGCCAAGACTGATCGATGTCGTCGTGTACTCGCCGACGCCATCAACGGTCACGACCGCGGCCTCATCGAAAGGACTCGGGAAGAACGCAGAGGCTGCGTGAGACAGATGATGTTCTACCGCGAGCACACGCCCATGGCGGCGGCCCGGAGGGAACATCGCTCCGACATCCCGCCTGCTGCTGACGTTGAGCTGCGCCCAGAGTTCCGTTCCGCGAATCGGCTCCTGCTGTCCGGCTGCTGCGGCTGACGCCAACACCCTACGCATCTTGAGCAAGGGCAACTCGTAGTAGGCGAACCAGTCGACATCTGACCAGTCGATGCCAGCAGACTGCAGGCACCACTGCGCAGCTTGTGCAGGGAAAGACTGGTCGTGCTTTCGCCGAGTGAAGGCCTCTTCCTGGGCAGCTGCGACGATTTCGCCATCGCGGATCAGGCAGGCGGCGCTGTCGTGGAAGTACGCAGATACTCCGAGGACGTTCATGGCCCTGCTCATGCCAGCGGGTAGCTGGTTGTCGAGATACGGCCCTGAGCTACATCACGGATTGGTCTGCGGGCAAACGGAACAGTCTCAATCTGTCGCGCCGCGGTCCAAGTCTCCCAGGCGGGCTCGCAGGGCCACTCCACAGACAGAGGAGAAATCGGGTCTCTGCCGAGATGGCGGTGTGCCTCGATGGCCGCGGTCCACTTCGCTACAAGCCGTTGGATCGCCCCGACTGCCTTCTGCATGAGCCCACCCTTGTGACGACGACGGGATTCCTATGAGCTGTCACCGATCGAATGCCAAGCGTGACCCATGGGCGAAGGTCGAGCACATCACCGCTGTGATATGTCCATGTGCTGCGCCACGGCTGCCGCTCGTCGCGGCGCCCTGTCTCTCTGATCCGCGCCCGACTCGTTCGTTCAGGTGCAGTTGTGGATCAAGCGGAGGAGTGCTCGTCGGAGGGCGCGCTGGTGCAGGCACATCCTGCTCCGCAGGCGGACCCGCGTCGCAAAGAGCTCGTCGAGCGCAATCTGACGGCAGTCTCGTCTAACTTCGCCGAGCTCGGGGTACCGCCTGATCTACGCACAGGCCGCTATCGGCTTGGCTGAGAGCAAGGGCATGTTCCAGCCGGCCATGGGCCGGGACGTCGAGATCGTGCGGATATTGCTCACCGACTCCGATGTCACCGCCAGTGAGCGGCTCGCGGGCAGGGAGCTTGGTTCGGAGCTTGAGCATGAGTTGAAGAGCAGCGCCTATGAGGCCCGGCTCCTGGACGAGCACGTACCCGTGGATGCTGTACGCGTGGCCACCGACGGGCGTTCCGGCTTTGACATAGCGCGCGAGGCGGTTGCCGCTACCGGCTAGCTACCGTAACTGGACGGACAGGTTCGACCAACCGATGAGCCTTTCAAACAGACTCGCTCTGGCCGTAGCACGATCAGGCCAGCACGGGACACGGCAGACACCGGTGCCAGGGCGACTTCCCGAGCCGCATCCCGTGGCCATCGAGCGCACTACCCCAGATGCTTTGTCGACGCGATGTCAATTACCGTCAGGTCCTCGAACGTGGTGACCGCGCAGGAGGGGACTCCCTCATCCAGCAACTCCGACGTCACTGCCTCATCGCCGAGCAACGTCCGGAGCAAGTCCACAGTGACGCCACCATGCGTGGTTACCGCGATCGGCCCCGGCTTGGAGGCGTAGTCGAGGAGAAACGCGCGGAACCGGGCCCCCGCCTCACGTGAGGAGACGCCAGTCCGCGGGACGTAGTCGCGATCTCGTACAGACTTGGCCCAATCGGCCATAAATTCCTCAAATGACTGGCCCTCCTCCCAGTTCGCCCGCTCCTGCAGCCGGGCATCCACCTGGAGTTCGAGCCCAGTCTCGGCGGCGATTGCCTCCGCCGTCTCCCGAGCACGTCGCAAGGGACTGCTCACCAAAGCACGCAGACCTAGGTGGCTAAGCCACTGTGCGGTCCGATGAGCCTGCAATCGGCCGAGTTCGGTGAGCCGTTGATCACCGGGCTGCTGCTCCTTCTCGGCATGCTGCACTACGTAGAAGAGCGTCATAACATCGAAGCCTGACGCATGAGCCGCGTGCTCCACCACTCAAGACACGCCCAGTAGACCTGCATGGGCGACTCCCGCCCGCGCGACTCGTCGAGACGCCCACCACGATCGCTGCACGCATCCCCATAGCACCTGCTTCCCCCGATCAGCGATGGTCCGGTGCTTGCGCCTGGGCGCCGGAGAGTTGCCCGACCTGGTCCCGTGCGGGAATTCCGGTGGCGACTCGGGCTGCGAGTCCGCCACTCTGGCGGAATGCCGGACGCCGTCACTCCGAAACCGCCATACGCCTCTACCGCCGCGCGCCCCTGCTGGGAGAGCCTTCCCCAGGAAGTCCGCCAGCTGATCTCACGACGCCTGGGAGGCACAGCCGTCGCTCAGCCGAGCGTCGGCAGCGGGTTCACCGGGGGCTTCGCCGCAGTGATCAATGGGCGTTCTAGCACGCAGTTCATCAAAGCAGTCAACAGCACGGACATGGTCCATGTCGCCAACTGCTACCGGCGGGAGGCGGTGATCAACCAGGCCCTACCAGAGGAGGTCCCAGCTCCACGCATCCAGTGGATGGAGGAGCAGGACGGATGGGTGATCCTTGGATTCGAAGCCGTCGACGGTGGGCGGATGCCTACCGAGCCGTGGAAGCGCAACGAGTTGGTCGCCACCTTGGCCGCCTTCGCAACGACGGCTGAGGCGCTCTCGTCACCGCCGGAGCAACTGATGCAAGTCGGGCTCAAACCCGTCGGCGCTGGGGGAGACTTCGGCGACTGGCGTGACCTGCAGGCCGGCGTCACCAAAGTCGATCTGCTGCCTGAGTGGGTACCGGTCCAGTTCCTAGACCGCTTGGCTGAACTCGAGGGCGGATGGCGGCAGGCCACCGCGGGCAACGCGGTCCTCCACCACGACCTGCGCCAGGACAACGTGCTGATCGATATCAACGAGGCCGCCTGGATCTGCGACTGGAACTGGCCTTGCTTGGGGGCGCCCTGGTTCGATCTCGTGCTCCTATTGGCCACCGCACACGCCGACGGCCATGACGCCAACGCGCTATTCGCGGAACACCCCACGGCTCGCGGAGTCACCGATGAACAACTCGACGCCGCTCTCTCTGCTCTGTCCGGCTTCTTCCTCATCTCCGGCGCGCAGCCCCCGGCCGACTGGTCCCCGTACATTCGCCAGCATCAGACCTGGTGCGGAGAGGTCACGTTGCGGTGGCTGGCAGACCGGCGTGGTTGGACGTTCTGAGGCCACGCTACGTCGAGGGCCTTGGCCTCACGCTGGTCGTCATGCTGCAACAGCCCTGGTCACGTCAGTCCCTCGCGTCTCCGACGGGTTCAACAGGGTCCGACCCGGACCTATTGGACAAGCGCCAGTAATCCTGGGTCTATGCGGATTCGAGCTCGGGGTGAGCAGATCGCTGGCGATGAAACAGGGCGGGGTCCTTAGGGCCGCGAAGGATCGGGCCTGTGAGCTCGATCGGCACATCGAGGCCTTCGAGAAGCATGACGATCTTGTCGACGTTGGTGAGCCTGCGCATGCCGGATTCCAGCATCGACAGGAAGGCCTGGCTCAGGCCGGTCAGTGTGGCCACATCATCTTGCCGAAGCGACCCAAGCCTCCGGACAAGTAGGCAGACGGTCCCGAAGTCTCGTTCTTTAAGGGCTAATTGGACATCAGGCGATTCCCAGACCTGGGCCGGGACGAACGGCTGAGCTCCCCATGCCAGGCGGCGGCACGTGCTGCAGTACGCGTCGCTGTTGTACCTACTCAGTCGGCACCCGCAACCGTTACAGCGACGCAGATGCTCTCCTACGGCGGGCGTCTTGATCGTGGGGATTGCCGACACGGACATCCTCTCCTAGATGAACCGAGATACAGATTGGGGACGAAAGGCCACGATCACGCTGACCCTGGCCGGCGGCGTCCGCTAAGAGCGAGACGTCATCTCGAAGCGTTCAGCAGCAGATGTGGAGCCTGCTGATGTCCACCCGACCGTGCTGGATCTAAAGGGTGGAGTCCTCCGTCGCCCCATAGATCTCTCTGCGGGCCCTGCTCAGGGCTCGGCGCAGCGCGCCGGGTTGCGTTAGAGCCCTGGGGGAACTGGGCAACCTGTGCCAGTGCAGACCGGGCGGCTCGGTCTTGCCTACTGGTGGAACGATGATGTGGCACTTCAAACCGAGCGCAACCGTCCCTGGCTCTTCCCAATCCGGTGCAGTGCCCTTGGGGACGAGGATGTAGAGGCGGGGCTCTGGGCCACCAGCCTCAAGAATGACGGGACCGATCAGGTCGCCGGCTTCGGTGAGGATCTCCATGGCACGCAGACCCGTAGCCTCGACTGCGCGGATCGCGTCCCATGACGTGCCCGCGGCGCAAAGGTCAGACTCCTCACCGAGGGGCATCCATCGAGGCAACGGGGTGGACGCTCCCGGGGCGGCATCAGGCATCATGCGAATGGTCTCCCCACAACTGGTTGTGAGGAGACCATTCCATTCTGCAAGTGCCGTGAGCGGACAGACTGTCCGTGGGATCTCTCGGCCAAGCCCCTTGACGTGTCGTCAGGCTGTGGTAAGGCCTGCCCAACTCGCAAAGCCAGTCAGCTCGTTGGAGGGATGAGTCTCCAGGCGCAGCAAGGCAGACGTGGTCTCGCGGACAGACGGGTGGAACCTGACGTGATTCGGTGCCACCTTGCGCGCCCGCTGAAGATCGGCGAAGGCCCCCGGCCTGTCCCCTGCCGTGAGCTTCGCAGAAGCCACGTCGATGAAGTGGTGGCTCGACCGCTCGCCGACGGTCGCCGCAGGCGGCATCCACTCGCCGCCAGAGGAGGGGGCCCACTCTCGAAGCCGCGCCAGGGCCTGCTCCGTGTCGCCCGTGTCGATCATCGCGTGTACTTCGTGAATGCGGATGTTCGTCGGCCCGAATGACATCTCATAGGCGAGGGAATCACGGTTGCCGGCCATCCTGGCCACCTGCTCCGCTTCCCGCAGGTAGTCGCTCGCACGATCGGGGTTGTTCTCCCGCGCCTCGAGCACGGCTAGCTTGAGCAGCAGAGCGCCGTCCACCGCCAGGGCGTCCTCCGAGTATGAGCGTTCTGGCTGAATCCGCTCAAGCTCGTGACGCAGTGCCAGCAGCTTGCGACGAGCGGAACTGTAAGCGCCCTGTCGGAGCATCGCGCCGGCAACGAGGTAGGCGGCAGTGACTTGCATCAACGGGTCACGGGACCGGTCCGCAGCCCAACGGACGCGTTCCAGCGAGGCGGTCGAGAGGTCATGATGGCCCAGCTTGTGCGCGAGGGAGTTGACTGCCCTGTAGGCGCGGGCGAGATGCCAGAAGGCTGTCGATTCCTCGTCACCCTGGTTGCTGAGCGCCACGTGTGTGAGCTCGGTGATGATCGGCGCCAGGAGCGGACCCATCGGAGCGTAACGCGCGTCCCGCCGTAGAGCCGCGATCTGATCGACCTCTGAAGCGAGTACGGGCAGCGCGCGGGGAGCGACATCCAGCTCGTCGGGAGTGTCGTAGCACAGCATGATCCGCCGGAGCTCCGGGATCACCGCGTGGACACCGTCCTCGGCCTCCGGCTCTCCGTAGTACGGCTGGCCTGTGAGAACTTCCACGCCGAAGTGCAGAGCCTTCGCGAGTGCCAGGACCAACGAAAGCGGCGCCTTCCGTTTCCCGGATTCGAGTTTTTCTATGTAGCTGGGTGATACGGCGACTTTCTGAGCGAGCTGGGCGACAGACAGTCTCCGAACCTTGCGGGCTATCCGGAGCCGGTCGCCCAGCGTCACGTTCTCAGCCATGGACGGATCATCCCTTCGCGACGGAGCACTCAGATCAGAGTACGGACAAGGTCCCCCTTGGCGGACTGCGTCGCCAAGTGTTTACGAGGGCGCCGTCCGCCCACGAGGGCCTCGTGCGCTGAGGCGCGGGCTTGGGAGCCTCCGGCGGAATACGCACAGCTCACGGGGACGGCGCACGGAAATGGGATGAACAGTAAATTCACCGCAATTAGGGGCGTCACGGAGGGGATCCATCGACGCCGCGTCAAGGGGCAGCGCACAGAAACCCACGGACAAATTGTGCGGCCGCTTTAACTACCTGGCGACACCTCATCCTTGCTCTGGGTGTCAGACCTTCCACGTGCACACCTCCCGCCCAGACGGCCGTGATGAACGCCACCGTGGTACGGACCCGTCACCCGCACACGCCAGGTCGCGTCGACCGAGCAGCCCAGCCTCGGTGTCCCGCGCACCTGGGGCACCGCGCTACGACTACAACGGCGCCTTGCTCGGCGGCATCGCTGAGCATGTCGTAGTTCTCCACGCCAGCTGACCTCGCCAGGTAAGCCCAACGGCCGCCTGTAGGCGAGGACGAAGGGTGAGGCTGCCCGTAACCTCCTGCGACCATTGTCTGTCCGCGCGCCCCCAACATGCCCTTGGCCTGCGATGCGGCACGCCCGGACACGACGACGGCGGGAGGGGCTCCCCCTTAGCCCTCAGACGCGATGAGCAGCTACCACCACTGCCATCTCCGCGAAGAAGAAACGCCCCTCGGCATCTGCCTGTTGCACGGCGGCATACCAGTCCTCAACCTCAACCGTGTCCACGCGCCCACAACCCCGGCGAGCCGTCGACCGTAGGGCGCCACGGATATCACCGACGCGACGCGCGGCATGCCCAGAAAGCTCCGCTGAATGGGTCACCAGGGTCTCCACGTGAGTCCGCACGAGCGGCGAAGCGGCCACAAGGCCAGGCAGCTTGCGTCCCATCCGACCGTCCGAACTGTCCATCCAGGGCGGTGAATCGTCGGCAAACGCATGCAGGACCTTCCGGTCCAGTTCGACCGGAGCACCGGACACCACGAGCGAGTCGAAATCCGAGTGCGAGAGCACCATCCGGCCACCCGGCCGCAGAACTCTATGCACCTCCCGTAGGAACAGAGTCGGGTCGGGCAGGCACTCCAAAAGGTTGGAGGAGACCACGGCGTCCACGCTGGCGGCGTCGAGTGGAAACTTCTCCCGCAGGTCCGCGGACTCCAGCTTGACGGGTCCGCTGTGACCTCGAAGCCGGTCCCGAGCCTTTGCCAGTGACTCGACTTCGCGGTCGAAGCCGATGAGCTGCGCTTTGGGATGTCGCCGCGCAAAAGCAGCGAGAGCAGGGCCGGCACCGCAACCAAGATCAACGATGGAACCTTCCGAAGGAGGATCCGATAGCGCAAGAAACCGGTCGTGCAAGGCCTCGTTCGTTTCAGGCATGCCCACCTCCCAGTCGCGCCAACCAGTGCGCACCTGGTGAAGCACACACCATAGGACGCAGCACTGCGAGCGGATTACGGACAACAGCGGGTCAACGTCGGTTGCGTCCTGGGAAGAGGAGGACCATAGGGTGAGTTGTCCCGGTGCTACGGTCGCCCGCAGGACCCTCCCGGCACCTTCTGCGCGCGCCGTTGACTTGCGAGTTGAACCGGTCGACATCTGACACCAGCCTGCGGAAGCCCGCCACGAACGTGGCCGAGAAGGCCCTCTTGGCCACATAGCGAGCGACTTCCACACTGACCGGCAGATCACGAATGAGGGGACTTGATGGCTGGAAGGAAGAAGCGTCGCAGCAAGGCTCAACGTCGACGTGAGGCGAAGCAGCGCATCGTTTTCGCCATGGCCGTCATCGGGGCACTCCTCTTCCTACTCCGGCAGTCGGCCTGGCTGCTCATCACCATCCTCGGCGCCGCCGCGCTCGCCGGGGTGGGTTCGGCGCTGTGGAAAGCGCACCGACGCGAGCGGGCAGGAGACCGCAGCTGGCGCGAGCAAGACCGCCGTATGGAGCTCGAACGCTCCATGACCTCCATCGACGCCATGAGCTGGCAAGACTTCGAGCACTACGTCGCCGAATTATGCAGACGAGACGGCTGCACCAACGTCGCCGTAGTCGGCGGCTCGGGCGACCTTGCCGCGGACATTCTCGGCAACATGCCCGACGGGCGGCGCCTGGTCGTACAGGTCAAGCACTACGCGCCCCACCGCACGGTGCCCAGCGGCGACATGCAGAAGTTCGTCGGCATGGCCTTCAACGAACACCGGGCAGACGTCGCCCTGTTCGTCGCAACCTGCGAGTACGGCAAAGCTGCACGAGACCTCGCGATCAAGCACCAAATCGTGGCTCTGAACCGCAACCTGTTCGGCTCCTGGAATAGCGGAGCACCACTGGAATCCCTACTGCCCTTGAGCGGTGCCGGTGGCGGAGTGCCCCGCCGACGCTCAACAACAAGAAGCCGCCCGGAAGGGACCTCCTGATCTCGCCACAGGCCAGTCTGCAGCCTATGGTGATTGAGGATTGCCCTCAGTAGACGCGTTCGACCTTGATTGCCTTCTCGTGACTCTGAGGGGTCTTCAAGCCGCACTGCCCTTCGTCCTCCCCGTACCTGGAATGCAGGGCTTCATCGGGCGAGCTTCGCCAGGGCCGCGTCGATCAGGGCCATCGTGCGGTCCTTGCCGAGGACCTCCAACGACTCGAAGAGGGGCAGACCGACCGTGCGGCCCGTGATGGCGACGCGCACCGGGGCCTGGGCCTTGCCCAGCCTCAGGCCGTGCTCCTCGCCGGCGGCCAGTACCGCCTCCTTGAGGGACACGGGACTGGTCCAGTCAGATGTCTCCAGCTTGGCGCGGGCCGTGGTCAGGAGGGCAGACGGGTCGCCCTTCACCGCCTTGGTCCAGGACGCCTCGTCCTCCACCGGCTTCTTCAGGAACAGGAAGTCGACGTTGGCCGTGATGTCCGACAGGACGGTCACGCGGGTCTGGGCATGCGGGGCGATCGTCTCCCAGGCGGCCTGATCGAAGTCCTCGGGTGCCCAGTTGGCGTACGGGGCGCGCAGCCACGGCCCGCATGCCTCGATGAACTTCTCCAACGGCAGGGCGCGGATGTACTCGCCGTTGAACGCGGTCAGCTTCTTGATGTCGAAGAAGGCCGGGGAGGTGTTCACGTCCTTGACGCGGAACTTCTGCTCCAGCTCCTCGTACGGCAGGAGTTCGACGTCGTCGCCGGGGCCCCAGCCGAGCAGCATCAGATAGTTGGTCATCGCCTCGGGCAGGTAGCCCTCGGCGAGGTAGTCCTCAAGGGCGACCTTGTCGCGGCGCTTGGACAGCTTCTGCCGCTTCTCGTTCACGATCACCGGCAGGTGTGCCCACACAGGGGGCTTCGCGCCGAGGGCTTCCCACAGCATCTGCTGCTTGGGCGTATTCGACAGGTGCTCGTCACCGCGGATGACCAGGGTCATGCCCTCGTCGAGGTCGTCGACGACGTTGGCGATGAGGAAGACCGGGGAGCCGTCGCCGCGGGCGATGACGAAGTCCTCGATCGCCGAGTTCGGGAAGGACGGCTCCCCGCGGACCAGGTCCACGACGACCGTGTCGCCCTCGTTGGGCGTACTGAACCGCAGAGCCCGGCCCTCGACGTACTCAAGGCCCCGGTCCCGGCAGAAACCGTCGTAGCCGAGGTGCTGGGAGCCGGTCCGCTCCTGCACCTGCTCACGGGTGCAGTCGCAGTAGTACGCGCGGCCCTGGGCGTAGAGCCGCTGGGCGGCCTCGCGGTGCCGGTCGGCGTTCTGCGACTGGAAGTAGGGGCCCTCGAACACGGGGTCGTCCTTGGAGATCCCGATGGACGCGAGCGCGCTGATGATCCCGTCGATCCACTCAGGCTTGTTGCGGGCCGCGTCGGTGTCCTCGATACGCAGGACGAACTTGCCCCCCGACTGTCGTGCGACGGCCCAGTTGTAAAGAGCCGACCGGGCTCCGCCAACATGGAACATTCCAGTTGGAGACGGGGCGAAACGCACGCGAGTGGAGGTCATAGACATACTCGCAAGCCTACTGATTCCTACCGGGTGCTCGGCCGACGATGGCGCGTGGATCTGCGACTGAAACTGACTGCGCCTCGGGGGCAGTTGGTTCGACCTGGTCCTCCTCTTGGCCACCGCGTTCACTGACGGCCACGACGCCACGACACTGTTCGCGGCGCACCCCACCGCCCTCGAGGTCGCCGACGCGCGGCTCGACGCCGCCCTCGCCGCGCTCCCTGGCTTCTTCTCGGTCTCCGGTGCACAGCCTCCGGCGGACTGGTCACCGCACCTTCGCCAGCATCAGACATGGTGCGTCGAAGTCACTCTGCGATGGCTGTCCGACCGGCATAGCTGGTCGTTCTGACTCCGTGAAGCCGCCCTGCCTTTCGGCCTCCCCGTAGCCGAAGGGCAGCACTTCGGCACAAGATCGGCCACGATAGTTAGCGCACCTGTACGAGACCATGCAGTTGTGCGTGAGCCGTGATACAGCAGCTTCTCATCGGCCTCAAGGAGGCTGCGGTCTCCTTATGAGCAAGCAGGGACTGCCAGTTCGAACCAGGTCGTCTTGCCTGCCGTACAAGGCTCGGAGCCCCACTCGGTCGCCAACGCGTCAACGAGGAAGAGGCCCCGCCCGTCTTCATCCATCGCGTCAGCGCGGGACGGACGTACCAAGGTGGGCTCAACATCAGTGACTTCAACGCGCAATCGCTCTCCGGTCCACCGCACCGACACCACACACGAACCCTGCGTGTGGGTGATCGAGTTTGCGACTACTTCTCCGGTGAGCAAGCGCAGGTCGTCGGTAAGTTCGTCACCCAGGGGAGGCCCGAGCCGTCGCGCACGGTTGACAACTCGGGCTCGTGCGGATGGAACCGCCTCGACCGAGGGTGGGACGGTGAACGCGTAAGGCGAACCTTCGAGTGAGCCGGACATGACTGTGGCCTCTCGCGAGGCGGGAGTTAGGGTGTCCACGCAGTCTCCCAGAAGTGAATGGGTCGCTCGCCGTATTGACCGGGCGCGTCCAGCAGGTGACGTCTGGAAGCCAGCAGCAGCCCAGTAGGTGGCGGACAACACCATGGGCCAAAGGTGGCTCAATTCCCTATCCCGCAGGTGATATCACCTCTGCAATACCCCAACGGACAGCCCACCGGATCATAAGTTCACGAGCGAGCTGTCAATCCGTCGCGACCTGCGCGGCGCAGACGATGATCGAGTTCCCACAGGGCCGAGCGGTTGGAATCCCACTGCACAGCCGTCATCGCCGCGTCGAAGGCTAACCATCTGTACTCGGTGTGTTCGTTGGAAAGCAACAGCTCCGGGCTGTCGACTCGGACCCCGAAGGCGAACTCCGGGATCACCAGTACATCCGGTCCCCAGGTGAACTCGCCGGTGACGTACACCGCCGGGATCGTCGCGCGAGAGTCGAGTTCGACGAACTCAAGATCGCCGTCTAAGCCCGCCTCCTCGGCGGCCTCTCGCCGAGCCGCCTTCATCGGGGATTCCCCTGCTCCGCCGCCTCCGGCCACACCCTGCCAGCAGCCCCGATCTGCACGCCGGAACAGGGCGTATCTCAGCCCATCCCCGGTTTGCCGGAAAGGCAGAACCAGCACCTGGAACGGGGCCCGGCCCTTCAGATCGTCAGTCATCGCTTTACGGTAGGGCACCGCCAAGCATCCCGCTGTCGTCTGGCCCCCGGGAACTCCATGCTCACGGCAAGAACGTCACCGAACCTCGGTGCCGACACTTCACGGCGTACGGCTACCAAATCCGTCATGGCGTTCCGCTCCGCCGGTAGCCGGCCCACAAACGGCCGCCGACCTGCCCCAGTACGTCGTCGACCACGTCGACAAGGGCTTCGTCCTGGCCCTCCAGCGCATCGCGGACAGCGTGGTGCAGGCGCACACCGAGGCCGGGTGCATGGGCCTCAAGACGACGCGCGAGCCACTTCCCGCCACCACTCCAAGCCCCGCCAACAGCCAGCGCCAACTCGCCGGTTCGACGGGTCAATTCGGTAGCGATGAACAGGCGCTCAACCCGGTCGGTGCTCGCAGCGAGGTCGTCCAGGAGATCAGTGATCGCGTAGCGATAGTCTTCGATCTCTTCGCCCGTCACAGCGGGTGGCCCAGCGGCGGCCAGATTCCGGGCTTCAGCTGCGAGACGTTCACCTACTCCATCCCTGTCGAAGAGCAGCAGGCCGTCCGCGCACATCCACAGCAGAGGCGACCGGCGCTTCACTACCTCCCGCTTTACGAAGGCGTGCCACGTCTCCTCGGTATGCACGAACAGCTCGACCGGCCATTCGCCACGCTGAAGGCTCTCCCGGTATGGAGCCGGCGCTCCGTGCAACAGCACCACGATGTCGAGGTCAGACGTCGCCGTGCGGCGCGCCGTGACGACGCTGCCCCCTAGGAACGCCGCACGAGCGGCAGGATGACGTTCCTCTGCAACGGCGCGAGCTGCGGCAACCGGATCCATGTAGGTCACTATTCAGGGCCTTTGGGCAGCGTGCATCCTCTTTCTGCATCCGGACGCGCAGACAGTGACCGGCGGTGAAGGCGTTCACAGGATGTGGAGAACGGCATCGTGGTGATCGTGGCGCTACCGTTGCCAGTTCTCTCCTGCGCCTATTCGCAACAGTGCCCACCCCAGCCAAGGCCGTCTCGTCCACTGGCCAGACCTCGTGACGGCCGCTGGGCTCAGCTAGGGTCTCGCGCTGTGCAGAAGCTGGTGCTCTTTGACCTCGACAACACCCTCATCAACCGCCAGTGGGCGCTGACGGAATGGGCGGCCGACTTCTGCCGCCTCCAAGGCCTGAGTGACGAAGACGAGGGGCACCTCGTTGGGGCGCTCCGGGAAAGGGCCTACCCGGCCACCTTCGAACGACTGCGCCAGGAGCTCGGCCTCGAGGCGCAGGCTACGGACCTCTGGGATAATTACGTCACTGGAATCACCGCCGGAGTGCCCCGTAGACCGGACATCGTTCAGGCCCTCGACCAGCTACACGACGCGCGATGGCGACTGGGCATCCTCACCAATGGAGCCACCGACATCCAGCGCGCCAAAATCGCCGCCGCAGGACTCACCGAGGCTGTCGACGCCATCGTGATCTCAGAAGAGATCGGAGCACGCAAGCCAGAAGCGGACGCCTTCCACGTCGCTGTCGCCCGCTGCGGCGGCACCCCCTGGGAGGAAGCTTGGATGGTTGGCGACAATCCCGAGAACGACATCCGCGGAGCTCAAACCGCTGGCCTCGGAACCATCTGGGTCAGCCACCACAGACCATGGCCCGATCACCTCACCCCGCCCAACCACGCGGTACCCGACACGCTCAGCGCCATCGCACTGCTGCTGAACACCACCCAGACGAGGACAGCACGATGATGGTCACAGGGATAACTGTCGGGCTGATGCACCCCGGCAGCATGGGCGCTGCTTTCGGTGCCCAATTGCGAAGGCAGAACGTCCGGGTGCTGTGGTGCGCAGATGGCCGCAGCAGCCAATCGTGCGCCCGGGCCGAGAACGCTGGCCTCGAAGGCGTGCGGAACCTTGCGCAACTGGTGGCGCACGCTGACGTGTTGCTGTCTCTGTGTCCGCCTGCCGCCGCGGTGGCTGTCGCACAGCAGGTGGCTGCCTGCGGGTTCGATGGCCGGTTGTATATCGAGGCGAACGCGATCACGCCGCGCCGCGTCCAGGATGTCGCAGAACTGCTTCCTGGCACCAAGGTCATCGACGGCGCGGTGATCGGCTCCCCTCCTGTGGGCGGCAAGCAGCCCACGTTGTATCTGTCCGGAGACCCAGACGGCTGTTCCCAAGCCACGGCCCTGTTCGCCGCGAGCGACGTGAAGACCTATGTGCTGGGCGCCGAGGTGGGAGCGGCCTCTGCACTGAAGCTGTCTTACTCGAGCTACCAGAAGGCCTCCCGCGTCCTGGCGGCGCTCGCCTACGGCGTCGCCGATGCCAGCGGAGTAGCCGACGAGCTCCTCAAGATCGCCGGGAAACGGGGCGGCAGCTACCTGACCGAAACCGACTACATCCCCAAGACAGCATCCCGCGCCTGGCGCTGGGGCCCTGAACTCGACGATGCAGCAGCTCTGCTGAGGGAGATCGGGCTCCCCGATGACCTGATGCGAGCAGCCAGCCGAGTCCTCCACCAGTGGTCGGACGCCCGAGACCGCGAACTCACCGTCGCCGAGGCACTCTCGCTTCTGCAAGTTGACCAAGGCCGGGAGGGGGACGACGAACCATAGCGCGTACCCATGGTTCGCCTGCGATCAGATGCCGTGGCGAATCAGGAGATCAATCTCCTGCGCCGCCTCTGTAGGCGACATGGCATCGGTATCGAGCCGCAGATCCCAATCGAAATCCGAGCTGGCCTCGACGTCTCGGGCCGTAGCGTCCCAGGCGGCCAGGCGGGCTTCGGTGTCGCTGTCGCCGCGCCCCTTGGAACGGACCGCGGTACTCTCCCGTGAACACCACAGCAACACACTGCTCCACGAGGCGGGAAACTCATCCACCATTGTCTCAATTCCCGCGACCTGCCCGAGATGCAGGATGGGAATGGACCCGTCCTGCATGGCCTGGACAAGCCCCGGACGGTCTACGAGGTAGATGTTGCCGTACCTGTCGTTGCGGTAGATCACGTCTCCGCGTGCCTCGAGCTCTACGAGCTGCTCGGCGGTCCCCATGCGGTAGCCATCAGTGCGGCCACTGCCAACCTTCAGACGCTTGAACGCGCTATAGATCTCGTTGTGTTCGCACAGCGCCGTGGTGATGGTGTCCTTCCCAGATGCGGGTGGACCGTACAACAGGATGCCCTGGCTCATGTGAACACCGTCCCGAATATCTGCCGAACCTGATCGGTGAGGGATATTGCCGCACCGAGACGGTTGTCGACTACCAAGTGCGGTACAACCGGCCGTAGTTCTGTATCAATGGTCGAGGCGTACTCGTCCCAGTTCTGCAACTTCCAGCTGTCGCGGGCTGCCGAGCGGAAGCTGATGTACTCGTGCATCGTCTCCAGGTCGCACTGGATCCAGATGACCGCCACGGTCACTCCCCGAGCCTCGCATCGGTTGATCAGCCGGCGCATCCACCGCTCGTCGCTCACCTCGGAAACAAACGGTGCGGTGAGCACCGTACTGATCGAACAGTCGACATTGGCGTAGGCGGTCTCCAGCAAGCACTGGTACTCCAGGGGCCGCACATTCTCCCGATATACCAGGGAGTGGCGGTCGTTTGGATCGCTTCCCATCTCAACCAGCAGCCGCTCAACAAGCGGACGGGTGATGGGGTCCTTGTCAAGGACAGGCCATCCGGTGAGCCGTGAGATGAACCGTGAGAACTCCGACTTCCCGCTGCCGGCGAAGCCGCCCACCATCAACAACGTGGGCCGGTTCGGGTCGCCGCCAGTGTGACGACGTTTCCACGCGTCAATGATCCTCTGCTGAACTTCCTGGCCATTGCTGTTGGCGTCGCCCGGAGCGATCTGCAGCACTGCGCGCTCAACGGCCAGCACGTGGTCGCCGAGCGGCTCCGCCCTCGACGGCGTGAGCTTGAGCTGAGTCTGCTCACCCGGCAGTGCTTTCCGGAAGCCCAGCTCGGGCTCGGTGGCCCGGTAGAGAAGACAGTAAGCCCGGCGGTAATGCGGACCGGGATACACCTCACCCTGTTCGTGCTGCCAGAGGGTCTGGAAGTTCGCTGCTGGCACAGTGAGTCCGGCAGCGCGCGCCACTTCACGAAGCCGCTCACCGGCACCCTCAAGCGTCAGACCGTGTGCTTCGCGCATGGCGCGAAGCTGGTCGGGACGCCACCCCGCACGGCCTTTCCCCATGCCTGCTACCGCCTGCCCGCTGCTCACCATGATCGTGACCCTAAGTCTGCCCCGAACGAACGCATGTGTAAGCGGATGTTGAAAAGTCACGTCGCCAGACGTTGAGCAGCTTCGCCAAGCGCCAGTGATACTCCGCAGCGCCGAACACCGGTGTGATGGGGCCCACTCCGGCGGTACACCTGCCGGACCTCAGGGTTGATCATCTGATGAAGGAGACGATCACGGTGTCGGGGTCGCGAACCACCGAGGTAGCTGCGACTGCGCCGGACGCTCGGCGGTGCATCACCTGCCAGTGCCGCTTAAGCAGGTACAACAGCGATGACGTCTGTTCCGGCTGCGCTCGCAGCGGGACGGCGACACAGCCTGTGCGCCCCTTCGTCCCGCCCCGCGTCTGGGTGTGTCAGGACGTCAGAGACGCTCTGGTTTGTAGGGACTTCGGCCGACTGTGCCAGCTGGTGCGAGAGTACGGCCATCTCCGTCAGGAGGACATGGCCTTCCTGACGGGGCTGAGTCAGGCCTTTCTGTCGATGCTGGAGTCCGGGCAGCGGCGCCTCACCAACATCGACCGGATCATCGTGCTCCTGGACGGCTTGGACGCACCCGCCGACCTCACAGGACCGATGCTCCTTCCTGCCCGGGTCAGCGTCTCGTCGGGTCATGGCACCCTGCCGGCCATGGCAAGGCGCTGAGGCTGAGACAAACTGTCGGGACAAACCATTGAAGCCACTCCCTTGCCCACCGGCACCGGTCATCTCCCGCTGCCAAGTAGCCTTTGCGCATGACCAGTTCTCACTCTTCCCGGTATCCCGGAGAGGCGTTCGCTCGTCCAAACTATCGACTGCACACCCTTGGATGGCGAGCGTTCGAGGATCTCGCCTTGGCCATCATGAGAGAGCTCCTCGGGCCGACCGTGGTGAGCTTCGCCGAAGGCAGCGATGGTGGACGTGATGGCGCCTTCTATGGCGATTGGAATCCGGATGCCAAGGCGCCAGCGCCGTTCGGGGGCACAGGTGCCAGAAGACTGGCCGGACCTTTCGTCATTCAATGCAAGTTTGTTCAGAACGAGTCGGACACGCTAAAGCCTTCGGATGTCTCTGGTGAAGTGAAGAAGGTTAGCAAACTGGTTGCGGATAATATCTCCTCAACCTATGTGCTCATGACTAATGCGCGCGTCACAGCAGACAGTGAGAGAGCGATGCGCGGCATGTTCCAGGCCGCTGGAGCCAAGCATACCCTCGTGTTGGGCGGGACTTGGATACAGGAAATGATCGCCGGCAGTGTGAGCCTGCGAAGGAATCTTCCTCGGATGTACGGGCTGGGTGACCTGACTCAGATTCTTGACGAAAGGCGGTATAGTCAAGCCCACGCTTTCCTATCGCACCTCGGCGACGAGAGCCTGGCGACGTTCGTACGAACCAAATTCTACGCACAGGCCATGGACTATCTGGATAATCATGGGTTCGCCATCCTGGTCGGTGGGGCGGGTTCCGGCAAGTCGATCACTGCGGCTGCTCTTGCCATCGGTGCGGTGGATGCTTATGGGAGTGCCGTCATTAGGGTTGACGCACCTGAGGAATTCCGCGAGGCGTGGAATCCGCACGAGCCAGACCAGCTCTTCTGGGTTGACGACGCGTTCGGCGTCTTTAGGTTCGATGCCCGGTCTACCGAGAAGTGGGTTCGCAACTTCGGGCTGATGCGAACTGCGATCAAGAACGGTGCTCGTTTTGTCTTCACTAGCCGTGATTACATCCTTGAAGCCGCACGAGGCGAGTTCAAGGGGACCGCAAGGGAACTCCTCGATCGCCGGGTGGACCTGTCCCCCTATGGCCTGACGGTGAGAGAAAGGGAGCAGATTCTCTACAATCACCTACGGCACGGAGACCAGCCCAAGAGCTTCCTCACAGGAATTAAGGACCATCTGCACGTTGCGGCTCGATCTACATCCTTCACACCCGAGCAAGCCAGGAGACTGGGAAGTACCTACTTGTCATCCGGACTTGAGAGTGGATCGGAGCGGCAACTGCTGGACTTCTTCGCGAATCCCATCGACCATCTCTGTGAAGTACTCAGAGGGCTGGATGAAGATTCACTTTCGGCGTTGTGTCTGGTGTACATGGCCGGCGAAGGCTTGAAGTCACCTATCGCCTTCACCTCGCGGGAGGTAGAAGCAATGGATCTCATAGGGGGAACCAAGGCCGGAGTGACTCAGGCCCTTGGCCGCTTGCGCGGGTCGTTCCTCCTCAGGGTCGACACTCAGACCAGTCCACGATGGAAGTTCTATCATCCCAGTTTGGCGCACGCCCTGGCGAAACACATCGGCCAGAACAGCGAGTTGGTCGAGATCTTTATCTCCGGACTGACCGAAAGAGCACTGTTCACCATGGTCGACTGTGGCGGCCAACAAGACGTCTCACGCGAGACCGTCGTGATCCCGGAGGTGTGCCACAACCTCCTCATCAACCGAATCTCGGAACTTCAGGGCACTCGTCTTCTCTGCGAGTCTGCGGACTTTGCCGAGTTCCTCTCCTCATGCTGCAGCCCCGTCTTCCTGCTGAGGCTCGCAGAGTTGAGAGGAGACATCATCGGAAAGTTCACCAATGCAGACACGCTTCGCTTCGGGGCAACTGGCATCAAGCTCTTGGCTCGCCTATGGGGAGCCGGGCTCCTCCTGGAAAAGGAACGGAGGTCTGCCGTTGTCAAAATCACAGAGAACGCCGCATCCCTCCCCATCCATCTCGAGGTCGACTTCGACTGGGCAAAGACGTCCGCAACCACTGAACTCGCCACATCAGATGAGTACCAGGAGCTCCGAGAGCGAGTTTTCCGCGAGGTCATCCCCGAGCTAGCGGACGTGATCGAGGATCCGGGAAGCACCATCGAATGGGAGTCTGAAGAAGACTGGCTCTACATTGCGCGACACTACGAGGCCGCTGTGCACGCATACCGTGCCGCCTACGAGGACCACCCCGATGCCTCCGCTGAGCTCTCGTACACCGAAGACGTACTCCACACCTACCTGTACTCATCTCCCCTGTGTGGTGGGGGATTCGAAGAGGAGAAGAGCGAAGAGGCGAGCAGCGACGGCGCTGTGAGCCGGAGCATCTTCGACGACCTGGACTCCGCCTGAGCACGTGGGGCGAACCGACACCGCGAGTCCACACAGAAGTACACCGCCCCAGGCCGTGGGTGGCGAACCTGTCGGAGACTGACCTGCCCAGGCTTGTAGACATCGATGCCCGTCGCCAGCAGCCGGTCCCGAGTTGCCGCCAAGCCTAGGCCCGCCCGACGTTACCCTCCGCGTGTCCCCCAGTTGTACAAGGGTGTGAGCATGGAGCAGCAGGCATGGAACAGCGACCGCAGACTGACCGCCATCAGCCGCACAAGCCTCTCCGTGCCTGCCAGACAGGCGGTGATCGACAGGCAGGTACTCCCCGGACGTACCGTCCTTGACTACGGTTGCGGCCGCGGTGGTGACGTGCGCACCCTTCAGCAGCTGGACTACCGCGCCGTTGGCTGGGATCCGTTCTACCTGCCCGAGACGACACTGGAGCCCGCGGACGTTGTTCTTCTTACCTACGTCCTCAACGTCATCGAAGATCCACAGGAACGACGAAAGACGCTCAAGGCAGCGTGGGAACTGGCGGGGACAGTCCTGGTCGCCTCAGCACGACTTACCTGGGAGAAGTCGAAGGTCCGCGGTGAGGCGTTCGGTGACGGCCTGCTCACCAGCCGGCAAACGTTCCAGCACCTCTTCGGGGCGAGCGAACTGCGCAACTACGTCGAAGAAGTAACGGGCGTACGGACTGTCTCCGCGGCGCCAGGGATTGTCTACGCCTTCAAGGATGAGACGGCGCGGCTGAGCTACCTCGCTCAACGGATCGTTCCTGACGCAGAGTGGCTCGCCTCCGAAGACACGACCTCGGCGATCGCCGCAGTGGTCAACCACGTGGAACGGCGCGGGCGCCTTCCCCGTATGGAGGAAGTGCCCCAGCCGATGGCTGAGCTTCTCGGCCACCTACGCCCCAATGAACTGCGCCGCCTTGTCCGGGACTCCGCCGAGGAAGCCAAGGTCGAGGAGGGCCGCAAGCGAACCACGCTCAATACCCTGCTCTTCCTGGCCGTCGAACTCTTCAACGGCCGCGGCCCTTTCAGCAGCCTCCCCCTGAGTGTCCAGCTCGACGTCCGCGCCTTCTTCACCTCCTACAAGGAGGCATGCCAGCGATCCGACCGCCTTCTGCTGAAACTCCGCGACGACGCGTACCTCCGCGGAGCCATGAACGCCTCCGCGGTCGGGAAGCTCACCCCGACCGCGTTGTACGTGCACCAGCGCGCCCTCCACCACATGCCCACCATCCTGCGCCTGTACGAGCACTGTGCCTCGATCGCAGCCGGCCGCCCACAGGACTGGACCGTGGCCAAGCTGCGTCACCAGGGACGGGCCGTGAGCTGGCTGGACTACCCCGACTTCGACACCGACCCGCACCCGCGGATCCTGTCGTCGTACCAGGTAGATCTCAAAACGCTCGAGACCTCCCACACGTCATACGCCGAATCCAAGAACCGGCCGCTACTGCACCGCAAGCACGAGTTCCTGGCTCCCGACGATCCGGACGTCGAGCGTTACAAACGACTCACGGCGGCAGAGGTGAAGGCGGGGCTGTACGAGCATCCTCACCTCATCGGTACGGAGAACGGCTGGGAGGCCGAGCTCCTCCGCTGTGAGCGCGAGCTGCGGGGTCATCGTCTGGTCCGGCGGGCAGGGCCTGACCGATCAAGCTGAGTCCGGCTGCAAGCGCATAATCGCATTTGCCAGCTCGATGGGGTCCAGGTCCGTCGTCTGGCTGGGGAACCACGACAGGCGAAGCCCGTTGGAGGCCACTTCTTCAGGCAGGCCCATGGCGGTCAGGACGTGGCTGGGGGTGTAGGAGGCGCTCGTGCACGCGGAGCCCGTCGCTACGGCGACCTGGTCCTTCAGCATCACAATGAGCGCCTCGGCGTCCACGCCGTCGAAGGTCAGATTGAGGATATGAGGGACCGTGTGTTCTGGGTCGCCGTTAATACGGAAGCGGATCTTCGCGAGTGCGTCCAGGAGGCGAGCACGGAAGGCAGCCGCTTCCTTGCTCCACTGGGCGTGTTCCTTGTGGAAGATCTTCGCCGCTTCAGCCAACCCCATGATCAACGGAACCGGGAGGGTGCCCGGCCGCAGTTTCCGCTCCTGGCCGCCGCCGAACATGATGGGCTTGAGGGGCAGGGTGTCCCAGCCGCGGTGGCGGGCAAGGAGCATTCCGACGCCCTTGGGTCCGCCGATCTTGTGCCCGCTGACGCTGATCATGTCGATCGGCGCCGTGAGGTCCTCGGGCAGCTTCCCGTAGCCCTGTGCTGCATCCACGTGCATGTATGTGGAGGTCTCACGCAGCTTGTGAGCGATCTCGGCGACAGGCTGCACGACCCCTGTCTCGTTGTTGACGTGCATGAGCGATACCAGCAGGGTGTCCGGACGCAAGCGTTCCATCACGGCGTCGACGCTGACGCGTCCTGACGGGCCGGGTTCGATGAAGTCGACGTCGAAGCCCCGTGTCTGTAGGTGCTCAAGAGGCTCGATAACCGCTTTGTGCTCAATTGCCGAGGTGATGATGTGACGTCGGCCGGCCTCTTCGCCGTGGGGGGCCAGACCCAGCAGGGCGATGTTGTTGCTCTCGGTCGCGCCGCTGGTGAAGATCAGCTCGTCCACCTCAGCGTTGAACGTGCCGGCCAGGTACTGACGCGCCTGCTGCACGGCACGTTTCGCCCGGGAGCCGTACTCGTGGGTGCGACTGCCTGCGTTGCCGAACTCCTCAGTCATCCAGTGCAGGACAACCTCGGCCACGCGCGGGTCCACGCGCGTGGTCGCTGCCGCATCGAGATACGTCACCACTAGCCCCACCACACCTCTGTGCGTTATTCCTGCATACCCTGTACGTCTAATCCCTGACGTACAAGTACGATACCGTTGCGCAGGTGGGATCACAGTCACCTTCGCAGCTCGCGGACGCCGCCACCTCTTCAGGCTTTGAGTACATCTTTCCAGCCATCCGAGGGGTCCAGGCGGGGCGCGAGTTCTACGTGTCCATGTGTCCGCTTCGTCTCATTCCGAAGATCTTCCTGTTCGACGAAGACGAGCTGGCCCCTGAAGTCCGCGCGCAACGGGTGCTGAACAAGGGGAGACTCCCAGCCCTCACTCGGTACATCGTGGACAATCCGGACGATTACGTCTTTAGTGCGCTGACGGCGTCCGTGGATGGCGAGATGCACTTCGAGGGCATCTCTGACTCCGGTGTGGGGATGCGCGCAGGGCAGATCCGCATCCCCATGGCCGCTCGCTTCCTCATCAACGACGGCCAGCACCGTCGAGCTGCGATCGAACAGGCACTGAAGGAGAACCCGGACCTCGGCGAAGAGACCATCGCCGTCGTCTTCTTCCACGATGCTGGCCTCGCCCGCTGCCAGCAGATGTTCGCCGATCTCAACCGTCATGCCGTTCGCCCGGCCCGTTCCATTGGCGTGCTCTATGACCACCGAGACGACCTGGCCATCATCACCCGACTGCTTGCGATGAAGTCGCCCGTCTTCAAGGGACACGTGGAGATGGAGAACAGCACTCTCTCCCAACGGTCCCGCAAACTGTTCACTCTCAGTGCTGTCTATTACGCAACTCAGTCCCTTCTTCAGGGACTTGAGGTTAAGAAGGACCAAGCGCAGACACTCGCCGAGCAGTACTGGGAGGCCATTGACGCGGTCATCCCGGAATGGTCTCTGGTGCGCCGCCGCGAGTTGACGGCCCCCGAAGTGCGCCGCGACTTCATTCATAGCCATGGCATCGCACTGCATGCCCTAGGACGGATCGGGAACACCCTCCTCAGGAACGCACACGCTCCCAAAGCGTGGAAGCCGAAGTTGGCCCGCTTGAAGTCCGTGGACTGGACGCGCAGCAACACCGACTGGGAAGGCCGAGCACTCGTGGGTGGTCGCGTGTCGAAGAGCCACCAGAACCTGACTTTGACTGTGAACTACCTCCGACACCACTTGGACCTTCGGCTCAGCCCCGAAGAACAGCGTGTAGAGGACGCATACGTACGAGGAGATGCATGAGCACCGTGGCACGTCCCGTGGCCTTCCAGGGCCGGGGCCTTTCCGAGGTCGTCAACGAGCTGACCGATGAAGTGCGTGAGCTCTACACCGCGGACGAGGTGCCTTGGGTCATCGGCTACAGCGGCGGAAAGGATTCCACCGCCGTCCTTCAACTCGTATGGCTTGCTCTGCAAGGCCTGCCGGCCGAGCAGCGCACCAAGCCAGTACACGTGATCAGCACAGACACCCTCGTTGAAAACCCGATTGTCGCTGCCTGGGTGTCGCAGTCGCTTGAGACGATGAAGAAGGCGGCGGAGGAGCAGGGCCTGCCGATCGAACCGCACCGGCTCACCCCCAAGGTGGAGGACACCTTCTGGGTCAACCTGATTGGCCGCGGATACCCGGCCCCTCGGCCGAAGTTCCGATGGTGCACCGAGCGGATGAAGATCAAGCCGTCGAACCGGTTCATCCGCCAGGTTGTGCGTCGTCACGGTGAAGCCATTCTCGTCCTCGGTATCCGCAAGGCTGAAAGCCAGGCCCGCGCCCGAGCCATGGCAAAGCACGAGAAGCGGCGCGTACGTGACCGCCTGTCCCCCAACGGCAACCTCCCAAACTCGCTCGTGTACAGCCCTATCGAGGACTGGACCAACGACGAGGTCTGGGCCTTCCTCATGCAGCAGGCCAATCCATGGGGTTACAAGAACAAGGATCTGCTCACCATGTATCAGGGGGCATCCAGCGACTCCGAATGTCCGCTGGTTGTGGACGACACCACCCCATCCTGTGGTGACAGCCGGTTCGGCTGCTGGACATGCACGCTTGTGGACCAGGACAAGTCCATGACCGCCATGATCCAGAATGACCCCGAGCAAAAGAAGTGGATGCGGCCCCTCCTCACGCTTCGGAACGAGCTGGACGATGTATCGACGGAGAAGGAGACACGGGACTTCCGCAGGATGAACGGTCGCGTGCAACTGTTCAACGACCGCATCATCCAGGGTCCTTACACCCAGAAAGCTCGCGAGGACTGGCTGCGGAAGCTGCTTCGCGCACAGGCACATGTCCGCAAGGAAGGCCCGGAGGAGGCTCGCAACATCGAGCTGATCACGATGGGCGAGCTCCACGAAATCCGCCGGATCTGGGTGTTCAAGAAGCACGAGGTGGAAGACATCCTCCCCCGGATCTACGAGGAGGAAACCGGAGAGAAGTTCCCGGGCCAGGACCTCGATCAGAGCTTGGTCATCCGCGCGAACGAGATCGATCTCCTCCGTAAGATCTGCGGCGATGACGAAATTCACTTCACCATGGTGCGCGAACTACTTGCTGTTGAGCGGGAGTACAGGACCAAGACTCGCCGAAAAGGCCTCTACGAGGCGCTTGAGAAGGTAATCCAGAAGGGCTTCTACGAAAACAAGGAGGACGCCCTGGAGTTCGCGCAACTCAAGGAATCAATTACCGCGAGTGGCGTCCGAACTGAGGCCGCCGACCAGCCCCAGGCACTGACTTTGGACGAAGAGACCGATGCACCTTCATAACGTTACGCTGCACGATTTTGGGGCTTACCGAGGCGAGCAGCGGCTCGACCTCCGAACGGAGCCCGGTCGCCCCATCGTCCTAATCGGTGGCTTGAACGGCTGCGGGAAGACCACACTTCTCGATGCTATCCAGCTCGTACTCTACGGGCCTAAGGCGGACTGCAGTGGCCGCGGCAATCGCCCCTATAACGAGTACCTTCAGCAGTGCATCAACCGCGAGGCTGACCCCGCCGAAGGCGCGTCCATCGCACTGGAATTCTCGATCACGGTGGAGAACGAGGAGCACTACTACCGCGTAGTGAGGAACTGGTACTTCACCGGCAGTAAAACATTGCGCGAGTTCCTGACCGTGTTGGTCAACGGCGAGTTCAGTCGCACGCATACAGAGAACTGGGCGGATCATGTTGAGACCATCCTACCGCTCGACGTATCCACTCTCTTCTTCTTCGACGGCGAGAAGATCGAAGAGCTTGCCGACCCGCGCAGCGCCGCCAGGGTCATCGAATCGGCCATCCATTCCCTCCTCGGCGTCAGTGCCGTAGAAAGGCTGCGGCAGCTTCTTAAGACTCTTGAGAACCGCCAGCGGCTGTCCGAAGCCGACCAAGACGTCCTGGAGAAGATCCAGAAGCAGGAGTTGGAGCTCACGCAGGCAACTCAAGCCGCGTCTGATGCCCATCAGCGGATGGCGGCGGCTCGCTCAGGGCTTCTCCAGCGCCAAGTCGCCTTGGATGAAATCGAGCGGAAGTTTGAATACGCCGGCGGCAAGGAGTACGAGCGCAGAAAGGAACTTGAGGCCGAGCGCAACCGGATCAAGAACCAACTGGCCACCACGAACAAGACCCTGGTAGCTCTCGCCGAAGGTCCGCTGCCGCTCTTGCTCCTGCAAGATCAGCTCACCAGCGTCAAGGAGCAGGCGAAGCGGGAAAAGGATGCCGACGACGCCTCACGATTCCTTGGAGTCCTGGAAGAACGCGACGAGTGGCTGATTACGCAGATCATTGACGAGCTGCCCGCGAGTGCCCGCTCCGTGCTGAAACGGAAGCTGACGAGTGATCGCAAGAAGCGTGCAGCTGCCGCGGATTTGGAACACAACCTCGACCTGCCGCATGACGCCTTGCTGCAGTTGTCGGCACTGGACCAGGCTCTGGCCACATCCGCCGATCGGGCGCAGGAACTCATGAAGGAGGCTGCTGACTTCGCCGAGGATCTCGAAGTCGCCCAGCAGCAGGTCGATGCTGTGCCTGACGACGAGTTCATCGGTGGGCTCGTTGAAGATCGAAAGATCGCGATCGAGCGGCTGGCTGTCGCGCAGGCGGAATTCGAGCGGAACGAGAGCCTTCACGATGAAGCAGTTGCTCGCTGCGGACGGCTGGAAGCAGAGCTTAAGCGCGCCCACAGTTCTCGCCATGCGGCGGAGTGGCGCTCCAAATGGCTCGAACGAGTGGTCAAGTACTCGGGCAAGGCGCGCGGCACCCTAGAGCAGCTCGGCGTGGATCTCCTCGCCCATCACATCGAGAACGTCGAAGTCGCTGTGTTGCAGAGCTTCAACACGCTCATGCGCAAGCAAGGTCTGATCCGTGATATCACCATCGACACAGAGGACAAGTTCGCGCTCGTCCTCACGGGCCCGGATGGCGAGGCCATCGACCCTGGTCGACTGAGCGCCGGCGAACGCCAGCTGCTTGCCGTCTCTCTCCTGTGGGGCCTGGCTAAGACGGCAGGCAACCGTCTGCCCAGCATTATCGACACCCCACTGGGCCGCCTGGACAGCAAGCACCGGGAGCATCTGGTGGACCGCTACTTCCCCGAGGCCGGGCGTCAGGTGCTGCTTCTGTCCACAGACGAGGAGATCGACGAGAAGTTGCTGGGGCGCCTCAAGCCGTATCTCTCTCACACCTACACGCTCGTCCATGACGACAAGACCTTCACCACTACCGTCGAACCCGGCTACTGGTGGACCGAGGGAGCCGCACATGTCGCTTGAGACCATCCGCCTCTCGCAGACGGCCAAGGATCAACTCGTCTGGCTTAAGCGGCATACCGGCATCACACACTGGAATGTCCTGTGCCGCTGGGCTCTCGCACTGTCTCTGCAGGACGACTCGACTCCGCTGGTGAAGGAGATCGTCACTGACTCGAACGTCGAGATGAGCTGGAAGACGTTCGCCGGGGCGTACGGGGACGTATACCTCGCCCTTCTCAAGCAACGCTGCCTCGCAGACGGCGAAGAGCCCACGGACGAGGTCGTCTCCCGAACGTTGATCGTCCACATCCACCGCGGCATCGGCTTTCTCCACGGGCGGCGCGATCTGAGGAGTATCAGCGACTTCGTTTCGCTCGCTGTCGCTTAGCGCGGACAAGGGGCTGGCGGCGTCACGTACGTGTCGCCGCCAGCCCCTCACGTTCTCCGCAGAGGGTCAGCTGACCTCAGAGGACGTCCTTGATCTTCGTGAGGTACTGCTCAGTGAAGCTGCCCCACCACTTCCGCAGCTCCTTGTACTGGTCGACCGGCGTCTCGTGCATCGACTCGGCCTTCGCATACGCCACCAGGAGCAGGGTGATCGCTTCGATGGCTCGGCGAGCCGTTGCGGACACGTTGGGACCGGTGCCCGTGCTGCCATCCTTCGACAGCAGTTGCAGGGGCTCGTACATCTCCTGGTAGAACACGTGGCGCTGGTTCAGCCGGATGATCGTCTGATCCTTGAGGTGCGTGAGCTGGAAGAGATCGTCTCCGGGCACATCCACCGTCTCGATGACGAACGGAAGCTCCTTGATCTCCTGCACGTAGGCGGCCTTCTCCTCCTCCGTCGTGTTCCGGCCGGCGTCCTTCGCCAGGTTGTCGTACTCCCTCTCCTGCTGGGCCGGCGTGGGGACCTGCTTGACCCGGGCCTTGGGCATGGTGCGGTCCGCGTCCTTGAGGGCCTTCGTGATGGGGGCGTGCTCGCCGGACTTCACTGCGTCGTCGCGGTTGACCTCGCCCCATACGCGATCGATCTCGTCGCGAGCCTTCGGGATGATGCTCTCCGCGATGGTCCGCAGGGTCCTCCGGAGCTCATCAGCGGGGACCGCGCCGCGCTTCACGTTGCGAACGCCCATCATGCGGTCGAGCTCCGGGGTGAAGTAGACCTCGAAGCCGATGTACCGGTCCTTGGTCTGGACCCCGGAGGGAAAGAGCTTGGCTACGGGGGTGTAGCTGATCTCGCGGTCAAGCCGCATGAAGCTGATGGCACCCTCGTTGTCCGGGATCCGCAGGCGCTTGGCGAAGGCGTCGCCGCCAGCGCCCTTGAAGCGCAGGATCTCGGGCGGTGCCAGAGCGATGACGACGCGGATCTTGTGATCTGTGCCCTGCACCTTGACCTCTTCGTTGAAGAAGACCTGGCCGTGGAAGTGCCGGGCCTCGGCGCGGGATTCGCCGCTGGTGCGTGCGAGTTCCTCGGTGAGCACCTGGTCGGCCCAGGTGCCCTTGCGGAGGAAGGTCGGGTCGTGGGGCTTCAAGTCCGTGTGGTCGACGGTGATACGGATGCCACCACTGAGGAACTCCCGGAAGATTCGGGCAAGTTCCTTGTTCATCTCGTTGCGGATGTGGTCCGGTGTGCTCCGGCCATGGCCGTCGGAGACCCGGTCGATCTTCGACCACATCACCAAGGTGCCCGAGCCCTCGGGGAAGTAGACCTCAAGGTGAGCCGGCAGCGGCTCGTCATCGGGAGGGTAGATGCCGACCTTGTCGCCACGCTTCTCGGCCTCGATGCCCTCTTCGAGGTCGAAGAACACATGCTTGATCTGCTCGCTGCCTTCGACGCGGGACCAGGCGTCGATGCGCATGCCGACGCTGAGACTTGCGAGCTTCGCGCCGACGCCGAACTTGCCGATGGTCTTCTCGGACATGAACCGCTTGGAGAAGCCGAGCTGCAGGTAGTGCTGCAGCGTCTCGTCGTCCATGCCCTCACCGTCATCGATGAAGGAGACCTGCGTGAGGGTCTTCTTGCGGCTCTTCATCGCTTCTTCGGTGATGATCTGGATGTGGTTCGCGCGGGCTTCGATGCTGTTGTCGATCACTTCCCCGACGGCAGAGGGGAAGTTGTGGCCGGACTCGCGGAGGCTGAGAAGGGCCTGGCCGGAGAGGACGACCGGGATGATGTCCATGTCGGCGGTGGTCATGGTGTGCTCCTGGTGTCAGAGTGGCGAGGTTGAGGCAGCGCCCGACTCAGAGCGCGTTTGATGGCGTCTTCGGGGCAGAACGGGCAGCGGCGGCCCGTTCCGGCGGGGCTGGCGGGGTGTATCTGGTTCCGGACCGCGCGGCCCGCGGCCTGGTATTCGTGGTACCAGTAGGACTCCATCGCGTAGGCCTGGTGGGAGTTGCGGGCCGGGGTCACGACAAAGTGGGTCGCACGTCCGCGGAGCGGATGACGGCATAACCTCCTGCGGAGGCAGGTGTCCGACCGTCCCACGTACAGCGGGCGGGCACCGTCCTGGTCGTACTCCATCAGGAGATAAGCCCCGATGGTCCCGGTCGGGATCTGCATGTTCACGACGCTTCGCGTGAGCCGGAGAGCAACACGGGTAGTGCCCTCGTACGGCTCAGCTATCCGAACGTGAACGTCGGCGGACGCCTTCATGCGGTGCCGCAGATCAGCGCCCGGGCGTGGGTACGGAGGGCGCGTCGGGCACGCTCAACCGTGGCCACAGACACGCTGGTCTGCCTGGCGGAGTCCGGGACGGTCGCCATATCGAGCATGCCCTGGAGACAGCCGGGGCCATGAGGTCCAAGCGTCCTGGCGAAAGCCGTCAGCTCCTGAAGGGTTTCGGTGACAAGTGCACGCGCCTCGGGGGTGTCGTACGTGACCATCTCGACGACGGGCGTCCCGTCCGCCGTAGCAGTGGATGCGCGACGGCGAGCAGCGTCGGCCAGTGGCCGGCAAGCAGCACTGCGGCGGGCGTTGGCCTCCGAGCGGCGGATCGTGCGACGTGCGTCCCGGATGACGTTCCGGCACAACAGGTCAGGGTCGTCGGCCACACGCTTGTGGCCAAGTGCGAGGTTCAGAGCGGTGTCGAGAACGTCGAGGTACTCGCCGTCCCACGGCCTTGCCTTGTTCTTCGTGTACAGACGGCACATCGTCTCGACGCGCACGCCGTCCTGCTGGAGCATCAATGCTCCTCCCCGGGTGCCCGGCTGCTATATGCCGGACCCACTCAGTTGTGACCCGCTCGCCCTTTGGCCGTCGTCGCCGTTCGGTCGACTTCGGCATGAGCAGGTGTTGAAACTGTAGACCTCACCACTGACACTCGGCAGTGGAAGGCTCACATCACCTAGGGGACAGGGTGAAGACGGATCCCCTCACCAACTCCCGCACCTGCTGGATGGTTTGACGTCAGCGCAGGTCAGCGATTCGGACTCGTGTCGAGCCGAACGGGCACCTCCGCCGTACGTAGACCGGGTAGCGTTAGGGGAACCCTGGATCATGTTGTTGTGGAGGCTTCTGCGTGAACGCGAAGACGATCACCTATACGTACCCGGCGCACATCACGCAGCAGACGCCGTCCGGCAAGCCGCTGGTCTTCTTCGCCGCACCGGCAACCGAGATCGATCAGTGGGTCGGCGTTCCTCAGCGGAGTCGGCTGGAAGACGAGGAGACGATCGGGTTCCAGCGCCAGGAGAACAAGACCCGCATCAAGGAGCTTTCCAGCTTCTACCACGATGAACGCAACATCGTGCAGAACCCGCTCCTTGCCGCCCCGCAGGGGGAGACTTCGGTGAAGTTCACACCGTTGGACGGGCACGCAGACTTCGGCACCCTGGAGATCGTGAGCCCGGACTTCAGCGAGTCCTCGCTGCTGGCATTGATGTCACGGGTCGTTGAACGGCTCGAAGCGCGTGTTCCAGAGCTCAAGGAAGCCCCCCTCGACCAGGAGCGTCTGTCGTCGATCATGGAGCGGGGCCGCAAGGAGCACGGCATCGACGACTTGGTCGAAGAAGACGACGATGACGACGACAGCGTCGAAGAGAACGCCAACGGGAGCGGCGACGACGCTGCAAGCGTCCTGCTCACCGATGAGACCCACCTGATCGACTTCTACACCGAGCTCAAGGGGCGCGTCCGGGTCTTGGAAGCCCTTGACCCCGACAAGAAGCCCGAACGCATTCTTGGCTTCGACCGCGCAGCGATGATCAGCTACCTCAAGCCGATCATGCTCGTGGACGGCCAGCACCGCCTCAAAGGCGCGGTGCTGGCTGCGGAGAGCCGGGCCGAGGGAGGCGATGGCGAAGCCTTCCTACTCGAAGCCGCCGAAGAGGGTACGGACCCTGCACAGGCCAAAGCCGAGTTCATCGCGAAGCACGCGCGGCGCCTTCCTGTGTCGCTCCTCATGGACCCCAACCCGAGTGAGCACGTCTTCCAGTTCGTGGTCGTGAACCAGAAGGCCACGCCCATGGGCAAGGCGCTCCTCGGCACCATCGTGTCCACCAGCTTGAGCAAGGAGGAGCTGGATCCTGTCGCGCAAAGACTCAAGGACGCCGGCATCAAGTTGGACGACTCGCAGGCGATCGCCTACCTCACGCGCGCCGACGACAGCCCGTTCAAGAACTGCGTCCAGACCGGCATAACGGGACCTGCTGGCGACAGGTCGACTGCCCTCCAGTGGCCGGTTCTCAAGGGCCTGGTCGGTATCTTCCGAGAGCTCTCCGGCGGAAAGCTGTACAGCGAGCCAACCGACTGGGCACGCGCGTGGAGCAAGTACCACCTGGATGAGAGCGCACTCGTCGCCGCCTTCGAAACGCACGACGAGAAGCTGGCGGAGTGGGCGCGTCCGGATGGCCCATGGAGGGCCATTTTCATCCGCTTCTACACGATCATCAAGGAGAAGTTCGGTGCCGACGACCCCGAGGCGTCAAACGCCTGGGGCACGACGAACAGCAACCTCTTCAACAAGATCAGTCTGACCATCCTTGCGGCGGACTACTTCGAGTTTCTGCGCCTCCAGAAGAGGACCCTGAACAGCGTTGACGACGTCGACGCCACGATGGAGTCTTGGCTTGAGGGTGTGAACCTCGCGTACTTCAACCGCAACTGGAAGGTCGAAAAGAAGGACACTCCCGCTGTCCGACGGAGGTGGGCCAGCCTATGGCACAGCTACCGGAAGAATCCTGAATCGCTTCCCAAGGAAGGGCTGTTCAACCCGGTTGCTGGGGCGTGATGCAGCCCCAGGAAGTCGGCGAGTTCTTCGCCGAAATAAAGAACGCCCTGGACAACAACTGGTCGGACGAGGCACTCAAATCCCTCGCCAAGTACACAGTGCCAGATGTCATCGCAGGAAATCATGGATGGCTGCTGCGCGGTGATCTGTCCACCGTGTGGGGGCGCTGGTTTATCGAAAGTCTGGTAGACCTAGCACCGTTTGAGCTGGACCCTGCCCTAACCATCGGCCACTTGCACGTCCCCATACTTGCCCACGTCAACGCAGTGAGCCCGCAAGTCCCCATGGACGAGCGCAAAGAGTACGCGCGGATTCTGACACGTTTTGCATGGCAACTCGTGTCTGCCCGGCGCAGCAGGAAGAGATCGGCAATTGGCGCGGCCCTACGGGAAGAACTCTGGGCTCTCGGTCAGCCAGCACCACGCTGTTACCTATGCGGATTTGAGTTCGGAGGGGAAGCTCGGGATAGGTTCCTCGGCATAGCCAAGAGCAGCCCGCCAGAACCGTTGCTCGTCGACTTCACGCGCCCCCGAGGAGTGCGCTCGGCCCAGCTGTGTATCGAGGTTGACCACGTGGTGCCGGTTGCGGAAGGCGGTGAGACAGGAGTTGGCAATCTCCGTCTTGCTTGCGGCTGGTGCAATTCGGTGAAGAACCGCTACACGAATATCTACGATGTCATCCCGTGGTCTGTAGGGATATTTGAGCATCCGGCATTGGGACCGGTCACCCAGCCGCAACCGCTGTGGATACTCCGCACCGTAGCTACACGCAGGCGCTGTGAGGCCCCCGAGGGCTGCACCCTGCGAATCGAGGAGACCGAGCTCTTCGCCGGGCCCAGGAACGCGCGAGGAGCCCTGACTCCGGTAAACGTCGCCGTGTACTGCGAGCAACATGACCCGTGGCGTCTGGACAGGTGGGTCGGCCCCAAACGACTCGCTTCAGTCGTGGCCGAATAGCTCACAGTATGTCGATGACCTTCGATTCGATTGAAGCCGCGTAGCAGCATGGACGAAGCGTCGCTGTATTTCGCGGAGCCACGTGTCCGTCTACCTGTAGCGGTGCGTGGATGACAGCCACGTCACCTCCATGACTGCTTCTGCGGCCTCATCCTCATCGCTGGGATCATCCGGGGCGGGCGTCTGACGGACCTGCTCGATCTGCCGCTCGATGCCGCGCAGGTTCTCCTGGAGGTCCATCGTCACCACGCCGTCGACGGTGACCTTCAACGGGTCCGCGAGGAGCTTGGCCCGGCGCTCGCCCAACACCTCGAGGGCGACGGCACGCACCGACCGCAGCCGGAAGTACCGGCGCTCCAAGTCGGCCGGGTCAGTGTCCGGGCCGAGCTGCGCCAGCAGCCACGATCTCTGAAACTCATCCACAGGGGACTGCCCCTCCAACGAACGAGGTACGGCCCGTCACCAGACGGGGGATGCTGGTGACGAGCCGTACGAGCGTCATCCTACGACCCGGACGAGCGGGAGCGCCGGGTCTGCGGCTTCTTCGTCCCGTTCGCGCCGGCGTCGTCCTCCTGGCCGTCGTCCTTGTTCTCGGTCGGCTCTGGCTTCTCCACCGAGACCGCCTCGTCCGGCTCCTCACAGTCGTCCGGCGGGACGTCCCACGCGTCCGGATTGGTGATCAGGGCGGCCACCTCCGGTTCGGGGCAGTCGCCCGGCAGCAGGACGAGTTCCTCCCTCGTGGTCGGGTCCTGTACGTACACCGCAGCCTTCAGCCGCCCGCGGCCCGCCATCACAGGACCTTCGCCACGATGTGTGCGTCCGGGGTGTGCATGACCGGCATCCCGACCGCGGCGCCCTTGGTCCAGATCTGCACGGGGTCATCCTGGACACCTCGGGTGATGATCAGGCCAGGGGCGTCCTCCCGGATGATCTCCGGGTTCGTCCCCCGCGACAGCACCAGGGCCTCCGCCGTCACCCCGTACAGGGTCTGCGCCCACTTCTCCCGCTCCGGTGGCACCAGAATCCACAGGTCCTCGGGCAGCACCTTGCGCGGCTTGCCGTCGACTCGCACCTGGGCCTTGTAGAACTGGATCGGCGGCAGCGAATAGTTGCCGCGCACCACGTTGATCTGCTGCGGGGTGAGCGTCGCCGTCGGCGTGGTCGACGGGCTCACGGACCCGTAGTACGCCGCCCGGTAGGCATTGTTCGCCGCCAGGTAGCTGAACGCCTTTCGGGAGGTGATCACCATCTCTGGCTCCGGGGCGCCGATGTCGTCGAGCTGCTGTATCCACCGCAGCTCGTCCGCGATCGGGTCGGAGGCCGGGTCCGACCACGGAATCCGGGCGACCGGCATGTTCGCGGCGGGGACGTTCCAGTCCACCTCCAGCGTCAGCCCGTTCTCCTGCTCCAGCGTGAACCGGCCGTCGCTGAGCACGTCGCCGGCGGCGAGCTCCAGCCGGGACCGGATGGCCTCGACGTGGCGCTCCACGTCGTCGTACAGCAGCTCGATCAGCCGGTCCTGATCCGAGCCATGCGACGCCTCCAGCAGGATCTGCTCCTGCTCGGAGACAACGAGCTTCTGCCCCAACGCGGGCAGTGCGCCCTCGCGGGAGGTCTGCCAGGCCTCACGGGTCGCGAACGGAACACTGGCGTTGAACGCCCGGTACTTGGCGACGTTGACGTACCGGCCGGAGTCACGGGTGCGCCACTTCACCTCCCGCATCTCCACGGTCGGGAAGATCGTCTGGGTGAGGAGGAAGTCTTTCGGGGACGGGATGGCCCTGGCGAACGCCGTCAGGTCCATGACCGAGACGTCCTTGAGCAGGTCCTGAATCGTCACAGCTCAAGCCCCCGCTCAGACGAAGCGGATCTGCGCGGCACGCGGGTGCCACACGAGCTGGGACACGTCGATCCCGCCGGGCACCTTCGACGCCTTCACCGCGCCGTGCCACAGCAGGGCGGCCGGAACACGGGTCTGGCCCGGCGCGAACGGGGCCTCCGCGATCACGAAGCCGCGAAGGATCTGACGGCCGCAGTGCGCCTCCGGATCGTACGGGCCGTACAGACCGGACTCCGCGACCCTGCCCACCGGGACACCGGACAGCACCCGGCCGTACGGGTCGCAGCCGTCGCCGCACACGTAGTGGGTGCCCTCGCAGAACAGGTTCAGATCGAGGGTGATCGTGTCGACGGAATCGGTGCCGTGCAGGGACGCCAGCCACTCGCGGTTGGCGGTCGTGTACTCGGACTTCGAGACGGGCTGGATGGTCATGTGCGTGTCTCCATGGACGCTGCGGTCAGAATCCGCACACCGCCACGGAGGCGATGTCGTCCACGAAGTTCAGGGGGCGTGGTCCCCCAAAGGGCTGGGCCCGGTACTACCGGGCGGCGGTGTCGCTGAACTCGGGGATCAAACCACGGCGCTTGGCCATCTCCAGCCCCGCCGAACCGGGCTTGGACACCGGGGTCGTGCGGGTCGGGCCGCGCCCGGCCGGTGCGCCCGCGGGGGCGGCCGGCACCGGTGTGCGCACCTCTCCGAACAGCTCGGGACGCCGCGTGCGGAGCTGTTCGGCGGCGGCCTGGACCTGGGCCTCGTCGGCGTCCTCATCTTCCACGGCCAGCAGACGCTCCGCGTCTACCAGGTCGTCGCCCTCCGCGCCGAGCGCCATCAGAGCGGCCCGGCGAAGCGCGGCCCGTTCTCTCTCAGCGGCCAGCTCCTCCCGGCGTGCGGCCTGCAACTCCCGTTCCTGCGCTGCCTGTTCGCGGCGTTCCACCTCCGACAGCGCGGCCTGCTCGGCCTCCCGCTGCGTGGACACGAACTCGGACAGAGCTTTCGGGGTGTCGAACCCAAGTGAGGACAACAGGCGCTTGATCGCGGCCCGTTCACCCTGGGCCTTCTCCCGGGTGAGCAACTTCCCCAGACGCTCCTGGGTCACAGTGACCTGCTGATCCGAGCCGCCCGTGTCGGCGCCCTCGTCCAGCTGATCGTTCGTCTCGTCCTCAGAAGAGGCACCGAGAATCGGATAGATCGGCCGCCCATCACGGCGGAAGCCGATAGGACGGCGAGGCGGCAGGGGCCGGACCATGCAATTCCTCCAGAGCGCGCCCCCGCGCTGACGATCAGTGTAGCCATCGCCGCCGACAATCGAGCATCCATCCACAACCTGCCTATACGCAGGTCCTACACCTGGAGTGATGGCGGGCGGGCTCCTAGCGTGCAACTCCGGTCAGGAACTCGGCAGGCCGCTCGAAGGGAGGACGATCAGGCTCCGTAGTACTGGGGCACCAGAGGCTGACGCCCACCAAATGCGTCGTCAGCCGTTGCGCCACGGGCTCTCCCATGGATCGGTTTCCCAGGGATCTGGCTCCCACGGGTCTGGCTCCGGCGGAACGGGCTCCCACGGCTCAAGGTCGGTCTCCTGCCCCAAACCCGCACAGCCCTTGTCCGCCGACTCCCCCACCCGCAGCAGCCCTTCGGGCACGCCAGAGATCTCGAAGGAGAGGCGGCCGTCACGGCCACTGACCACCTCGGTGCCGAACCCGAGCCCACGCAGGTCCTCGGCCAGCTTCGCCCGGCCAAAGGCACCACTCGCCAGGACCACATCGTCCTCGAACAGTGACGACCGACGCGGGCCGCGCAGTTCTCCGAACTCGTCAAGGACACCTACCAGATAGCTATGCACATGCAGCAACGGCGGTGGCGGCGCCTGATGCTGTGGCTGCCCGACCGCGTGGAGCGCCACGGCAGCGGCAAACCCGGGGACTGTCGCGACGCTGTCGCCCCGAAGTTTCCGGATCAGGTACTGAAGGCAGTGGTAGGCGGCGTCAACGACTGTCTTCTCCACCCTGACGCGCAGATCCGCCCTGCGCTGGGCCCAGACCCAGGACACCGATGGCGGCACCAGAAACGTCAGGTCGAACGCCGCACCGTCCCCACGAACCCGCGCCCCACTGATGGTGTGTTGCCCTGCTATCGCCGCGGCCAGGGCCCCGGTCTTTGCCTCTGTGCCTGCCTTGAGTCCCAGGCACCCCAATGCCTCGGCCGCACCCACCCACATCGTGTTCGCCAGCCGGTCCGGTGGATCCTCCGGCCTGACGAACGCCCCCGGTGCTGCTAAAGGCTCCACGGCCCGCCGGGCCTCGTCCTTAGCTACCCGAAGCGTGCGAACCGTCAGCACGGAATACCCCTCTCGCAGCACCAGTCGAAACCATCACAGCGGTAGTCCGGCCCACCTGGCAATCGAACACCGAGGGATCTGAAGCAGATCGGACGATCAACGTGTAGCCCCAGTCGACAACACCTGTGTGGCCCTCGGACCATCAGCCTGTTGGCCGTCCCCGTCCTCTGGAACCTGTGCACCCCGCCTCACAGCGACTTCCGCCACCCTCGCTGCGGCTTCCTGCTCCACCTTCGCTCTGATCCGCTCTACCTCCTGCGAGGCATCCTTGATCGGGTACCCAGCCTCCAGCAGCATCGACACGGCCGTCTCCAGCGACAGCACCCCGGCCCCGTACGCCTTGACCACCTCCTCCAGTACCGCACTCCTGTCCGTGGGTGTGTGCGGCGCCCAAGCCAGCCGCGACGGCAGCGTCTCCCCGACCGTCCAGCCTTCAGCCCGCCCGGCCTGGTACAGCCGCTGCACCATCTTGAACAGCAACCTGTACTTGTGCTCGCGGGCGAGCCGCATCATGCCGATCAGCGCGTCCAGCGGCCCCAGCGCCAGCTTCAGCGCGTACCCCGACGGCACTTCCGTGGCGTCCAAGGTGCCGAGCCCGGCCGCCGTCACCCGCGAGTTCGCCGCGATCCGCTCCAGCAGGTGATCCACCCGCGCCCGCAGCTCAGCCAGCTGAGGCGACGTGTCCAGCGCATCCATCCGCCCCGTTTCACCAAGCTGCCACACGGCCCCGGCCTTCACCTCAAGCTCCTGTGGCCTGCCCGTCGCCCGATCCACCGGCAGCCGGGCACCGGCGAGTCCGATGATCGGCGTGCCTGTCGTCGCCGACGCCGCCGAGCTGTCCGAGTCCGTCGCCGCGAGCTCGTCGAGCGCCTGCAGAACCCGCGCGAGCACCGAACGCCCCCAGTGCTCCCCGCCGTTCGGGATCGTGTTCGCGATGTGCACCACCGGAACGAAGTCGATCATCAAGTCCAGCCGGTTCAACTCCGTGCCGTCCGACCGCACTCGGAAGCTCGCCTTGCCCATCGGCAGACGGTCCAGCGTCTCCCCGTTCTTCAGGTCATCAAGCAGCCACTCCGCATCGGTGAGGTAGCACGTCACATTCGATGTCCGGCCCGGCTCCCACGGATACGTGCGACCCGACGCACCTACGCCATCCGCATCGTCGTCGCCACCCTCGCCGATCGGCCCGAGTTCGTACGTCACCCGACGCACCCGCGCCTTCAACCCCGCGTCGTCGTCCGCCGGCAACTCCCACGCCAGATGCACCCTGCGCGGAAAGTCGTCGTCCTCGTCGTCCCACTGCGGGAAGAAGAACCCCGGATCGTAGGCCCGAAGCGTCGGCCGCTGCTTCTCCGGATTCCACGCCAACGCCAACACGCTGTCCCCGAGCAGCACCGCCGTACGCTCCGCCTGCTGCACCCGGAACGTCAGCAGCTCCTTGTCCGCCCACTTCCGCAGTCGGTCCTGCACTGCGGCGGCCTCCGCCGCCCCCGGTGTCGGCGTCGCCTCGTCGGCGTGCTCCGCACCTTCGACCGCGACCTTCTGTTCCGAGCCGAGGAGGTAGCCGAGAGCGGTGTCCACAAGGTTCGCGGCATCGCCCAGCTCCCGACGCTCCAACGCGGTCGCGTCGCCCCCGGTCGCCGCGAGCTGTCCAGCCTGGTTGTTGTCGTACGACGCCAGCACCTTGTATGCGGCCAGCCGCCGAAACTCGTACGGCGGCACCCATGTCTTGGCCAGCTCTGGGAAGGCGCGGCTGCTCGGACGTCCGGCTTCGGCCATCACGGGCTTGTAGTTCAGCCACGACCACGCATCGATCACGAATTGGCGCAGGCCCACATCCACTCCAGGAAGGTCGGCCCCGCGCCATCGCCACAGCCTAAGCGCCGTCGCCGGTCCCGCTCGCTGCACGGCACCGCTGGACACGTCACGGCTGACGCCGGAGCCTGCACGCCTCTCACCCCATTAGCCAGATATGGCACGTATATCGGCATCTGGCTCACGTCGACGCCCCGAGGACCCGACGTCCCGCTGTGACATCCTGCTCCCCCGGGGCCGTACCGCCCATCAGTAACCCGCCCGCCAACGCGAGCGCGCCGAACGGGGTAGCAAGCTCGTACGGCCCCCGGACAACCGACAACCTGTGGCGCGGGTGTTGCGCACCATCCGCGACACCCGAACTGGTTCTCGCGCCACAGCCGCCGCTTCTACCGTCCTCGCATGGACTTCGCACCGGCACTCGCCGTCCTCGGTTCCACCCTCTCGGTGGTCATCACCTTGGCCATCGCTCACCCCGACCCAGACATCAGGCAACGTTCGTTGCATGTCCTACGCGCGATCTTCGGCCACCCCAGAGAGTGAGTCCCCGCCAGCTACCTTCGGCCGCTCAGTCGCTGATCATCGCCCCCACGCGGAGGCGGCATCGTCGGGTCGAGGAACAGATCCCACAGTGCCCATACCGCGCTGTCGAGCAAGTCCGGGGAGTCCTCCGTCTCGCCCTGACCCACGAACGTCGTCATCTGCTCCTCCAACGGCGCGAACCGCCGAGCCGGACCAACGTGCGACACCCGAGCCTGCTCGTACAACTGAGCCGCCGGAGCCGCCCGCGCCCGCTTCCCCCGCGTGGCATGAACGATCCGCCAATTCACCGTCGGGTCCACCTGCTCCAGCAGCGCAGGCAGGTAGTCACCGCCGTTGTTCGCCTCGATGACCACGCAGTCCGCACGGTGCTCGTGATACAGCGTCGCGGCCCGCTTCATCGCCTGCGTCGGCGTGTACCGGTCCTGCTCGCAGTGCAGCAGATACCCGCGGGGACGGTCGTCCCCGAACATCGTGTCCACCGGGAACCCGCGCCCCGCCACCGTAAATGCCGTCATGTCCGCGTCCTCATGGCTCTTGGTCGCCGGGTCCACGGCCACCACGGCCCGCTGAAGGTCCGGCAGATGCTCGGGCCGGGACCGGAAGCCCTCGACTTCCAGCATCCAGCCCTTCCAGAGCGCGCCCTCTACGTCCTCGAGTAGCTCGCCCGACAGCTCCTGCCGCCCCAGCCGGGTGCCGGCGTATTCCTCCTCCAACTCCTCACGCGCCGCCGCCGACAGGTTCGCGTCGTTCTCCCGCATGTGCCCGCGGGTCAGCACCACCCGCGGCGGGGCCCCGCCCTTCCGGTGCGCCTCTTCCTGCGAACGGCCGCGCTCGACCAGCCGCTTGACGTGGGGGAGCGGCTTCGGCGTCGTAGAGATGACAACCTGCGGGGTGTCCGCCTCCCGCAAGCAGAACCACAGCATGTCGTACACCGCCTGGGCCGTGATCCGGTTCCAGGCCGCGTACTCGTCCAGCCAGGCCTTGTCGAACGCCCAGCCACGCAGGTTGTCCGGCGTCTCCGCGCCGAACCCCCTGATGGTCGTCCCGTTCGTCAGCCTGAGCGTCGTCTCGCCCAGCGACGAGTTGTACTTCGCTACCTCCTGCGGCGGGAACACCGACAGCAGCCCCGACTTCGGGGACTCGAAGCAGATGTCGCGCACCAGCGTCGCGTTTCGCGCCACCACCGCGATCTGCAAGCCCGGCGTCTGCGCCCACTCCCGCACTGCCTCCGCCGCCGTCCGTGACTTGCCCCAGCCACGGCCGGTGAGCAGCATCCACACCGTCCACAGCCACAGTGGCCGACGCTGCGCCGCTCGGGCGTGGTGATGCAGCCACCCCGCATGGGGCAGCCCATCGCAATCGGGGACCTCACACGCCCACCGCCGCGCCGACAGCTCATCGGCCCGCACCAGCGCCGCGACCTCGGCCCTCAGCTGCTCGTCGGTCATGACCGAGGGGTCGGCAAACCCCTCGATCTGGCGCCGCTTGGCCCGGCCCCGGCTCACTGTGCGCCCTCCGACAACCGGTGCTCCAGCTCACGACGGAGCTGATCCATCCGCGCCCGGCGGTCCTCGTCCGACAGCGCGGCCACGTCCGCGCCCTGGTCCCGGCCCTCGACCGTCCCGACCGCCGGTGCCTCGCCCACGGCCCGACGCTCGATCTCCGCCGCGACCTGGACGTAGCGCAGCAGTTCCGAGGGCGACAGCTCCCGCGGGTCGAGCATCTGGAGCCGCGCGACGGCCTTGCTCTGTACGGCCTGAGCCAACTTCGCGTGCCGGCGGGCGATATCGCGTCGCGCCTGCATCTGTTCCGCGAGGAACAGACGGTCCTGCTCCCGGTCGTAGGCCACAGCCCGCATCACCCATGCGAACTGGCGCGACCAACGGCCCAGCAGCGTGCGGGATTTATGCAACTCGCGTGCCGCCTTTGTCAGACTCCGTGCTGAGCCGAGATCGCGGTACACGGCGAACGCCTCGAACGCCTGGACCGACTCCCCGCTCTGCCGCTCCCAGGACTCCACGGTGTCCTCGGCCACCGGTCACCTCCTGGCCGACGGCCTTCTAGTTGTTCTGGGCGGCCAGGGCTTCCAGCGCCCTCCACGGCTCGTCAGCGGGCACAGTGCCGTCCTGCACCATCCGATCGATGGCAGTCCGTACGACGGCCGCGGTCTCTACCGGCAGGTCCCGCACGCCGAATACCGTCTCCAGCGGCGCCGTCCCCGCCCGCGTCGGCTCCCCGGTGGCTGCGTCGAACCAGCCCTCGGCCAGCTCTCCCAGGTGCCGCTCGAACACGGCGAGGATCACGCCGAGCGCCGTAGCGGAGTTGCCGATCTTGTACGCGGCCCGGGAGGACTCCAGCGCATCGAGCACCGGCTCGTACTGCTCCAACCCAGCCGCCCACCGCTGATCCGCCGTCGCCGTGGAGCGGGCCGCATCGAACGCCGTCTCGGCGCGCTCCAACTCGGCAGGCAGGAACATGAACTGGACGCTGGCGAAGTCCAGGTTCGCTTCCCCGAGGGAGGCGACGTCCACTTTCTCCAGCAGGTCAAGGGTCTTGTCGTCCAGGCCCGTGTACTGCCGCCACTCCACCGACTCCAGCTCGTCGTACAGCTCCTTCAGGATCGCCGGATCGTCCTGACCCGCAATCGCGTTGTGCGAGAGCTGAAGCGCGATCTGCCGCTGGCGAGCCAGCGGCTCGTCTATCTGCATCCACCAGATCTGCGGCAGGCCGGCCTCGATCGCGGCGAGCGTGCGGTGGTTCCCGGAGAGAACGACCAGCCGCCCCGTGTCCCGGTCGTTCCACACCAGCGGCGTCGAGGTCAGATGCCCGTCCCGCTCGATGTTCGCCACGAGCTGCCGAAACTGCTCGTGTGGCAGGAACCTCGCGTTGACGTCGAGGAGCGTCAGCGTGCGCGGGTCGCCCTGCACCATCTGCGGCGGGGCAAGGCGAGTGGACTCGGTCTCCATGATCAGACTCCCGTCTTCGTCGTCGGGGCGCCCCACCGCTTCGCCCACACCTGAAGGGCCTCGGCCAACGAGTGCTGGCCGATCGCCCCCTGGTACTGGAGCTGGTACTTCCAGCCGTCCTCGTTCGACGGGCTGCGCTTGTTCAGCCGCAGCAGCCCGCGGTACTTCATCGACACCGGGTTGTTGCTGAACGCCGTCGTCGCCACCCGCCGAATGCGCCGTGAGAACGCCCGCTGGCACAGCAACTGCGTCTCGGCGCTCATTGCCGCCATCACGATCAGCTTCGACAACCTCGGGTAGTCGGTCGGCGCAACCGCGAAGTCCGAGAGCACGTACGCCTCGTCCGGGGTGAACGTGCTCGGGGCCATCGCGAACACGCCCAGCACCCGCCCGCCGCCGTCCCTCACCGCGACCGCCAGGTTCGCCGCGCCCGGAGCGATCCTGGGGTTGAGGTACCGGGAGCGCAGCGCGTTGAACTGGCCGGGCTTGAGCAGCGAGAGCGAGAGCGGGCCGACCAGTTCCTCGCCCTCGCGCAGGCGCGGGATCTTCACCGGGTCGATCGGCTGGCGCGGGCCGACGATCCTCGTGCGCGCCTCACTGGCGTACACGTAGAAGGGAGCGGCGCGCGGCGTCGCCTTGATCACGCCGCGCAGGTACGGGCGCAGCTCGGGCACGCTGTGGTTGGAGGCCGTCAGCCAGTACGGCCGGTCCGTGATCGCGCCGAGCACGCTGACCACGTCGTCGTCCGACAGCGGCTCGTAGTGGGGCGCGTCCCAGGTGAAGTGGGCTTCTAGCGGCTCGTACAGCTTCTCGTAGCCGCCGCCGTAGAAGGGAGGGAAGGAGCACACGGGAGCGTCGCCGGGGACCTTCTGGAGCCAGGAGCGCACGTCCTCCACCTCGTACGAGGCCAGATCGACGTCAGAGCCGGACAGCCGATCCACGGTCTCCGCGTGCTTGGCCTTCCACTGCTCGCGGTAGGAGCGCACCACCCGCTCGTGCCACAACCCTTCGCGCCCGACGCTGGCGAGGAACCGCGTGCCGAGCATGAGCGTGGCCACGGTGCCAACGCCGTCGTCCAAGGAGTCCGCGAGCCAGCCGAGTTCGTCTGCGCTCTCTTCGCGGAGCTGGATGCCGACCGGTTGCCGGGTGAGCCAACGACCGACCGCGCTGGTGTAGATGGACACGTCGGAGGAGTGAGGGCCGAACCCCATGCCAGCCAGTGACCGTTCGATGGTGAAGTTCCCGCAGCACGGTACGTACACCGGGCCGCTCGGCCACAGGCTGGCGGTCTCGCGCACGATCGAGCGCATGGGACCCGGGATGGTGCCCTGGAACATCTTCGCCTCCCAACGAACGACAACGCCCGGCCTCGGCGGGTGCCGGACCGGGCGCTGCGCTGGAACCTACACAAGGAGCACGCAGCCCCTTGGAATCATGTCACCTATCCTGAAAGAGCGGTTCCGCCGCTCACATCAAGGTTCCCTGCTGGTAGTGGTCGTCCCCCATGGGAGACAGCTCGCGCACCTCATCCCCGGCGCGGTCCTTCCACCATGCCGCGAACGTCCTTCGGTGGCACCACAGGCCGGGCTTGGCCAAGTCCTCGAAGCAGAGGAGCACCAGGCGGTGGTCGCCCTCAGCCTCCGCGATCTGCCGGAGCCGCGCCGCGATCCGCTCAGGGCCGAGCTGGTCGAGGTCCCCACGGTATGCCTTCGTGAACTCGGGCTCGGACGCGTTGAGGTAGTCCCGACGCGGCGCGAGCTCCCGCACCGCATGGGTGAGGGAGTAGGGGAGCTTGAACCGGACGCCGCCGAGGGTGATGCGCACCGGTACCCCTTGCGGGGGTTGGAACGCCTGGAACCGGTTGGTGAACAGGGTGAGCACGCTTGCTTCCTTCCTTACTGCTGATCACCCCGGCCGTGGGCGTGGTGCCGGTGGCCGGGGGCTTGCCGGCCCCGCCCCTGCCTGTGAGCGGGGGTCCGGAGGGCGCCGGGCCCGCAGGGAGAGCCCCCGCGGGCCCGGGGCCAGTCTCTTACTCCTGCGCGTAGACGAAGGGGGTGCGAACTGCCAGTTGAACGACGAGGTCGAACTCCACCGGGCCTTCTGCACAGTTGGCCGTGAACCGGATGACGCGGTTGGTCTCGTTGGCGTACGCGGACGCCGTGGTCTCCTCGACATCCTCGATCACTTCCGACGCAGGCCCAGGTACCAGATCGCGCGCCTCCGCCATGAGGGAGGAGAGGTGGTCTGTGATCTGACGGATCGCAGGGTGGGCCGACTTGGACCCCCAGTCCACGTACTCCGACTTGACCTGATGGAAGCCAACAGAGAGTTTCCCGCTTTCCGTCATTTCCAGATCCCCAATCCCGGAGGGAATTTCCCTTTCCGTGCTTATATCTTATGACATTTACAATTCCGTGAACATGGAATATGGAAGGGAATTCGAATGAAAGTGGGCGCAGCCGGGGGTTCGGCTGCACCCATCCCTACGCCCCTCTGAGGAGAGTTGGGGCGCGGGCTCAGCCGCGCCCCACCTGCTCTACTTCGCCGCTTCGGTGGCCTTCTTCGCGGGCGCCCGGCGTGCCGCAGGCTTGGCGCTCGCCGCCGTCTTTGCCGCAGGCTTCGCGGAGGGCCTGGCCGCCGCCTTCTTCGCCGGGGGCTGCGGCTTGGCCGCCGCCTTGACCTCCGGCTTCTCGGCCTCGACCTTGCCCTCCTCACCCTTCTTCGCAGCCGCCGCCTCCTGCTGAACCTGGGCCGCCGCCTTGTTGAACTCCTCGGTCATTGCGCGCTGGACACCCTGGGCCTTGCTCAGCAGGTTGCGCACCATCTGGACCTTGGCGTACAGGCGGCCGACGACCCGCAGGTGGCGGGCGAGGTCGTCCCCAAGGATGACGGCCAGGTCCTCCGGCTTCTTCTCGGCCAGCTCCTCCAGCAGCGGGATCAGGACCTCTTCCGCCTTGCCGAGGCCATCCTTGGCCTTGGACTTGGCCGCCTTACGCTTGGCCTCCTCCTCCGCGGTGGGCGGCTCCTCGCCGGTCAGGGAGGTCTGCTTCTCCATCAGCTTGAGGCCGTTGGCGAAGTGCTGCGCCTCGGCCTCGGAGTCGAAGTCGCCGCGCACGTAGCGGGAGGCGGCCACCATCTGGTTGGCCGGGTTGAGCTGGGCGATGTGCCAGGCGAGGTTGTTCTTGATCAAGCCCTTGTCGACCATTTCGGCCACCTCGGGGCGCAGGGTGAGCAGGCCGAGCCTCCAGGTGATGTGGGTTTCGGTCTTGCCGAACTGCTTGGCGATCTTTGCGGGCGTCCAGCCAGCCGCCTTGAGGTCGGCGTATGCTCCGGCCTCCTCCATGATCGTCATGTCCGAGCGGTTGACGTTCTCCGCGATGCTGAGGACGTAGGCCTCTTCCTCGGTGGCGCCCTCGATGACCTTCGCGGGGATGACCTCCAGGCCGGCCGCCTGGCAGGCCCGCCAGCGCCGCTCGCCCGCGATCAGCATGTAGGGGACCTTCGCGCCCTCGACCGGCCGGACGACCACCGGCTGAAGGAGGCCATTCTCCTTGATGCTCCCGGTCAGCTCGTCCAGCGCCTCCGGAGAGAAGAACTTGCGAGGCTGGTCGGGGTTGGGGGCGATCTCGCCGAGCTTGATGCTGATGAAAGCGACCTTGTTGTTGTCAGCCATTTTCCCGCGCCTTCCGTGAATTCCGTTTGAAGTGTTTCCCTTTGTTCTTACACTTATATCTTAATGGCGAATACCGCCAAAGCAAGTTCAGAACTCTTTTTATTCAAAGGAATTCGGAAAGGGGAATTCCGCTCTTTTGAATTCCATCTCGCGCGAGTGCGGATACGAGAGAGCCCGCCACGACCGAGCGGTCGCGGCGGGCTTGCTCCCGTCACACACCCCGACGGCCGCACCGGGCGGCCGACTCCTCGCCGGGCGGGGCGCGGGGGGTCGGCCACCCGGCGAGGAGCAGGGAAGGACGCCGCATGCGCGGCGCTGCCGTGTGGGCTCCTGCGGCTGCTGTACCCACCCGGCGGACTAGAACGTACAACAGCTCATCAAGAATGTCACCTATCTCAAAGCCAAGGGCGCGAGCCCTCACGGGCGTCAGGGCTCACCCTCGGCGCCACCTCCACCCCATTCCCTGCCCCCAAGGAGCGCCATGACCTCGACTACTTTCCGAACCTCACCCTGCGCCGCCTGACTCGACGCCTGTCTCAGCACCCGCGGAGCCCCCTTCGCGATCTCAGCTATCCGGCGTTCGTCTACCTCGGACATGGATATGCGGCTCCTCCCGTGCACGGCGTGCGCGCCGCTCCGCCCGCCCTGATGCGAATCCTCGGAGCACCCGCCGACAGCGGGCACACGGGAGTACGACCGACGCCCGCTCACCGGCCGACGCTCCGCCGAGAAACTGTGCGACAAACCCTATAACCCCTGCGACCTGCGATGTAGTGTTATGTTTGCTGGTGCTACCGGCCGGTCACTTCGCCGGAGCATACGACACGGCCAGAGATGACGGACATGGCGAACACCCACGGCACCGAGCGACCCTTGAGTCTTCAGGCGAAGCTCATCTCTTTGCTGAGGCTGCGTCGCGACTCCGACGGCTACACGCCCAGTGCACGGGACATCTCCCGTGCCACCCAAGGAGGTTCGGGCGCTTCTGTCTCTCACGGCCAGGTCAACAGCCTGTTCAACGGGTCGAGTTGCAACCCCACAGCAGCCACCCTCGAAGCAGTCGCCCACGCCCTCGACGCGCCGGCAGCCTTCCTGCTGCCGGGCACCGAATGGGACGACCTGACCGCGCTGTCCGTGTTCGCGTCGAGACCCGAGGCGCGCGAGGTCTTGCGTTTAATGCAGGATCTTGAAGTGCAGGACATTCTTGAAATCAGTTCAAGGCTCCGGGAGCTCCGTCGTCACAAAGGACTGTCCGAGGACGTCCCGACGATCCCCCCACCTCCCCCTGGCGTCGACCAGCCCCGCGAGGGCCGTCCACGCCGTCGAAGCCTGCACGACGCCGCTGAGCGGGCAGCGGATTACTTGGAAGGACGCTGACGTGGACGGCCCGATATTCGGCCTGTGCTCGGTGGTCACCCTGCTGAGCACGGCGGTAGCCCTCAGTCGAGCCGTCGCCCAGCGCAGACGCAGCGCGTTCCGCGTGTCCCGCCGCGCCCACGTCGTGGCCCTGGCCAGCAGCTTCGTCGGCTCCGTACTGACCATCCCCGCCGTTGGCGACGTCGTAGACAGGGCTACGACGCCCGAACTGTCCTCTCTGGTCTCGGACATAGCCGTCGTGATCTTCTGCGCGAGCCTCCAGATCATGGTCATCGACTGGGAGTACCGGGAGCTGCCCCACTACGTCAGCATCGCGTGCCGCATCGCCTTCGTCATCGCGGTCTGCGGCCTGCTGATCTTGCAGTTCCACCGCACGGACCCGGCCAGGCTCGACCTGGATCTGTCGACCTCGTACGCCCAGTCCAACGACGTCCGGATCTATATGCTGACCCACCTGGGCTTCTTTGCGGCCGCCACCGCCGAGGTCGCGGCGCGCGCCTCGAAGCTCGCCTGCGCAGCATGGCGGCAGGGCCGCTCGGCAGCCGTCGGCCTGGCTGTGGCGGCGGCGGGAGCGACGTTCGGCGTCCTGTATGCCATGAGCCGAGGCGGCTACATCCTCGCGTATGAGCAGGGGCACGCGTGGCCGCTGACCCTTGACAACATCATCAGCCCTGCGCTGGCAGGGCTGTCCATCGGAAGCGTGGCGGCCGGGCTCTCAATGGCTGTGCTCAGCAACAGCCGCCGCCCGGAGTCCGTACGCAGCAGCGCCAACGTCTAGGCGGATCGCGGCTTCTGCATGTCCGCGTCCCATTGCCTCCAGGTGAAGGCCACTCGGTCCGCGTCCACGGTGCGTGAGCCCCTGGACGCGGCCGGGTACACGGCGATCTGCTCCAGCAGCAGGACGACCAAGCCCTTCTTCGCCTTCAACGGGGCGTGCTTCCACCAGCGCACGAGATCAGGGACGTCTCCCACGGGAACGTGCTTGACCTGCTTCAGGAAGCGGGCTTGCGTCGCCTTCTCCCTGATCTTGGTCGTCAACTCCTTGTCGGCCGCCTTGAAGGCGGCCAGCGAGATGCCCGAGTTCGCGGCATAGTCGGCACCCAGCTTCTTCTGCCGTCGCCGGTCCGCCGCGACCTCCTTGTCCAGGACGGCGGCCCTAGCAAGCAGGGCTTCGCGCGCAGCGCCGATCAGCTCCGCAACCTCGGGCTTGGCGAGCTCGCCCAGAACCTGCTCACCGACGTACTTCTCGTACAGGTCGGCGTTGATGCGGACCTTGCCGCAGCCACCCGGGTGCTGAGGTGAACTCGGCTGACAGCGGTGCCCGCGTGCCCCTGCATTCGACGGCGAGGTACCGAGCGGATGGCCGCACAGGCCGCACACGCTGATGGGACCGGAGAGCAGGTACTCCCGCTGGTCAGCCCTCTCCTTGCCTTCGCCCTCGGCCTGCTTCATCGCACGGATGGCCAGGAAGTCCTCAACGGGGATGATCTGGGGGCCACCGCTGTCGACCAGCTCTCCGGCCTCATCCTCCGTCAACCCGGCGATGGCTGGGTGATGGAGCACGCCGGCGAGGACATCGGGCTTGAACTTGTTGCCCAACGTGGTGCGGTAGCCCTCCTCGCTCATCCACTCCGTGATCGCGGGAAAGCTCTGTCTCAGCAGCCGCCGCGAGGCGGCGGCCCGAATGCCCTCCGCCTCCGCCTCGCGCACGCGCCGGTACGCCATGTCCTCAAACCCGTAGAGCCTTGGCATGATCTCGACCCCTCTACCCGACCCCCTACATCCACCAATTTACCAGCGAGATAGGTCACACTCTTGATAGAGCAACGAACACCTCGAATCGCGCATACGTCATGATCATGGACTCACCTCCGTACGTGGCTCCACGCCGAGCACCCTCCACAGCTCGGCCGTGGGAACACGGACCGTCCCCCCAAGAGGGAGCGTCCGGACGGGGAACGTGCCCGTCCTGATCAGCTCGTACGCCTTGTCGCGACCAATGCCCAGTGCACGTCCCGCTGTTGTGACATTGACCGTGGCCGGAAGGGCAAGTAGCTCTTCCAGCCGCATGGCTCCGGCCGGTCCGCCTGCTTCGTGAGCAGTCATCTTGTTGGTCGCCTGTCTCCCCCGCGCCAACTGATCAGCGACTTTACAGCAGTGTCCGACAGCCCCAGCAAGATCGGAAGAGATCACGCCAGACACGTACGGAAACGTACGACACCACGAACTGGCTCTGAGCCAATCAACAGCCGACAGCAGGGGACCGGATGTTCGAGCCGAGTTACTACCGGCGGTGCCAGTGCAAGGGACCACTCAAGGACAAGGAGGGCAAGCTGGTCCTTGATACCGACGGCAACCCCAAGATCGGCTCCATCGGCACGACGTGCCCCAAGCTGGGCAAGGGCCACGGCACCTGGAACTTCTACTTCGAGCTTGAACCAGCCGAGGGTGGTACCCGCCAGCGGGTACGCCGCGGCGGCTTCGCCAGGCTCGACGACGCCAAGAAGAAGGCGAAGGAGATCTACGACGCTGCTGTGGCCGGCACCGACGTGCTGTCAGACGAGAAGTGCGGCGACTTCTTCCTCCGGTGGATCAAGGCGAAGAAGTCCCTCGCCCGCACCACGCGTCACGGGTATGAGGAGCACATCAACAACTACTTGCTCCCCCACCTCGGCCACATCAAGCGGCGCGACCTCAAGGTCCGCCACCTCGACAAGATGTACGACGCGATCGAGAAGGAGAACGCCGAGCGCATCCTTCACCGCCTGCGCGTCGATCAACTCCAGAAGGACCGTGACGACGCCCACCAAGCCTGGGTGAGGACCGCGGGCTACGCCAAGAAGGAGGAGCGCCGTGCCACCCGCCGAGCCTTCCTCGACGCCAACGCCGCGCTCCGCGAGGGCAAGAAGGGGCTGCGGAAGATCACCTCCGCCGCCACCATGCACCGCATCAACGACACCCTCAGCTCGGCTCTGTCCTGGGGGATCAAGCGCGAGCAGGCGTTCACCAAGAACTGGGCGCAGCTTGTGGAGCTGCCGCCGGTCACCCGGCCGAAGCCCCTAGTCTGGACGCCCGAGCGCATCGAGCACTGGAAGCGCACCGGCGAGAAGCCCGGCCCGGTCATGGTCTGGACTCCACAGCTCACCGGCGAGTTCCTCGACTTCGTCATGGACGACTGGCTCTACGAGCTGTGGCACACCTTCATCTTCCTCGGCCCCCGCCGCGGCGAGATGGCCGCGCTGCCCTGGACAGAGGTCAGCCTCGATGCCCTGTGGCTGCGCATCTCCCAACAGATCGTCGAGGTGGCGTACGAGCTGTACGGCGAAGCGCCGAAGGCCGACAGCGTCCGCACCCTGTCCCTGAGCCTGGAGTCCGGAGACAACCTGGCCGCCTTCCGCGCAAAGCAGGAGCAGCAACGCCAGGAGTGGGCGGACGCCTACGTCGAGAGCGGCCGTGTATGGACGCACGAGAACGGCGCCGGGCTGCACCCCGACTGGATATCGAGGCGCTTCACCCGCCTGGTGGAACTGTCCGGCCTGCCGCCGGTCCGCCTGCACGACCTTCGCCACCTCGCCGCCACCCTCGCCCTGCTCGCAGGCCACGACATCAAGGTGGTCCAGGAGAAGCTGGGGCACTCCTCGCGGCAGATCACCTCCGACACCTACACCAGCGTGCTGCCCGAGATGATGCGGGCCGAGGCCGAGTCGGTCATGGCCGTCGTCCCCCGCGACGTTGCCTTCGAGGTGCGCTCGCCGCTGACGATCCCCGAGGCGGCATGGCAGAACGACGTCGCCGTCTTCTTCGCCCACGGCGCCAAGCAGTCAGGTGACGTCTGGGCCGTCGGAGCGCAGGCCCAACCCGACTCCGACCTCCTCGGCATGATCACCCTGACCGGGCGAAGCCAGGACGATGCCGCCAACGCGGCCGTGAAGTGGATACGCGATCACTGCGCCGCCAACGACTTGGAACTGGTGCGGGTGGAGAACTTCAACGACCGCTACCCCGAGAAGCAGCGAGGCACGTTTTCGCTCACGCGCTTCACCATCGCACGCTCCGAGTCCCCCGGCGTGGACGGCTGGGCGTTGCCGACGGGCCTCCCGCCAGCATCGTCCCGGGCCGCTCGCCGGCCTCGTAACGGGCGCCGGAAGGCGGCATGAGGGCCCTGCTGTCCACTGAACCGCTCCCGCGTCCACTGAGCGTCCACTGGATCTTGGTCTGAACGAATGAACGGGGGTCGCCACCCTGGAGTGGCGCCCCCCGTTCTCACGTTTACGCAGGTAGAAACGCTTCTGCGCGTGTAGCTCTTGGTGGGGCGGGTGGGACTCGAACCCACGGCCGACGGATTATGAGTCCGCTGCTCTAACCGGCTGAGCTACCGCCCCATAGCGGCGTGTCGCGTACAAGTGTGCGCGCCGTCTGCCGCAGCATAGCCGCTCATACGATCTCCTGCTTCGCATGGTCGACTTCGCCTGCCCTGAAGGACTCCGCTGCGACCTGCACGGTTCCCGCCGCAGGTGATCAAGCATGAAAAAGGACCCCCAAGGGGGTCCTCGTTCAGCATGCTCCCCCGACTGGACTCGAACCAGTAACCTGCCGGTTAACAGCCGGCTGCTCTGCCAATTGAGCTACGGAGGACCGAGCTCCCCGGACTGGACTCGAACCAGTAACCTGCCGGTTAACAGCCGGCTGCTCTGCCAATTGAGCTACCGAGGAAGGTCTCGTTTGCATCGAACGTACCTACCTGGGTAATCGCCAGGGGGCGTGCGCTCGCTGCGACACATACATTAGCGCAAGCAGGGGGGTGCTCCGCCAATCGGTTCCCCCCGGCACCGACGCCGCACCAGGGACCTACTCAAGGGAAGGGTGGCAGCCATGCGCTACCGGCTCACGTTCGTCATCGGAGTAGCCGTCGGTTACGTCCTCGGGACACGCGCCGGACGCGAGCGCTACGAGCAGCTGAAGAAGACCGCCCGGGACATCTCCCGGAACCCCGCGGTGCGCAACACCGCGGAGTCGGCGGCACAGCAGGGCCGCGTCTTCGCGGGCAAGGCGTACCACACGGTCAGCGAGAAGGTCGGCGACCGAGTCCCCGAGACGGTGGCCCAGCGAGTCCGCTCCCTACGGGAGCGCAGCGCCCACAACGGAGGCGCGGAGGACGACTGGGGCACGAGCAACACGTGACAGCACCTCCTGGACACCGGGCCCGGCAACGCCGCCAGGGGGCGCGGGGAACTGCGCGACCAGCCCCCCACAACCCGCACCCGAAACCCGACACGCACCCCCACGCCGCCCACGGCCCGAGCAAGCGCAGCGCTACGGCACAATTTGGGCCATGGGGATAGTCGCCGGGCTGGACAGTTCGCCCGATTTCACGCGCATCGTCGTCTGCGACACGGACTCGGGCGCCGTGCTCAGGCAGGGGTACGCCCCGCACCCGGTGGAGTCGCCGGAGGGCGGCGCGCGTCCCTCCGACGTCGACCCGCAGGCCTGGCTGCTCTCACTCGGTGAGGCGGCCACCGGCGGGCTGCTCGAAGGTGTGCAGGCCATCGGCGTGTCGGCGCAGCAGAACGCGCTGGTCCCGCTCGACGCACAGGGCAACACCGTGCGTCCCGCCATGGTCGGCGGCGACAAGCGCGCCCAGGTCGCGGCGGCGGATCTGATCGACGCGCTGGGCGGGCGCGGGGCGTGGGCGCAGGCGGTGGGCTGTGTGCCGCAGGCCGCGCAGCCGGTGACCAAGCTGCGCTGGCTCGCCAAGACCGAGCCGGAGAACGCCGCGCGCACCGCCGTGCTCATGCAGGCCCACGACTGGCTGGTGTGGCAGCTCCTGGGCCGGCCCGTGAGAAGGACCACAGACCGGGGCGGCGCCTCCGGCACCGGCTACTGGTCGGCGGCGACCGGCGGCTACCGCACCGATCTCGTCGAGCTCGCGCTCGGCCACCAGGCCATGCTGCCCGAGGTGATCGGGCCGGCCGAGGCGGCCGGTACGACTCCGGAGGGGCTGCTGATCTCCGCGGGGACCGGCGAGACCATGGCCGCCGCCTTCGGGCTCGGCATCGGGCTGGGCGACGCCGTCGTGTCGCTCGGCGCGTCCGGTTCCGTGATGGCCGTGCACCCCGAGGCCCTCGTCGACAGTTCGGGGATGATCACCTCCCTGGCCGACGCGACCGGCATGCACCTCCCGGTCGTCACCACCCTCAACGCCGTGCGCACCCTGCGCGGCACCGCCGAACTCCTCGGCGTGCCCGACCTGGAGGGCCTGTCGGACCTGGCGATGAAGTCGACGCCGGGCGCCCACGGCCTGGTGTTCCTGCCCTATCTGGAGGGTGAGCGGACGCCGAACCTGCCGCACACCGCGGGCACGCTCGCGGGGCTGCGGCGGGAGTCGATGAAGCCGGAGCATCTGGCGCGGGCCGCGTTCGAGGGCATGCTGTGCGGGCTCGCGGACGCGCTCGACGTGCTGCGCGGCCGGGGTGTCGAGGTGCGGCGGGTCTTCCTGCTGGGCGCGGTGGCCGAGCTGCCGGCCGTGCAGGCGGCGGCGCCCGCGCTGTTCGGCACGCAGGTCGTCGTACCGCAGCCCGCGGACTACGCGGCGATCGGCGCCGCCCGGCAGGCCGCGTGGGCGCTCGGCGCGTCGCAGGGTTCCCTCGACCCGCGCACCCCGCCCGTCTGGCAGGGCGCGGCGGCGCAGGTCCTGGAGCCCGGCGAGGAACTGGCCGTGGGCCAAGCGGTGCGCCAGCAGTTCGTGTCGGTGCGCGAGCAGACGCATCCCGGGGCGTTCCGGTCGTAGCGGCCGGGATGTTCCGGTCGTAGCGGCCGGGATGTTCCGGTCGTAGCGGCCGGGGCGTTCCGGTCGTGGCGGCACGGGCGCTCCGGTCGTAGCGGCCGGGGCGTTCCGGTCGTAGCGGCCGGGATGTTCCGGTCATAGCGGCACGGGCGCTGTGGGTCCTCGGAAGGTAAGAGCGAGGTAGGAACCGAACCCGGAAGGCCGCATGAGGGGGCGCTGACGGCTTAATCGGTTGAGGTAACACCGCTGGAGTGTTCGACGATAGGGGCCAGGGGCAACCAAAAGCCGCCCCGTCGCCGACTCCGAGAGAAGCAGCGTGCTCATACGACTTCTGCGGACCCACCTCAGTCCGTACCGAAAACCCATCGCCTTGCTGGTGCTGCTGCAGTTCCTGCAGACCTGCGCCACTCTCTACCTGCCCACGCTGAACGCGGACATCATCGACAAGGGTGTCGTCAACGGCGACACCGGCTACATCCTGAGCTACGGCGCCCTGATGATCGGCATCTCGGTGGCGCAGGTCGTGTGCAACATCGGTGCCGTCTACTACGGCGCCCGCACCGCCTCGGCGCTCGGCCGGGACGTGCGGGCCGCCGTCTTCGACCGGGTGCAGTCCTTCTCGGCGCGTGAGCTCGGCCACTTCGGCGCGCCGTCGCTGATCACCCGGACGACCAATGACGTCCAGCAGGTGCAGATGCTGGCGCTGATGACGTTCACGCTGATGGTGTCGGCGCCCATCATGTGCGTCGGCGGGATCGTGCTGGCGCTCGGCCTGGACGTGCCGCTGTCCGCGGTGCTGGTGGCGGTGGTGCCCACCCTCGGCATCTGCGTGACCCTGATCGTGCGGCGGCTGCGGCCGCTGTTCCGGACCATGCAGGTGCGCCTGGACACGGTGAACCGGGTGCTGCGCGAGCAGATCACCGGCAACCGGGTGATCCGCGCGTTCGTGCGCGACGAGTACGAGCAGAGCCGGTTCCAGAAGGCCAACGCCGGGCTGACCGACATGGCGCTGGGCACCGGCAACCTGCTCGCGCTGATGTTCCCGATCGTCATGACGGTGGTGAACCTGTCGTCCATCGCGGTGGTGTGGTTCGGCGCGCACCGCATCGACAGCGGCGGCATGCAGATCGGTGACCTGACCGCGTTCCTCGCCTATCTGATGCAGATCGTGATGTCCGTGATGATGGCCACCTTCATGTTCATGATGGTGCCGCGCGCGGAGGTGTGCGCCGAGCGCATCCAGGAGGTCCTGGACACCTCCTCCAGCGTGGTGCCGCCGACCGCGCCGGTGCGGGAGCTGCGCCGGCACGGTCATCTGGAGATCCGGGGCGGCGGGTTCCGCTACCCGGGTGCCGAGGAGCCGGTGCTGAAGTCGATCGACCTGGTCGCGCGGCCGGGTGAGACGACGGCCGTGATCGGCTCGACGGGCAGCGGCAAGTCGACCCTGCTGGGGCTGGTCCCCCGGCTGTTCGACGCGACCGACGGCCGGGTGCTGGTGGACGGGGAGGACGTGGCGAGGATCGACCCCCAGGTCCTCGCGAAGACCGTCGGCCTGGTGCCGCAGAAGCCGTACCTGTTCGCCGGGACGGTGGCGACCAACCTCCGCTACGGCAATCCGGAGGCGACGGACGAGGAGCTGTGGCACGCGCTGGAGGTGGCGCAGGCCAAGGAGTTCGTGGAGCGTCTGGAGGGCGGGCTGAACGCGCCCGTCGCACAGGGCGGCACGAACGTCTCGGGCGGTCAGCGGCAGCGGCTCGCGATCGCGCGCACGCTGGTGCAGCGCCCGGAGATCTATCTCTTCGACGACTCCTTCTCCGCCCTCGACTACGCCACCGACGCCGCTCTGCGCGCCGCGCTCGGGCGTGAGACGTCCGAGGCGACCGTCGTCATCGTCGCGCAGCGGGTGGCGACCATCCGGGACGCGGACCGGATCGTCGTGCTGGACGAGGGCCGGGTCGTCGGCACGGGCCGGCACCACGAACTGATGGCGGACAACGAGACGTACCGGGAGATCGTGCTCTCCCAGCTGACGGAAGCGGAGGCCGCCTGATGGCCGGGCCCATGGGACGGATGATGGCCGGCGGCGGGCCCGATCAGCGGTCGCTGGACTTCAAGGTGTCGGGTCGGCGGCTGATCGCCCGGTTCAAGCCCGAGCGGATCACCATCTACGTGCTGCTGATCTGCGTGGTGGTGAGCGTGGGCCTGTCGGTCGCCGGGCCGAAGATCCTCGGTGCGGCCACCGACCTGGTCTTCGCGGGCATCGTCGGGCGCCAGTTCGAGTCCGGGATGACCAAGGAACAGGTCCTCGCGGCCATGCGGGAGCGCGGCGACAGCCAGATCGCCGACATGCTGCGCAGCACCGACTTCACGCCGGGCCAGGGGATCGACTTCGGGGCCGTGGGGAACGTCCTGCTGTTCGCGCTGGCCGTGTTCACCGTCGCCGGTCTGCTGATGGCGGTGGCGACGCGGCTGGTGAACCGGGCCGTGAACCGCACGATGTACCGGATGCGCGAGGACGTCCAGACGAAGCTGTCGCGGCTGCCGCTGTCGTACTTCGACAAGCGTCAGCGCGGTGAGGTGCTGTCGCGGGCGACCAACGACATCGACAACATCGGGCAGACGCTCCAGCAGTCGATGGGGCAGCTGATCAACTCGGTGCTGACCATCATCGGTGTGCTGGCGATGATGTTCTGGGTGTCGTGGCTGCTGGCGCTGGTCGCGCTGGTGACCGTGCCGCTGTCGTTCTTCGTCGCCACGCGCGTGGGCAAGCGCTCGCAGCCGCACTTCGTGCAGCAGTGGCGTACGACCGGCAAGCTCAACGCGCACGTGGAGGAGATGTACACCGGGCACACCCTGGTGAAGGTGTTCGGGCGGCAGGAGGAGTCGGCCAGGCAGTTCGCCGAGCAGAACGAGGCGCTCTACGAGGCCGGGTTCAAGGCGCAGTTCAACAGCGGTGTGATGCAGCCGCTGATGCTGTTCGTGTCGAACCTCAACTACGTCCTGGTCGCCGTGGTCGGCGGACTGCGGGTCGCCTCGGGTGCGCTGTCGATCGGTGACGTGCAGGCGTTCATCCAGTACTCGCGGCAGTTCTCGATGCCGCTGACGCAGGTGGCGTCGATGGCGAACCTCGTGCAGTCCGGTGTCGCCTCGGCCGAGCGGGTCTTCGAGCTGCTCGACGCGGAGGAGCAGCAGGCGGATCCGGTGCCGGGCGTGCGGCCGGAGGAGCTGCGCGGCCGGGTGGCGCTGGAGGGCGTGTCCTTCCGGTACGACCCGGAGAAGCCGCTGATCGAGGACCTGTCGCTGAGGGTGGAACCCGGGCACACGGTCGCGATCGTGGGGCCGACGGGTGCCGGCAAGACGACCCTGGTCAACCTGCTGATGCGCTTCTACGACGTGTCGTGCGGGCGCATCACCCTCGACGGCGTGGACATCGCCCGGATGTCGCGGGACGAGCTGCGCGCCGGGATCGGGATGGTGCTCCAGGACACCTGGCTGTTCGGGGGCACCATCGCCGAGAACATCGCCTACGGAGCGTCCGGGGAGGTCACTCGCGGCGAGATCGAGGAGGCCGCGCGGGCCGCCCACGCCGACCGGTTCATCCGTACGCTGCCCGACGGGTACGACACGGTGATCGACGACGAGGGATCGGGGGTCAGCGCGGGCGAGAAGCAGCTGATCACCATCGCGCGGGCGTTCCTGTCCGACCCGGTGATCCTGGTCCTGGACGAGGCGACGTCCTCGGTCGACACCCGTACCGAGGTGCTGATCCAGAAGGCGATGGCGAAGCTGGCGCACGGGCGTACGTCGTTCGTGATCGCGCACCGGTTGTCGACGATTCGGGACGCGGACACGATCCTGGTGATGGAGGACGGTTCGATCGTGGAACAGGGTGCGCACGGGGAGCTGTTGGCGGCCGACGGTTCGTATGCGCGGTTGTACAAGGCGCAGTTCGCGCAGGCGGTGGCCGAGGTGGACTGAGCGGCCGGTCGCGGGGAGCTGCGGGTCCGTCGTGGCTGGTCGCGCAGTTCCCCGCGCCCCTGAGTACGTGAACCGAACGCTCCTCAGTCCAGATAGCCCCTCAGCTGGTCCGCGAAGGCGTGGTCACGGAGCTTGTTGAGGGTCTTGGACTCGATCTGGCGGATGCGTTCCCGCGTCACGCCGAAGATGCGGCCTATCTCCTCCAGCGTGCGGGGGCGACCGTCCGCGAGGCCGTACCGCAGTTGTACGACCTTGCGTTCACGCTCGCCCAGAGTCGACAGCACCGCCTCCAGGTGCTCCCTGAGCAGCAGGAACGCCGCCGACTCCACCGGCGACGTCGCGTCGCCGTCCTCGATCAGGTCACCGAGGGCGACATCGTCCTCCTCGCCCACGGGCGCGTGCAGCGACACCGGTTCCTGGGCGAGGCGCAGCACCTCGCTGACCCGCTCGGGCGGCAGGTCGAGGTGGTCGGCGACCTCTTCCGGCGTCGGTTCGTAGCCGCGCTCCTGGAGCATGCGGCGCTGCACGCGGACGACCCGGTTGATCAGCTCGACGACATGGACCGGCACCCGGATGGTGCGGGCCTGGTCGGCGAGGGCGCGGGACATGGCCTGGCGGATCCACCAGGTGGCGTACGTCGAGAACTTGTAGCCGCGGGCGTAGTCGAACTTCTCGACGGCCCGGATCAGGCCCAGGTTGCCCTCCTGGACCAGGTCGAGCATGGTCAGGCCGCGTCCGACGTACCGCTTGGCGACCGACACGACGAGCCGCAGGTTGGCCTCGATGAGGCGCCGCTTGGCCATCCGGCCCATGACGACCAGCCGGTCCAGGTCGAGGGCGAGCCGGCCGTCCAGACCGGGGGTGCCGAGCTTCTCCTCGGCGAAGAGGCCGGCCTCGACGCGGCGGGCGAGTTCGACCTCCTCGGCGGCCGTGAGCAGCGGGATCCGGCCGATCTCCCGCAGGTACTGGCGGAAGAGGTCGGAGGAGGGGCCGCTGTTGTCGGCGCGGGGCCGGGCCGGCAGCGGTGCGTCGACCGGCTCGGCGGTGTCGGCGGTGTCCAGCGCCTCGGCCGGCGGCTCCGCCGGTTCGGGCGCGGTATCGGGTTCCGCCTCGGGGTGGTGCGCGACACGGTTCTGCGGCGGCACCGCGACCAGAACGTCGGTCTCCGCGTCGGCGGCCGGGCCGTCCGTACCGGTGTCGGTCTGGATGAGGGTCTGGGTCTGCACGGGGGCGACCTCCAGGATGATCGCTGCCGAGAGGTACGGCAGCGCTGCTTCGAGGGCGGAGTCGGCGGCCTCGCCGCTGTCCGTCCCGTACGCGATGAGCGGAACCGCGGGGGTGTGGGACCCGTGGGGGACGGATCGGCCGCGCTCCGAGGACTCAGGCACCGGAACCCAGTGTGGAGTACGACACATCGCCGCCACGAGGGGCGTGCGGTGACTTTTTGCAATCGGGCCGTGACCGCGCGGTTATCCCGACGGACGGGGACCCGGGGAACGGTCAGAGCGCTGCGGCGCCGTGCCCGCGCAATGCCTGGTCGTACTGCTGCAACACCCACAGCTCGTTCTGCACGGAGGCCAGTTGGGCCGGGTCGCCGCCGGTGCCGAGACGGGTGAGCCGGCTCTGGACGTCGCGCACCCGGCGTTCCACGGCACGGCGGCGGACGGTGACGAGCTGCTCGCCGGCGTAGTTCTCGTCGACGGTCCTGCGCATGATCGCCTCGACGGCCAGCTCGGTGACCATCGCACGGACCTGGTCGTCGGGGGCCGCGTCACGGACCCGGACCAGGTACTCCTGCGCGTCCTGGATGCCGTACTCCGCGCCGCCCGCGTCCATGATCGCCTGGCGTACGGCGGCGTAGGGGGCGGCGGTGAACTCGTCGACGCCGTACGCGTCGAACGCCGGGGAGACCAACTCGGGTCGCTGCAGGGCGAGTTTGAGCAGCTCGCGCTCGGTGGCGTAGACGGGGTTGCGCAGGGTCAGGGCCGGGCCGGAGGTGCGGGGTGCGGGTGCGGCGTCGTACTGCTGCTGCCCGCCGCGGGACGTGGGCGCCTGTCCCCTGCCGCCCCGCTCGCGTGCCCACCGCGCCAGCTGGGCCACCCGCTTGACCACGAACTGGGTGTCCAGGATGCCGAGCATGCCCGCGAGCTGGACGGCGACCTCGTGCTGGGCCCCGCTGTTCTTGATGCGGGCGACGATCGGCGCCGCCTCGTCCAGGGCGGCGGCGCGGCCCGCCGGGGTGTCGAGGTCGTAGCGGACGACGATCTGGCGCAGCGCGAACTCGAACAGCGGGGTGCGCGGTTCGACCAGGTCGGACACCGCCTCGTCGCCCTTGGCGAGGCGCAGTTCGCAGGGGTCCATGCCGTCGGGCGCGATGGCGATGTAGGTCTCCGCCGCGAACTTCTGGTCGTCCTCGAAGGCGCGCAGGGCCGCCTTCTGGCCGGCCGCGTCGCCGTCGAAGGTGAAGATCACGCGGGCCGAGCCGTTGTCCATCAGCAGCCGGCGCAGGATCTTGATGTGGTCGCCGCCGAAAGCCGTGCCGCAGGTCGCGATGGCCGTGGTGACGCCGGCGAGGTGGCAGGCCATGACGTCGGTGTAGCCCTCGACGACGACCGCGCGGCTCGCCTTGGCGATGTCCTTCTTCGCGAGGTCGATGCCGTACAGGACGTGGGACTTCTTGTAGATCGCCGTCTCGGGGGTGTTGAGGTACTTCGGGCCGTTGTCCGCCTCGTACAGCTTGCGGGCGCCGAAGCCGACGACGTCGCCGCCGATGTCGCGGATCGGCCACATGAGGCGGCCCCGGAAGCGGTCGATGGGGCCGCGGCGGCCCTCCTGCGACAGCCCGGACAGCAGGAGTTCCTTGTCGGTGAAGCCCTTGCCGCGCAGATAGCGGGTGAGGTGGTCCCAGCCCTGGGGGCTGTAGCCGACGGAGAAGTGCTGGGCGGCGGCCTGGTCGAAGCCGCGCTCGGCGAGGAACTGGCGGCCGGTGTCGGCCTCCGGACCGGTGGCGAGCTGCTCCATGTACCAGTCGGCGGCGATCTTGTGGGCCTCGACCAGGCGGATGCGTTCGCCGCGCTGGTGGGAGGGGTTGTAGCCGCCCTCCTCGTAGCGCAGGGTGATGCCGGCCTGGGCGGCGAGCCGCTCGACGGCCTCCGAGAAGGTGAGGTGGTCGACCTTCATCACGAACGTGATGGTGTCGCCGCCCTCCTGGCAGCCGAAGCAGTGGAAGAACCCCTTGCTGGGGCTGACCTGGAAGGAGGGCGACTTCTCGTCGTGGAAGGGGCACAGCCCCTTGAGGTTCCCGCCGCCCGCGTTGCGCAGTTGGAGGTACTCGGACACCACGGCGTCGATCGGGACCGCGTCCCGTACCGCTTTCACGTCCTCGTCGTTGATCCGTCCTGCCACAGGGTGATTCTACGGGGCAGAACTGACACTCCTGGGGCGAGCCCACCCCCGGCCGGGGGTCCGGGGTCGTCGCCCGGGAACTGCGGCACGGGGGCGCACTGCCACCTACGGTGCGAGGTTTTCGAGCGGAATGTGCGGATCCGCCAGGCTCTCGGCGTTCACCTGCGCCTTCGAGCGGATCAGCCGCTGGATCGGCTCTGTGACGTCCCACACGTTCACGTTCATCCCGGCGAGCACCCGGCCGTCCTTCATCCAGAACGCGATGAACTCCCGCTTCCCGGCGTCGCCCCGGATCACCACTTCGTCGTACGACCCCGCGGGCGCCCAGCCGGAGTACTCCATGCCCAGGTCGTACTGGTCGGAGAAGAAGTACGGCACGCGGTCGTAGGCGACGTCCCGCCCCAGCATCGCCCGGGCCGCCGCCGGGCCGCCGTTGAGCGCGTTGGCCCAGTGCTCCACCCGCAGCCGGGTGTCGAACAGGGCGTGCGGGAAGGACGCCACGTCACCGGCGGCGTAGATGTCGGGGTCGGAGGTGCGCAGCTGTTCGTCGACCACCACGCCGCGCCCTTGCGCGCGGTCGGCGATGTCGAGTCCCGCCGCCTCCGCGAGGCCGATCCGCGGGGCCGCGCCGATCGCGGCGAGGACGTCGTGCGCGGGGTGCTCCTCGCCGTCGTCGGTGCGCGCGGCCAGCACCATGCCGTCCTGGCCGACGATCTCCGTCAGCCGCCGGCCGAAGTGGAAGCGCACCCCACGCTCCCGGTGCAGCTCGGCGAAGAGGCCGCCCAGCTCGGGGCCGAGGACGCCGTGCAGCGGCGTCGGCTCGGGCTCGATGACGGTGACCTCGGCGCCGTACTCACGGGCCGCCGCCGCGACCTCCAGGCCGATCCAGCCGGCGCCGGCGATCACGATGTGCCCGTTGTCCCGGCCGAGGGAGGTGAGGACGCCCTTGAGGCGCTCGGCGTGCGCGAGGCGGCGCAGGTGGTGCACGCCGGCCAGGTCGGTGCCCGGGATGTCGAGGCGGCGCGGCTCGGCACCGGTGGCCAGCAGGAGCTTGTCGTAGTGGACGACGGTGCCGTCCTCGCCGAACCGCACCGTCTTGGCCGTACGGTCGATTCGGTCGACGGTCTGGCCGAGGTGCAGTTCGATGTCGTTGCGCGCGTACCAGGCGGGTTCGTGCACGAAGACGCTGTCGCGCTCCTCCTTGCCGAGGAGGTAGCCCTTGGACAGCGGCGGCCGCTCGTACGGGTGGTCGCGCTCGTCGCAGATCAGTATCACCCGCCCGGTGAAGCCCTCGGTCCGGAGCGTCTCGGCCGCCTTGGCGCCGGCGAGCCCTCCTCCGACGATGACGAATGTCTGATCCGCGTCGACCACTTGATGCCTCCTCGTAAGGGTGCCGCCACATGAGCGTCCCGCACGCAGCGTGATGCGGGAAGAGGGGGTGACCCGATCAGGCCACGCAGGGTCACTTTCGAGTGCCCGTTCGCCCCCGGTGTCTCACCTGTCTCGCGCGGGTGACGGCACCGGCGCTCACGCCCGCTGGGTGAGCCGCCCGTGCAGGGCGCGCGCCGAGGCGTCCGTGAGGGACGCGATCTGGTCGACGATCACGCGCTTGCGGGCGCGCTCGTCGCCGGCCGCGTCGAACAGGGCCCGGAACTGCGGGTCCAGTCCCTCGGGCGCGCGGGCGGTGAGCGCCTCGGCGAGTTCGGCGACGACGATCCGCTGGTCGGCACGGAGCCGCTCCTGCTCGGCGCGCTGCATGACGTACCGGTCGGCGACGGCCTTGAGGACCGCGCACTCCAGGCGGGTCCCGTGCGGTACGACGAGTTCGGCGCCGTAGCGGGTGAGCCGGCCGTCGCCGTGGGCGGCGCGCGTGGCGGTCTCGGCGGCCAGGCAGAAGCGGCCGATGAGCTGGCTGGTGGCGTCCTTCAGACGGGCCTGGGCGACGGCCGAGCCGTCGTAGCCGTGCGGCCACCAGGGTGCGTCCTGGAGCCGGTCGAGGGCGGCGGCGAGTTCGGCGGGGTCGGTGTCCTCGGGGACGTAGCGGCCGATGGCCACGGCGAAGATCTCACGGCGTTCGGGTTCGGCGTGCAGGCAGTTGGGGTCGATGTGGCCGGCGTGCAGGCCGTCCTCGACGTCGTGCACGGAGTACGCCACGTCGTCGGACCAGTCCATGACCTGGGCCTCGAAGGTGGTGCGGGTGCCGGGGGCGTCCTTGCGGACCCAGTCGAAGACGGGTCTGTCGTCGTCGTAGACGCCGAACTTCGGGGACCCCGGGTCGGCGGGGTGCGCGCCGCGGGGCCAGGGGTACTTGGTGGCGGCGTCGAGGGTGGCGCGGGTGAGGTTGAGGCCGACGGAGCCCTCCGGGGTGAACCGCTTGGGCTCGATGCGGGTGAGCAGGCGCAGGGACTGGGCGTTGCCCTCGAAGCCGCCGCAGTCCTCAGCGAACTCGTTCAGCGCGACTTCGCCGTTGTGGCCGAAGGGTGGGTGGCCGAGGTCGTGGGAGAGGCAGGCGGCCTCCACGAGGTCGGGGTCGCAGCCGAGGGCCGCGCCGAGTTCGCGGCCGACCTGGGCGCACTCCAGGGAGTGGGTGAGGCGGGTGCGGGGGCTGGGATCCCATGCGTTGGTGTGGGTTCCCGGTGTCACGACCTGGGTTTTGCCGGCGAGCCTTCTCAGCGCGGCGGAATGCAGGATTCGGGCGCGGTCTCGTTGGAAGGCGGTTCGGCCGGGGCGCTTGTCCGGTTCGGGGGCCCAGCGTTCGAGGGACGGCAGGTCGTACGACATGTCTCGACAGTAAGGGCAGGGGGTGACAAACGGAGTGCGGCTTTGCGTCTGCCGGGTGCGCCTTCGTGTCTGCCGGGTGCGCCTTCGTGTCTGCCGGGTGCGCCTTCGTGTCTGCCGGGTGCTGTTGAGTGGCGAGTGCGGGTCGGTGGGGGCTGGTCGCGCAGTTCCCCGCGCCGCCCCTGAGTGGGGCACCTCCCCCGGCGTCTCAAGCGGTCGCCAATTCCGCTGTTGTCGTCACCGGCGTCGCCGCCGTCCGGTCGTAGCGGTGCAGGACCAGTCGCGCCATCGCCGGGTGGGTGCCCAGCGGCGCCGACGCCATCCATGGGGCCTTCTCCGCGCACTCCGTCGCGAAGCGGCCGGGGGCCGTGAAGTACGAGGCGATCGCCACCCTTGTGCGGCCCCGGGCCGCCAGCGCGGCCAGGGCGTCAGGGACCGTGGGGGCCGCTGTCGTGGCGTAGGCCGGGACGACCGGGACGCCCAGGCGGTTGGCCAGGAGCTGGGCCGTGCGGGACGTGTCGACCTTGGACTCGGGGTCGCGGGAGCCCGCCGCTGCGAGGACGACCGCGCTGATGCGGCGCATGGGCTCGTCCATGCGGGTGCGCCAGCCCGCTTCCACCAGGCGGGCGGTGAGGGCCTCCACCAGCAGGGGATGCGGGCCGAGCGCGCCGGCCACGCGTGCCCCCGCCGACGACTCGGCGGCCATCTCGGGGATGTCCCGCTTGATGTGGTAGCCGCGGCTGAGGAGGAGCGGGACGAGGATCGCCCGGCGGTCGCCGAGGGCGGCGAGGGTGTCGGGGAGCAGGGGCTCGTTCAGCTCGATGTGGCCGAGGTGGACCGGCAGGCCGGGGCGCAGCGCGCGGACCTGGTCGAGAAGCGCGCGGACCGTGCTCAGGGCGCGCGGGTCGCGGCTGCCGTGGGCCACGACGACGAGCGCGGGCGGTTCGGGGCGCCGGCTCCCGTCGCGCTGGACGAGGCTGAGCTGGCTGGCGAGCTGGCTGCTGATCCGGTTCATGAGGTGCGCCGTACTGTCGAGGTGGGCCGTCGTGGACTCGTCGTGAAGGTGGTTCGACGCCGTCATGAACCGATGGTGGCGGCGGGACGTTGCCGCCCCGTTTCGCTGGAATGACGGGTTCTTTCGCCGGGTTCACGGTGCGGTACCCGGGCGGTGTGAGCTGGGGTGACCTGCGGTTTCACCGGCCGGAGTGAAGCTGATCACGCCTTGGGGAGTGAACCGTGGGGGCCGGACGGGCGTCCCTGAAGGTCGAGGACAGGCCGTGTGCCGACCGGGGAGGGACCGTCCGATGCGCCGACCGAAGCTGGGCCGACCGAAGCTGGGCCGACCGAGACTTCCGCGCACCCGCGCCGGGCAGCGGCGGCTGGTGCAGGCCGTGATGGCCGGATGCGTGCTGGCGCTGCTTCCGGCCACCTGGATGTACGTCGTCACCGGCGACCGGCTGCGCACCACGGCGGACGTGCCGCGCACCGACGTGGCCGTCGTCTTCGGCGCCGGACTGTGGGACGGCGAGCCCTCCCCCTATCTCGCCCACCGGCTGGACGCGGCGGCCGAGTTGTACCGCGCGGGGCGGATCGAGGTGGTCCTGGTCACCGGCGACAACAGCCGCAAGGACTACGACGAGCCGGACGCCATGCGCACGTATCTGACCAGGCACGGCGTGCCCGACGCGCACATCGTCAGCGACTACGCGGGCTTCGACACCTGGGACTCCTGCGTCCGGGCCAGGAAGATCTTCGGCGTGCGCGAGGCCGTGCTGATCAGCCAGGGCTTCCACATCCGGCGGGCGGTGGCGCTGTGCGAGGAGGCCGGGGTGGCGTCGTACGGCGTCGGGGTGCCGGAAAAGCACGACGTGACCTGGTACTACGGCGGCACCCGGGAGATCCTCGCGGCCGGCAAGGCGGCCCTGGACGCCGCCTTCGAGCCGGACCCGCACTTCCTCGGGCGCGAGGAGCCGGGGGTCGCGAATGCGCTGGCCGCGCGGCGGTAGCGGCGCCCGGAACGGGCGCCCCACGCTCTCGCGCGCAGGTTTTGACGCGCGCACGCCAGCCGGGCGGGTGAACCCTCACAACCGGGAGCTTTCCGTGGCCGGCAGACCATACATGGCGTTCACGGCAGAACGGGCGGGAGCGGGGCACCGGCCCCCTCCCGCCCTCCTTCGTGTCCGGAGGCATGGCACCGGCGGTCGGGCAACGCCCTCAAGCGGCGCGGGGAACTGCGCGACCGGCCACGACGGAGCGGCAGGCGACCGGACAGCCCATGTCACGGCACCACAGCCAAGCTCACGACGGCGTGGCGGCGGCGGGGAGGTCACCGTCCCGACCGTGTAACAGGGGGCCGCCGCGCGCGTAACACGCCCGAAGCACGCTGAAGGGCATGCAGAACACCGCGACGCCCACCCACTGCCCGTACTGCGCCCTGCAGTGCGGAATGAACCTCACGCCCCAGCAGGACGGGGGTGTCGCGGTGGTCGAGCGCCCGGACTTCCCGGTGAACCGGGGAGCGCTGTGCGGCAAGGGCCGTACGGCCCCCGCGGTGCTGGCCCCGGGCGTCCGTCTGACCTCGCCGCTGGTGCGGTCGGGCGGCACGCTCGTGCCGGCCACGTGGGACGAGGCGCTCGACCGCGTCGCGAAGGGCCTGCAGCGCACGCGTACGGAACATGGCCCGGACGCGTGCGGTGTCTTCGGCGGGGGCGGCCTGACGAACGAGAAGGCGTACAGCCTCGGCAAGTTCGCGCGGATCGTGCTCGGCACCTCGCAGATCGACTACAACGGCCGCTTCTGCATGTCGTCGGCGGCCGCGGCGGGAATGAAGGCGTTCGGCCTGGACCGGGGGCTGCCGTTCCCGCTGGAGGACATCCCGAGGACCGGCTGTGTCATCCTCGTCGGCTCCAACCCCGCGGAGACGATGCCGCCCGCGCTGCGCTACTTCACCGAGCTGCGGGAGAACGGCGGCACGCTGATCGTCGTCGACCCGCGCCGCACCCGGACCGCGGAGCAGGCCGATCTGCACCTGGCCCCGCGCCCCGGCACCGACCTCGCGCTCGCCCTCGGCCTGCTGCACCTGGTCGTCGCCGAGGGGCGGGTGGACGAGGAGTACGTCCAGGAGCGCACGGCCGGCTGGGAGAACGCACGGGCCGCCGCGATGGCGCACTGGCCGGAGTACGTGGAGCGGATCACGGGGGTGCCCGTTCCGCAACTGCGGGAGGCCGTACGGCTGTTCTGCGAGCCGGAGCACGCCATGGTGCTGACCGCGCGCGGACCCGAGCAGCAGTCCAAGGGCACCGACACCGTGGGCGCCTGGATCAACCTGTGCCTGGCGACGGGTCGGGCGGGCCGGCCGCTGTCCGGATACGGCTGCCTGACCGGGCAGGGCAACGGGCAGGGCGGGCGCGAACACGGCCAGAAGGCCGACCAGTTGCCCGGCTACCGCAAGCTGGACGACCCGGCGGCGCGGCGGCATGTCGCCGAGGTGTGGGGCGTGGACCCGGACAGCCTGCCCGGCCCGGGGCGCAGCGCCTACGAACTGCTGGACGCGCTCGGCACCGACATCAGGTCGCTGCTGCTGATGGGCTCCAACCCCGTGGTGTCGGCGCCGCGTGCCGCGCACATCGAGGAGCGCATCAGGTCCCTCGACTTCCTCGCCGTGTGCGACGTCGTGCTGTCGGAGACGGCGGAGCTCGCGGACGTCGTGCTGCCGGTGACGCAGTGGGCGGAGGAGACGGGCACGACGACCAACCTGGAGGGCCGGGTCCTGCTGCGCCGCCGCGCGATCACTGCGCCGGAGGGTGTCCGCAGCGACCTGGAGATCATGCACGAGCTCGCGGCGCGGCTGGGCGGCGAACGGGCGCTGGAGAAGGGTTTCCCGACCGACGCCGAGGAGGTCTTCGAGGAGCTGCGGCGGGCGAGCGCGGGCGGGCCGGCCGACTATTCGGGGATCACGTACCGGAGGCTGGCGCAGGAGAACGGGGTGTTCTGGCCGTGTCCGGCGGCGACGGGGGCGGCCGACGACGCGGGCGACTCCGAGGACGCCTCGCTGGACGCCGGGCCCGACGACCCCGCGCGGGACCACGACGCCGGTACGGCACCGCACCCCGGTACGCCCCGTCTCTTCCTCGACCGCTTCGCCACGCCCGACGGACGGGCGAGGTTCGCGCCCGTCTCGCACCGGGCGGCCGCCGAGGAACCCGACGACGAGTACCCGGTCCTCCTCACCACCGGACGGGTCGTGGCCCAGTACCAGTCCGGCGCCCAGACCCGCCGCGTCGACGAGCTGAACACCGCGGCGCCGGGCCCGTTCGTGGAGCTGCACCCCCGGCTCGCGGCCCGTCTCGGCGCGGCCGACGGCGACCCGGTGGCCGTGATCTCACGCCGGGGCCGCGCGGTGGCCCCCGCCCGCATCACGACCGCCATCCGCCCCGACACGGTCTTCATGCCCTTCCACTGGCCGGGCGAGGGCCGCGCCAACACCCTGACCAACCCGGCACTCGACCCGACATCCCGGATGCCGGAATTCAAGACGTGCGCGGTACGGGTTGAGCCGGTCGAGCTGTAAGCGCACAGCCGGCGAGGGGCGCGGGGAACTTCAGCGCCGCCCCCAGTCGCCGCTCGCGATCGGTGCGCCCCTCACCCGCAGCCGTGCCGCGACGGGCGGAGCGGCGACGTACACCCACGCCCTCACGGCAGTTCCGTCGGACTCGCGGAGCACCTCGCGGGCGACGCGCTCGTAGAGGCTCCGTGGGTCTCCCGCGGCGTACTCCTCCAGCAGGTCCAGTGCGGTCAGCAGCGCGGGGTACTCCCCGGGGCGAGCGGTGATCAGATCGCCGTGGACGACGCCGCCCCCGCCCACCTCCTCGACGACGTACGGATAACCCGGCCCGTCGTACAGCACCGCCCCCTCCATCCGTGCCGGTTCCTCGGTCCGCACGCGGCCGCGCAGGAACCGGTCGTGGTTGGGCTCACCGGGCCGCAGGGTGCCGTAGACGAAGAACGGGAGTCGGGGAGAGAGGCTCACGGAAACGATTCTCTCCTCTCACACACCTCCACGTATTCACCCTGGCCACAGCCTGTGCACGCCCCCTTGAATCTTGGTCAGCTCCCGAGCCGTCCAGTTCAAGGAGACCGATGAGCCGAATACGGCCGCACATCCGACGTTCCCGCCCGGCCACCGCGGGCACCACAGTAGCCGTCGCAAGCCTGCTGGCCGCCGTCCTCACCCCCACCGCCGGCGCGGACGAGTCACCCAGCAGGGCCGACGCCGTGGCGAACGCGGCCTCGGTCCTCTCCGACGTCGCGGGGAGTCTGGGCCTGACGGCCGCGCAGGACACCGACGTCCGGGACGTGGTGGTGGACCCGGACGGCGCACAGCACGTCCGCTACGACCGGACGTATCACCGACTCCCCGTACTCGGGGGCGACTTCGTCGTGCATCTGAAGGAGGACGGCACCTACCGCGGCGCCTCCCGCGCCGGCTCGCGCCCCATCTCCCTGAAGAGCGTCTCGCCCAAGGTCTCCGGACCGCGGGCCGCCGACCTCGCCGCGAGCGCGCTGCGCGCCGTGAACGTCGGCGAGACGCTCAAGAAGCTCACCTCCAGGCCCGAGTTGGTCGTCGACGCCCTGCACGGTGCCCCGAAGCTGGCCTGGCGGACCGACGCGGTCGCACAGGACTCCCTCGGCAACCCGGTCGCCCGCACCGTGCTGACCGACGCCGGCACGGGGGAGCAGATCGACGCGTGGGACAGCATCGAGACGGCGTCCGGTGACGGCAGGTCGCTGTACGCGGGCACGGTGCCGCTGGAGACGACGGCGTCGGGTTCGGCGTACCAGCTCCAGGACGCGACGCGCGGCGGCACCTACACGGGTGACGCGGCCGGCAGGACGGACCTGTGCGTCCTGACCATCTGCCTCCACCGCGCGCCCGCGACGGTCTTCACCGACGCCGACAACCACTGGGGCACCGGCGATGCGGCCGACCGCTCGTCGGCGGCGGTGGACGCGCAGTACGGCACGGACGTGACGTGGGACTACTACCGGGACGTCCACGGCCGCAACGGCATCGCGGGCGACGGCAAGGGCTCGTTCAACCGTGTGCACTACGGCAACGCCTACAACAACGCCTTCTGGGACGACGGTTGCTTCTGCATGACGTACGGCGACGGTGACGGCACCCGGCTCGGTCCGCTGGTGTCGCTGGACGTCGCCGGGCACGAGATGTCGCACGGCGTGACGTCGAAGACGGCGGCGCTGACGTACTCGGGCGAGTCCGGCGGGCTGAACGAGGCGACGTCCGACATCTTCGGGTCGCTGGTGGAGTTCCACGCGGGCAACTCCTCGGACCCCGGGGACTATCTGATCGGCGAGCAGGTCGTCCGGTCGGGGCTCGGGCGGAGCGCCCTGCGGTACATGGACAAGCCGTCGAGGGACGGGGTGTCGGTGGACTGCTGGAGCACGTCGACCGCGCAGCTCGACGTGCACTACTCGTCGGGGGTCGGCAACCACTTCGCGTATCTGCTGGCCGAGGGCAGCGGCGCGAAGACGGTCAACGGGGTGAGCTACAACTCCCCCACCTGTGACGGTTCTTCGGTGAGCGGGATCGGGCGGGCGAAGCTCGGGAAGATCTGGTACCGGGCACTGACCGTCTACATGACGTCCTCGACGAAGTACGCGGGGGCTCGGACGGCGACGCTGAGCGCGGCCGCGGACCTGTACGGCGCGGGGAGTGCGGAGGAGCGGGCGGTCGCTGCCGCGTGGAGTGCGGTGAACGTGGGCTGACCGGTCGGGGCGGAGCTCGCGGGGTGAGCCGCGTGGCCGGGTGCCGGTCGTCCATGGCTGGTCGCGCGGTTCCCCGCGCCCCTGGGCCGGCCCGCCCGGTCGCCAGGGAGCCGGATGCCCACCTGCTGCGACGTCGACGACGCGACATGGGTCCGGGGGCACTGGCACAAGCGCGGCCCAGGTGGGCAGCTGGTTCCGTCACCCGTTCACACCCCGGCGCCCCGCCCAACCCAATCTCTTCGACGACGGCCTGCTCCCGCCCCGGTGACCTGCTGAAACGGCGCCGTGGGCGGGTCCTTCCGCTCCCTTCGGACACCCGGCAACGCCTCTTTCGGCGGGCTCTCGGGGAGCGCGCTCGCCGTGCCGGGACTTTCCTCGGAAGGGCAGGGCCCGGCCGACGGCGGCACATGGGGGTGTCGCGGGCCGCGGGTCCGTTGCGCTCGGAGGAGCATCGATGCGTCGTACCGCCCGTCTGCTGACCGGGACCGCACTGGCCGTCGGCGCCCTGGCGACCCTCGTCGCGCCCGCGCACGGCACCCACACGGACGGTCTGCAGCTGCGCCCGGCCTCGGTCGTTCCGGGCGAGCAGGTCACGGTGGACACGGCCGCGTGCCGGGACGGCGGCGCGGCGGGCGACGCCAGCGCGGTCGGCGCCGGTTCGTTCACGCTGGCGCCGCGGGAGCGGGCGGCGAGCGGACGCTTCCGGGTGCCGCCGAGCGCGCAGCCGGGGACGTACGAGATCGTCGCGACCTGCGCCGAAGGCGGGAAGCGGATCGCGGGCGACCTGGTGGTCACGCTGACGCCGGCGAGCGGGCAGCAGGTGCACCCGAGAGGAAGTGTGAAGACGGGGGTCGGCGGCGCTCTCGACCGCGACCCCGTGCAGACCGCGGCCGGCGTGGCGGCTCTCGCCGTCGCCGCCGCGGGCGGTACCTGGCTCCTGCATCGCCGGGCGAGAGGCGACGGGATCTGACGGACACCCTCCGCTGTCCGTCAGCCGGTACCGCACGTCCCCTCCCCCTCCGGGTCCGACGCCCCTCGCGGCCCGGAGGGGGAACGGGTGGTCCGAGGAGAGTCACGGGAGGCTCGCGTGCGCAGTCGAAGGAGCGTCGGTGACGCTGCGATAGCCGCCGCCACCGTCCTTGCCCTGTGCTGCGGCGCCTGGCTGCTGCACAGCGGAGGCGAGACGCACGCCCCGCCGCAGCCGTCGCCGGCACAGGCCGGGGCCGCCTCGCCGGACACCGGGAACGGTGGCCCGCGCACCGGTCCGCGCGACCCGCTGCACGCCGCCGCGCTCGCGCCGGCGCCCTCCCCGCCCGACCGCATACGCATACCGTCGATCCGCGTCGACGCGCCGCTCATCGGCCTCGGCCTGACGCGGAACGGCAGCCTCGACGTCCCGCCGGCCGACCGGGAGAACCTCGCGGGCTGGTACGAGGCCGGCACCACGCCCGGGGAGACGGGCACCGCGATCGTCGCCGGCCATGTCGACAACGCCGACGGGCCCGCGGTCTTCTACCGCCTCGGCGCGCTGCGCAAGGGCAGCACGATCGAGGTGGCGCGCCGCGACGGCGGCACGGTCCTGTTCTCCGTCGACGCCGTCGAGGTGTACGACGCGAAGGGCTTCCCGGACGAGAAGGTGTACGGCCCCTCGGCCCGCCCCGAACTGCGGGTGATCACCTGCGGCGGCGGCTACTCACGGACGACCGGGTACCGGGGCAACGTCGTCGTGTTCGCGCATCTGACCGGCAGCCGCTGACCGCTCCGCGCGCGGCCCCAGGATGTTCTCCCGGCCCAGGCACCGCCCTGGCCCGTGCCTGGCTCGCCGCCGGCCATCCGGTCACCGTCCGGAACCGCACCCCGGCCCGCGCCGGGCACCTCGCCGCCGAGGGCGCGGCCGTCGCCGCGAGCGCCGCCGAGGCGGTGGCCGCGAACCGGCTGGTCGTGCTCTGTCTGCTCGACGGCGCCTCGGTCGGCGACGCCCTGGTGTCGTGGCTCGGCGCGATGGCCCCCGCCGCGCACAAGGCGGCCGACCGGTTGCAGAGCGGCGACCTTGGCAAGGACGTCGTCTCCAACCTCGCGATGCAGGTCGCGGGCAACGCCACGCTGCTGGCCACGGCCGAGGAGCAGAGTGTGAGCCCGGAGCTGCTGACGCCGTACCTGGCGCTGTTGGAGCGGTGGCCGGCCGAGGGGCACGGGGACGAGGACACGACCGGCGCGGTCGAACTGCTCGACGCGCGGCGGGCGGAGAGTGGACCCGCCTAAGCCGACCACTGCTCGTAGGCGAGCTTCACCACCAGCGAGAACACCACCGTCAGCAGGACCACCCGGACGAATCCGCTGCCCTTCTTCAGGGCCGTGTGGGCTCCGAGGGTGCCGCCCGCGAGGTTGAACACGGCCATCACCGCGGCCAGTTGCCACAGCACGGTGCCCTGCCAGGCGAAGGTCGCGAGCGCGCCGGCGTTGGTGCAGCAGTTGACGATCTTCGCGGTCGCGGAGGCGGTGACGAGGTCGAGGTGGAGCACGGCGGTGAGGGCGAGGACCAGGAACGTCCCGGTGCCGGGGCCGATCAGGCCGTCGTAGAAGCCGATGCCCAGGCCCGCGAGGCCGATCGCCGCGAGGATCCGGCGGGGTGCGGCCGGCCCGGTCGCCGGGGCGGTGCCGAAGGCCGGCCGCAGGATCACGAAGGCGGCCACGCCCAGCAGCACCACCATGATCACGGGCTTGAGCACCTCGGTGCTCATCCCGGCCGCGAAGAAGGCACCCCCGGAGGAGCCCGCGAGCGCGGCGAGGCCGATGCGGACGGCGAGGCGTACGTCCACCGGTGCCTTGCGGGCGTACGTCACCGCGGCGCCGGTGGTGCCGACGATGGCGACCGCCTTGTTGGTGCCGAGCGCGTAGGCGGCCGGGGTGCTCGCCGGGAGGCCGAGCAGCAGGGCGGGGAGCAGCAGCAGTCCGCCGCCGCCGACCACGGCGTCGATCCAGCCGGCCGCGAGGGCCGCGAGGCACAGGACGACGACCGTGGTCAGGGATATGTCGGGCATGATCGCGACCCTAGGCGGCGGATGTGTGCACCGTCCACGTACCTGAGGAGCATCTGAGGTTGACGGGGCTCCGGTCAGCCGCGCGTACCCTCGAGATCTTTTCGGGCCCCTGCCCGGGTCCCCGGCCGGTCCCCTTCCCGGTCCCCGGCCGGTCCCCTTCCCAGACCTCCTCCCCGGACCCCGACCTGCCCCCTCCCCAGACCTCCTCCCCGGACCCCGACCTGCCCCCTCCCCGGACCTCCTCCCCGGACCCCGACCTGCCCCCTCCCCGGACCTCCTCCTCGGACCCCGACCTGTCCCCTCCCCGGTCCCCGACCGGTCCCCTCCCCGGACCTCCTCCCCGTACCCCGACCGGTCCCCTCCCGGACCTCCTCCCCGGACCCGACCGGTCCCCTCCCCAGACCTCCTCCCCGGACCCCGACCGGTCCCCTCCCCGGTTCCCGGCCGGTCCTCCTCCCCGGACCCCTTCCGGAGGATCCCCCGCCGAGTCCCTCCCCGGGTCCGGAAGCGGCGTTCCGCGGACGAGGTCCATCACGTGTTCCCCCTGGCATGAGCTGCTGAAAGCCGATGCCTCCAGGCTCCCGTCCCGCCGGGTCGTATTCGATGGGGGCTGCACGGAAACCGGGGGTACGGTTCACCCCACACCGCCCGGCCTCACAGCCCGCCCGCACCGCGCCCTCCGAACCCTCACACCCGTACCCGGGCCCCGCTGAGGGCAGCGTTCCTCGTGGGAAACAGACGTGATGCGGTCGGGAAACACCGGCAACGCACGCTCCTGGACATGACCTCGAATACGCGTGTGGTGGTGATCGGCGCCGGCCTCGCGGGCGTACGGCTCGCCCGGCGGCTCGGCGAGCTGGGCACGCCCGTGACGCTCGTCGGCGACGAGGAGCACCGCCCGTACAACCGGGTGCTGCTCGCCGAGGTGCTCGCCGGACGGTACAGCCCCGACGTGATCGCCCTGCCGGCGCCCGCGGAGCTGACCCGGGGCCGGGTCACCGGCATCGACCGCGAGATGCGAGCCGTACATCTCGCGGACGGGTCGGAGATCGCATACGACACCCTCGTCCTGGCCACCGGCTCCAACGCGGTGCTGCCGCCGCTGCGCGGGCTGTTCACCCCGGACCACGAACTGCCCGAGGGCGTCCACGCCTTCCGCACCATGGACGACTGCCTGGGCCTGTCCAAGCAGGTGCGGCCGGGGGTGCGGGCGGTCGTGATCGGCGGCGGGCTCCTCGGGGTCTCCGCGGCCCGCGCGCTGGCACTGCGCGGCGCGCAGGTCGTGCTGGCCCAGCAGTCTGAGCGGCTGATGGAGCGTCAACTCGACCCGGCGGCCTCCAAGCTGGTCCGGCGTCATCTCAAGGGTCTCGGTGTGGAGGTCCACACCGACCTGCGGGTGCGGGACGTGCGCTGCGTCGGCGGCGCGGTCCGCTCGGTGGAGATGGCCGACGGGTACGCCCTCGACGCCGACCTCGTGGTCCTGGCCTGCGGAGTCCACCCGCGCGCCGGGCTCGCCAAGGAGGCGGGGCTCGCCGTGCACAAGGGCATCCTCGTCGACGACGAACTCCGTACGTCCGACCCGCACATCCGGGCCGTGGGCGACTGCGCGCAGCACGACGGCACGGTGTACGGGCTGGCCGCGCCCGCGCTGGAACAGGCCGACGTCCTCGCCGAGTCGCTGGCCGGGGACGCTGCCGCCCGCTACACCGGCACGCGTGCGCTGACCCGGCTGACGCTGGCCGGCGAGGGCTTCTTCGACCTCGCCGCGTTCGGCGAGACCGAGGCCCGGCCCGGTGACGACGTCGTGCAGCTCACGGACGCCACCCGCGGCACCTACCGCAAGGTCGTCGTCCGCGACGACCGCCTGGTCGGCGGGGTTCTCGTCGGCGAACTCGGCACCGTCGGCGCGCTCGCCCGCGCCTGGGAGGGAGCGGAGCCGCTCCCCGACGACGCCCCCCTGCTCCACCTGCTCACCAACGATGGAGGCTCCTGATGACCGCCACCCCGGAGGCCACGGAGGCCACGGAGGCCACCCCCACGATCGTGCTCGTCGGCCACGGCATGGTCGGCCAGCGCTTCCTCGAAGCGCTGGCCCAGCGCGGCCTGACCGCCACCCACCGCGTGGTCGTGCTGTGCGAGGAGCCGCGTCCGGCCTATGACCGCGTGGCGCTGACCTCGTACTTCTCGGGCAAGACCCCCGAGGACCTGTCCATGACGGACATGGAGTTCATTCAGACGCACGGCATCGAGCTGTACGTCGGCGACCCGGCCGTCTCCGTCGACCGCGAGGCGAAGAAGGTCACCGCCCGGTCCGGCCAGGTCTTCGAGTACGGCACCCTCGTCCTCGCCACCGGCTCCTACCCCTTCGTGCCGCCGGTCCCGAACAAGGACGCCGAGGGCTGTTTCGTCTACCGCACGATCGACGACCTGCTCGCGATCGAGGAGTACGCGAAGACCCGCACGACCGGTGCCGTGGTCGGCGGCGGACTGCTCGGGCTGGAGGCGGCCGGTGCGCTGAAGGGGCTCGGACTGACCTCCCACATCGTGGAGTTCGCGCCGCGGCTGATGCCCGTCCAGGTCGACGAGGGCGGCGGCGCCGCGCTGCTGCGCACCATCGAGGACATGGGCCTGAGCGTGCACACGGGCGTCGGGACACAGGAGATCGTGGTCGACGCCGCCGGCGCCGTCACCGGCATGAAGCTGTCCGACGGCTCCGAACTGGCCACCGACATGGTGGTGTTCAGCGCCGGTGTCCGCCCCCGGGACCAGCTGGCCCGCGACTGCGGTCTGACGGTCGGCGAGCGCGGCGGCATCACGGTCGACGAGCAGTGCCGTACGGTCGCCGACCCGCATGTCTTCGCGATCGGCGAGTGCGCGCTGGCCGCCGACGGCCGGGTGTACGGCCTGGTGGCGCCCGGCTACGAGCAGGCGGAGACCGCGGCCGCGACCATCGCCGCCGACGAGGCCGCCTTCACGGGCGCCGACCTCTCCACCAAGCTGAAGCTCCTCGGCGTGGACGTCGCCTCCTTCGGCGACGCGCACGGCAGCACCGAGGACTGCCTGGACGTCGTCTACTCCGACTCCCGCGCGGGCCTGTACAAGAAGCTGGTCATCGGCCGCGACGGCACGCTGCTCGGCGGCATCCTGGTCGGTGACGCGGAGGCGTACGGCACCCTGAAGGCGTTCACCGGCTCGGTGCCGCCGGTCTCCCCCGAGTCGCTGGTGCTGCCGGCCGGCGCCGGCGCCCCCGCGCAGCTCGGCCCGTCCGCGCTGCCGGACGACGCGATCATCTGCTCCTGCAACAACGTCACCAAGGGCACGATCCGCGGCGCGGTCACCGACCACCAGTGCACGACCGTGCCCGAGGTGAAGAAGTGCACCAAGGCCGGTACGACGTGCGGCAGTTGCGTCAAGGTCCTCGGCCAGCTGGTCACCGCCGAGCTGGAGGCGTCCGGCGTCGAGGTCGACAAGGGCCTGTGCGGCTGCTTCGCGCAGACCCGCGAGGAGCTGTACGAGATCGTCCTCGCCCTGCGCATCAACACCTACCAGGACCTCCTCGACCGCTACGGCCGCGACGGCGCCAGGGGCGGCGACGGCTGCGAGATCTGCAAGCCGGCCATCGGCTCGATCATCGCCTCCCTCGCCCCGACGATCGGCGCGAGCGGCTATGTCCTGGACGGCGAGCAGGCGGCCCTCCAGGACAGCAACGACCACTTCCTCGCCAACATCCAGAAGAACGGCTCGTACTCCGTCGTCCCGCGCATCGCCGGTGGTGAGATCACCCCGGAGGGCCTGATCGTGATCGGCGAGATCGCCCGGGACTTCGGTCTCTACACGAAGATCACCGGCGGCCAGCGCATCGACATGTTCGGCGCGCGGGTCGAGCAGCTCCCCCTCATCTGGGCGCGGTTGGTGGACGCGGGCTTCGAGTCGGGGCACGCGTACGGCAAGTCGCTGCGGACCGTGAAGTCCTGCGTGGGCCGGACCTGGTGCCGTTACGGCGTCCAGGACTCGGTCCGGATGGCGATCGACCTGGAGCTGCGCTACCGGGGCCTGCGCTCGCCGCACAAGCTGAAGTCGGCGGTCTCCGGCTGCCAGCGCGAATGCGCGGAGGCCCAGTCGAAGGACTTCGGCGTGATCGCCACCGCGGGCGGCTGGAACCTCTACGTCGGCGGCAACGGCGGCGCGACCCCGCGCCACGCGGACCTGCTCGCGCAGGACCTCTCCGACGCCGAGCTGATCCGGCTGATCGACCGCTTCCTGATGTTCTACATCCGCACCGCGGACCGCCTGGAGCGCACGAGCGTGTGGCTGGAGCGGATCCCCGGCGGCCTGGACCACGTCCGCGACGTGGTCGTCGAGGACTCCCTCGGCATCTGCGAGGAGCTGGAGACGCTGATGGCGGCCCACGTCGCGAACTACCGCGACGAGTGGTCGGAGACCATCAACGACCCCGAGAAGCTGGCCCGCTTCGTCTCCTTCGTCAACGCCCCCGACACCCCCGACCCGGTCGTCGGATTCGTCCCCGAGCGCGACCAGATCAAGCCCGACCTGCCGCTGCTGACCATCGGCCACCGCCCCCTGGAAGGAAGCGCCCAGCGATGACCCTGGCACCCGAGACGACCGACCTGAAGATCCAAGTACGGCTGGCCGACGACTGGCTGACGATCTGCGACCTGACCCGGCTGCTCCCGGGCCGGGGTGTGGCGGCGCTGCTGCCGGACGGCGGCCAGGTGGCCCTGTTCCGCGACCGTGCCGGGCAGCTGTACGCGATCGACAACCGCGATCCGTTCGGCGGCGCCGCGGTGCTCTCCCGCGGCCTGACCGGCAGCCATCAGGGCAGGCCGTTCGTGGCCTCACCCCTGCTGAAGCAGCGGTTCGACCTGGAGACCGGGCAGTGCCTGGACGACGAGTCGGTGCAGATCACGACGTACGAGGTACGGGCCGCGTAGAACAACGCGGGTGTCTTCCGGGGCGGCGCCCCGCCGGCCGAACTCTCCGAGGAGGACTGGCGCATGCCGCTGGACATCAACGTCACGGGCGTCTTCCTGGCCCTGCGCGCCGGGATCCGGCAGATGCGCACCCAGCCGACGGGCGGCGCGATCGTCAACATCGCGTCCGCCTTCGGCGTCCACACCCGCAGCCCCGGCGCCGCCGCGTACTCCGCCTCCAAGGCCGCCGTCTCCGTGCTCACCCGGGGTGCCGCCCTCGACCACATCCGCGACGGCGTCCGCATCAACGCGGTCAGCCCGGGCGCCGTGGAGACCCCGATGTCCCTGCGCCCCGGCGAGGACGACGCGGCCCGCGCGGCCCGCGCCCGGACCACCCTGCCCCTGGGCCGCATCTCGACGACGGACGAGGTGGCCGCGGCCGTCCTCTCTCTCGCCTCGGACGACGCGACTTCGGTGGTGGGCACGGACCTGGTGGTGGACAGCGGGGCGACCGCCTAGCCCGCGGGGATCAGCGGCTCGCGCGCCGCCGGAGCACCAGCAGCACCCCGCCCCCGGCGAGCAGGGCCACGCCGCCCGCCGCCAGGTACGGGGTGCTGTCGTCGCCGCCGGTCGCGGCGAGGTCGGTGCCGTTCGGCTCCTCGCCGGCCGCCTCGTCGGAGGTCGCGCCCTCCTCGGCGGCACCTTCCTCCGCCGGCCCCTCCCCCACCGGGACGAAGTCGGCCGGCGGGCTGTCGCAGCCGAGACCGTCGCCGTCCCGGTCGAGGTGGGAGCCGTAGTGCTCGTCGCTCGCGGGAATGTCGGAGTACCCGTTGGCGTACGCCTCGGCGCAGTTCTCGAACGGGTGGGCACCGTCATGGGCGGCGGCGGTGGACGGCAGTGCGGCCAGCGCCAGCGCGGCGACGACGATGGCGCCGGGCTTGCGGAGCAGGTTCACGGGGAGTCCTTCCCTGGTCGTTCACGAGGTGACGAACGTAGCCAGGGGCCGCTGATGCGGCGGAGTTATGAAGGACCCGTGATACTAACGTGACGTGACCGGACGGTAGCTCTCCGCATAGCTGTCCGCGGGGTCCGCGTGGCCGCCGGGCAGCGCTCCCGCGTCCAGGTAGAACCACTCGGCGTCCGGACCGGGAGCCGACGCCGGCATGGGTTCCGGCTGCGGGGCGGGCCCGGTGGTGACCGGCGTCTCCGCCTTCGCCGGTCCCGGCATCAGCAGCTCCACGCGCAGGCCCAACCCCCGCTGCTGCGCGGTGAATTCCTCCACCTGGCTGCGGCAGGCGTGGTCGAGATGCGTCACGCCGGTCAGGTCCAGGCGGATGCGCGGCCTGCCCGAGGCCGCCGCGCTCTCCAGCGCCTCGATGACCTGCGGCAGCCGGAGGAAGGTCGCGTTGCCGGCCATGACGACCTTCGCGGTGTCCTCCTCGACGTGCTGCCTGATCACCGTCTGCGACATGCGCAGGGCCGCCAGCACGATCCCGGCCGCGAGGCCGATCAGGACACCTTCCAGCAGCGCGGTCGCGACGATGACCAGCGTCGTCACCGTCATCACCACGAACTCGCCGCGGTCCTGGCGCCACATCTTCGGGAACTCCTCCGGCGCGAACAGCTTCCAGCCGCTGTGCACCAGGACGCCCGCGAGCACCGAGATCGGGATCAGCGCCAGGACCTGCGGCAGCAGCAGCGCGAAGGCCAGCAGCCAAAGGCCGTGCAGGGTGCGGGAGATCCGGGTCTTCGCACCGGCCTGGACGTTGGCCGAGCTGCGCGCCACGACCGCGGTGATCGGGAGGGCGCCGAGGATGCCGGCGATGGTGTTCCCGGCGCCCTGGGCGATGAGTTCGGTGTTGTAGCGGGTGCGCGGGCCGCTGTGCATACGGTCCACGGCGGCCGCGGTGAACAGGCTCTCCGCCGAGGCGATCACCGTGAAGGTGAGGACGGCGGTGATGACCGCCGCGTCCGCCAGCCCCGCGAACTCCCCCGCCCCCGGCACCCGTACGGAGGCCAGCAGATTGCCGACCTGGAGCGTCTTCACGTCCACGCCGGGCAGCGCGGCCACCGCGATGCCGATGCCGACCGCGACCAGCGCGGCCGGGATGCGCTTCGCCGGGCCGGGTGCCTTCTTCCACAGGAAGCTCAGCACGATGGTGGCGATGCCGAGCAGCGTGGCGATCATCGCCTGCGGGTCGGTGAGGATGTCGGCGAACAGGCCCGGGATCCCGGCCATGTTCTCGACCGGCGTGCCGGGCGCCTTGGCGTCGGCCATCGGGTAGGCCTGGCTGAACATCAGCGGCAGTCCGATGCCGGCCAGCATGCCCTGGACCACGGCCAGGGAGATCGCCTGGAACATCCGGCCGAGGCGTACGACGCCGAGGACGATCTGGAGGATGCCGGAGAACAGGACGATCACGCCGAGCATCGCCAGGCCGTGCTCCAGCACCGTCTCCGCGACCAGCGCGGCGAGCCCGGCGGCCGGCCCGCTGACCTGAAGGGTGCTGCCCCGGACCGCGCCGACGACCAGGCCGCCGATCACCCCGGAGATGATGCCGAGTTCGGCGGGGACGCCGGAGGCCACCGCGACGCCGATGCACAGGGGCAGGGCGACGAGGAAGACGACGAGGGAGGCGGTGATCTCGTTGGCGAGATCGAGCCGCGCGCCCCCGGCCTTCACCGCACCCGAACCCGCGAACGCACCCGCACCCGCACCCGCACCCGCACCCGGGGCAGCGTGCGCGTTCGCGGTCTTCGCCGGCCCGGCGCCCCCGCCCTTCGGGCCGCCCCCCTTGCCGCGCGTCCGTCCGCGCGCATGCGCCCCGCTCATCCGGTATGCACCCGGAACCGGCCGTCGCCCTCCAGCTCGTGCACCTGCCCGGTGTCGACCTCGTAGTACCAGCCGTGCAGCCGCAGCCGCCCCTCGTCCAGCCGCTGCCGCACCACCGGGTAGGTCCGCAGTACGGCGAGCTGGTTGACGACGTTGCCCTGTGCCACGTCCGGCAGCGAGGGGTCGTCGGAGGCGGCGGTGAGGACCGGCCCCAGTTCGGGGCGGGCCAGCTTCAGCCAGGCGTCCACGCCCGGCAGCGCGGTCAGGTCGTCACCGGACTTCAGCGCGCCCATGGCACCGCAGTGTGAGTGACCGCACACGACGATGTCCTGAACCCCGAGCACCTCCAGTGCGTACTCGATGGTGGCGGCCTCCCCCGACGCGCCGGGACTGCCTTACGGCGGCACGATATTGCCCGCGTTGCGCAGCTCGAATATCTCTCCGGGCCGCGCACCGGTAATCAGTGCGGGTATGACCCGCGAGTCCGAGCAGGTTATGAAGAGCGCCTCGGGATATTGCCCCTCGGCCAGTTTCCGGTATTCGACGCTCTCGAAATCGACCCTGCGCCTGAACGAGCGGGCACGGTCCAGCAATGCCTTCAACGATGCCTCCTCAGCTGGGAGTCCGACCAGTTCACAGCACCGTAGAGGAGGGCACACCAGAGGAAGGTTAAGTAAAACCCAGAGCGCGTCCAGTAATTGGACATTCTTTGTCGCAATGCCCCGCAAGCGCTTGTTTCTTGTAGCGTGTCGACGTCAGGGCAGAGAATGCAAATTCACGGAGAGACAGGACGCATGGGCATACGAGTGCTGCTCATCGAGGACGACGAGACGATCGCCGAACCGCTCGCCGAGGGACTGGCTCACTTCGGGCTGACGGTGGATCACGTGACCACCGGGGCGGAGGGGTTGAGAAGGCCGTACGGCGATGTCGTCCTGCTGGACCTGGGGCTGCCGGACATGGACGGGGTCGACGTGTGCCGGGGCATCCGGCGGCTCTCGGACGTGCCGGTCATCATCCTGAGTGCGCGGGGTGAGGAGGCCGACCGGGTGCTGGGGCTGGAGCTGGGGGCGGACGACTATCTCGCGAAGCCGTTCAGCATCCGGGAGCTGGTGGCACGGGTGCGCGCCGTGACCCGCCGGACCCAGCGGACGGAGTCGGCGGCGGAGACGGTGGGTACGGAGGCTCCGGGCGAGCCGGAGCGCATCGGGACGGCGGCGCTGGACCGTGGCCGTACGGAGGCGCTGGTGGAGCGGTTGCGGGCCGGGGCGCTGGCGGAACGGGCGGCCGCCCCGCCGCCCACCGCACCCTCCTACGAGGCCGCGCCGCTTCCGTCGTACGACGACCCGACACCCCGGCCCTCCTACCCGCCCGGCCCGTTGGTCGTGGACCGCCGCACCCGTCAGGTCTGGGTCGGCGAGATCCCCGTCACCCTCACGCCGAAGGAGTTCGAGCTGCTGGCGCTGCTGACCGAGGATCCGGGTGCGGTGTACTCCCGGCAGCAGATCCTGGACCGGGTGTGGGACCCGCACTACGAGGGCCCGACCAAGACACTGGACGTCCATGTCGCCTCGCTGCGGCGCAAGTTGGGCAACCCGGCGTGGATCCAGACGCTGCGCGGGGTCGGCTTCCGGCTGGCGGTGCAGACCGAACCGGGCGGGCAGCAGGTGTCCTCGCCGTGACCCGCCGGCTGCTGCTCAGCTACCTCAGCCTCGCCGCGCTCGTGCTGCTGTGCCTGGAGATCCCGCTGGGCTTCGTGTACTCGCGCAGCGAGCGGGAGCGGGTGGTGAACGCGGCGAAGGACGAGGCCGAGTCGGTCTCCGCGTACGCCTCGCTGTCGCTCAGCGCGGGCCGCGCCGAGCGGGATCTGCCGCGCCGGGTGGTGCACTGCGCCGAACGGATCGGCGGCAAGGTGGTGATCGTGGACGCCGTGGGCGCGCTGCTCGCGACCTCGCATCCGCGGGCCGCCGTCATGTCGTCCGGCCTCGCCTCGCGCCCCGGCATCGCGGCCGCCCTGCACGGCACCTCCACGGTGGACGTCCGTACGTCGACCATCGGCGGGGTCGAGTACCTCTCGGTGGCCGCGCCGGTCCGCCACACCTCGGGGCTGCAGGGTGCCGTATGGCTGACGGTGCCGACCCGGACGGTGCACGAACGCGTCCATCACGTCTGGCTGTTGCTGGCGCTCGGCGGGCTCGGTGTGCTCACCGCGGTCGCGGTCGTGGGGTTCGCCATCGCCCGCTGGACCGGCCGGCCGATCCGTGAGCTGGAGCGGGCCACCCATGAGCTGGCCGAGGGCGGGCGGGCCACGCCGGTGACGATGACGAAGGGGCCGCCGGAGGTGCGCCGGCTGGCCACCGCGTTCAACCGTACGGCGGCCCGGCTCGCCCATCTCCTCGCCGCCCAGCGGGCGTTCGCGGGCGAGGCCTCGCACCAGCTCAAGACGCCGCTGGCGGCACTGCGGCTGCGGCTCGAGAACCTGGAGCCGAACGTCTCCGACCGTGGCCTCGGCAGCCTCACCGCCGCCGTGACCGAGACGGACCGGCTGTCCCGGATGGTCGAGGGGCTGCTGGCGATGGCCCGCCTGGAGGAGGACTCCGCCTCGCCCGCCCAGGTCGACGTGGGCGCCGTCTGCGCGGAGCGGCACCGCACCTGGCAGCCGCTGTTCGAGCAACAGCGGGTCTCGCTGGTGCTGTTCGCGGGCAGTGTGGGGCCGGTGCTTGCGGTGCCGGGCGGCGTCGAGCAGATCGTGGACAACCTGCTCTCCAACGCGCTGCGCGCCTCCCCGCGCGACTCCACCGTGACCATGGAGCTACGGCTGCACGTCCCGGCCCGGCGCGCCCTGCGTGACGCCCGTCCCGCCTGGGTCGACCTGCACGTCACCGACGAGGGCCCCGGCATGACCGCGGAGCAGCGGGACCGCGCCTTCGACCGGTTCTGGCGGGCGCCGGGCGCCCCCAAGGGCGGCACGGGCCTCGGCCTGTCACTGGTCCAGCGTCTCGCCCACGCGAGCGGCGGCGAGGCGAGCCTGCACGCCGCGCGTTCGGGCGGTCTGGACGCGGTGATCCGCCTGCCGTCGGCGGAGCCGCCGCGCGAGGGTCACGGACCCCTGGGTCCGCTCGGCCCGCTCGGTCCGGGGGTCGACAAGGCGACCGGGCAACGCAAGCGGGTGATACCGGCGTTGCGTGGGTGAGGGCGGGGATACTCAGGGGGCGCACCGGGGTGGCGGCACTCCGGGGAGCGTACGCGGGTGGCACTCGGCTGAGCGTCGATGAGCAGCACACACGCAGCACTCGGGTATGCCGTCCGTCGGTCACGCGTTGGCCACGGTCCGTCAACCATGCGCCTCTAGTTTCCATGCCGCTCCCCAGGCACGACCCCCGTCGCCGACCGGTGGCGGGGCGGTCTCCACCTCTTGGAGTGAGAGTGGAACGTCGTAATCTGCTGCGTGCGGCCGTCCTCGGCGGTTCCGCCGCCGTCTTCGGCGGAACCCTGTGGCGCGGCGCCGCGTACGCCGCGCCGGCCCAGCCCGGCCCCGGCCCCTACGGGGCGCTGGGCTCTCCCGACGCCAACGGCATCAGACTCCCCAGTGGCTTCACCAGCCGCGTCATCGCCCGCTCCGGCCAGACGGTCTCCGGAACGTCGTACACCTGGCACAACGCCCCGGACGGCGGCGCCTGTTACGCGGACGGCAGCGGCTGGATCTACGTCTCCAACTCGGAGATCAACCCCTCCGGCGGCGCGAGCGCGGTGAAGTTCTCGTCGACGGGCTCGATCACGGCCGCCTACCGGATCCTCTCGTCCACCCGGCAGAACTGCGCGGGCGGCAAGACCCCGTGGAACACCTGGCTGTCCTGCGAGGAGGTGTCCCTGGGCTACGTCTACGAGACCGACCCGTGGGGCGTGAACGCCGCTGTGCGGCGTGCGGCGATGGGCCGCTTCAAGCACGAGGCGGCGGCCGCGGACCCGGTGCGCCGGGTGATCTACCTGACCGAGGACGAGACCAACGGCCGCTTCTACCGGTTCGTGCCGACGACCTGGGGCAACCTGTCCTCGGGCACCCTTCAGGTGCTGGTCGCGGGCAGCGGCACCTCCGGCTCCTTCACCTGGGGGAACGTCCCCGACCCGGACGGCTCCCCGACCGCGACCCGCTCGCAGGTCTCGGGCTCCAAGTCCTTCAACGGCGGTGAGGGCTGCCACTACGCCGACAACACGGTCTGGTTCACGACCAAGGGCGACAACCGCGTCTGGCAGCTCGACCTCACGTCGAGCACCTACGAGCTGGCCTACGACGACTCCCTCGTCAACGGCACGGCCCCGCTCACCGGCGTCGACAACATCACCGGCTCCTCCTCCGGCGACCTGTTCGTCGCCGAGGACGGCGGCAACATGGAGATCTGTCTGATCACCCCGGACGACGTCGTCGCCTCGTTCCTGCGCGTCGACGGCCAGTCCGGCTCGGAGATCACCGGGCCGGCGTTCTCCCCCGACGGCACCCGCCTGTACTTCTCCAGCCAGCGCGGCACGAGCGGCAGCTCGTCGGGCGGCATCACGTACGAGGTGACGGGGCCCTTCCGCGCGTAGCGGTACGACTCCGACGGCCGTCCGCCGCGGCACCGGCCGCGGCGGACGGCTCTCCTCACCGGGCCGGGCTCACTGCACGTCGACGAAGTCGGCCGCCGTCGCCTGCACGGTGGTCGTGGCCCGGCCGTTGCGGTGCATCCGTCCGGTGCTCAAGGGGCGAATACCTGGTGAGCACTCGACCGAGGAAGGCGCTCCGCGCCAGGGTTGGTGGACGCACTCGTGTCAGGAGGGCACACGCAGAATGCGCCGACACGTCGCAGTGGTGGAGAGCGAGAACCGTATGCAGAGGGACGTCGTCCACGACTCGCCTCTGCGGGGGCGGGTCGCCGTCGTCACCGGGGCCGCCCGTGGAATCGGCGAGGCCCTCGCGCGGCGGCTGTCGGAGGCCGGCACGCACGTCGCCCTGCTCGGTCGCGAGGCGCGGTCCCTCCAGGACGCGGCAGCCTCACTTCCCGGCCCGACCCTGTGTATCGAGGCGGACGTCACCGACCAGGACGCACTCGACCGCGCGGCGGAGCAGGTCGCGGGCCGGCTGGGAGACGCGGCCGTCGTCGTGGCCAACGCCGGCGTCGCAGCCGGCGGTCCGTTCCGTCAGACGGACGCCGATCTCTGGCGGCGCGTCATCGACGTCAACCTGATCGGTGCGGCGAACACCGCCCGCGCCTTCCTGCCCCAGCTGTCCCGCACGCGCGGCTACTTCCTGCAGATCGCCTCCACAGCCGCCTTCGGCTCGGCACCCATGATGAGCGCGTACTGCGCCTCCAAAGCCGGTGCGGAATCCTTCGCACGTGCCCTGCGCGGCAAGGTCGAGCCCGACGGTGTCGCGGTCGGCATCGCCTACGTGCACTGGACGGGCACGGACATGATCAGCGGAATGGACGATCACCCGGTACTGCGGGCCCTGCGGGCCCACCAGCCGTGGTTCGCCCGCCGCGTGCACAGCCCCGAGCAGGTGGCCGAATGGCTCACCGCGGGCGTCACCGGCCGGGCTCCCCACATCTACGCTCCGCCCTGGCTGCGCTGGTGCCAGCCCCTGCGCCCCTTGTTCCCCACCGTGGTCACCCGGGTGGCCCGCCGAGAGCTGCGCCGGACGGACTCCGACGGGCTCGCCGTAGACCTCGGAGTGATGGGCGCGGGTGGGCGCGCCGACTGGGACGCCCACATCTCCGAGGCCCCGCGTTCCCGTCCTCCTCGGTGACCCGAACCGTCATGCACCGAGCCCGGCCGGCGGGCCTGCCGACACGGCTGCCGACGCACGGAAGGGCGGCACCCTCCGCACAGGGTGCCGCCCTCCTTCGTGATCCGGAGCCGCCGCCCATCGGTCTTGAGGGTCGGGGACGGGCAGCGGCTCCGGGGTTCCGAGGGCCGTACGGGCCGGACGGCTCGTACGGCCCGTACCGCTAGCGGTGGTCGCTGCCCACCGACTCGGACGCCGCGCGCCCCGCCTCCAGGCGCGCCACCGGGATGCGGAACGGCGAGCAGGAGACGTAGTCGAGGCCGACCTCGTGGAAGAAGTGCACCGACTCGGGGTCACCGCCGTGCTCGCCGCAGACGCCGAGCTTCAGGTCGGGGCGGGTCTCACGGCCCGCCTGCGCCGCCGCGGCGACCAGGGAGCCGACGCCGTCCTTGTCGATCGTCTCGAACGGGGAGACGCCGAAGATGCCCTTCTCCAGGTAGGCCGTGAAGAAGCTCGCCTCCACGTCGTCCCGGCTGAAGCCCCACACCGTCTGGGTGAGGTCGTTCGTGCCGAAGCTGAAGAACTCCGCCGCCTCGGCGATCTGGCCGGCGGTGAGCGCGGCGCGCGGGAGTTCGATCATCGTGCCGATCGAGAGCTTCAGCTTTGTACCGGTCGCCGCCTCGACCTCCGCGATGACCTGGTCGGCCTCCTCGCGGACGATCTCCAGCTCCTGGACGGTGCCGACGAGCGGGATCATGATCTCGGCGCGCGGGTCGCCCTTGGCGTTCTTGCGCTCGGCGGCCGCTTCCGCGATCGCGCGGACCTGCATCGTGAACAGACCGGGGATGACCAGGCCCAGGCGTACGCCGCGCAGGCCCAGCATCGGGTTCTGCTCGTGCAGGCGGTGGACGGCCTGGAGGAGGCGCAGCTCGTTCTCGTGGGGCTCCTGACGGGACTCCGCCAGGGCCACGCGGACCGAGAGCTCCGTGATGTCGGGCAGGAACTCGTGCAGCGGCGGGTCGAGGAGACGGATCGTCACCGGCAGCCCGTCCATCGCCGAGAACAGCTCGACGAAGTCCTTCTTCTGCAGCGGCAGCAGCTCCGCCAAGGCGGCCTCGCGGACCTCCTCGGTGTCGGCGAGGATCAGCCTCTCCACCATCTCGCGGCGCTCGCCGAGGAACATGTGCTCGGTGCGGCACAGGCCGATGCCCTGGGCGCCGAAGCGCCGGGCGCGCAGCGCGTCCTCGGCGTTGTCCGCGTTGGCGCGCACCCGCAGCCGGCGCTTGCGGTCCGCGAAGGCCATGATGCGGTGGACCGCCTCGACCAGCTCGTCGGCGTCCTGCGCACCCGCGTGCATACGGCCCTCGAAGTACTCCACGACGGGAGAGGGGACCACCGGGACCTCGCCCAGGTAGACCTTGCCGGACGAGCCGTCGATCGAGATGACGTCGCCTTCCTCGACGACGTGCCCGCCGGGGACCGTCATGCGGCGGCGCTTGGTGTCGACCTCCAGCTCCTCCGCGCCGCAGACACAGGTCTTGCCCATGCCGCGCGCGACGACGGCCGCGTGGGAGGTCTTGCCGCCGCGCGAGGTCAGGATGCCCTCGGCCGCGATCATGCCGTCGAGGTCGTCGGGGTTGGTCTCCCGGCGGACCAGGATGACCTTCTCGCCCGAACGCGACCACTTGACCGCGGTGTACGAGTCGAAGACGGCCTTGCCGACCGCCGCACCCGGCGACGCCGCGATGCCCCGGCCGACCTGCTCGACCTTCGCCTCCTCGTCGAACTTCGGGAACATCAGCTGCGCGAGCTGGGCGCCGTTGACGCGCTGGAGCGCCTCCGCCTCGTCGATGAGGCCCTGGTCCACGAGCTGGGTCGCGATACGGAAGGCGGCGCCCGCCGTGCGCTTGCCGACGCGGGTCTGGAGCATCCACAGCTGACCGCGCTCGATCGTGAACTCGATGTCGCAGAGGTCCTTGTAGTGGTTCTCCAGCGTCTCCATGATCTGCATCAGCTGGTCGTACGACTTCTTGTCGATCGACTCCAGCTCCGCGAGCGGCACGGTGTTGCGGATGCCCGCGACCACGTCCTCGCCCTGGGCGTTCTGGAGGTAGTCGCCGTAGACGCCCTGGTGGCCGGAGGCGGGGTCACGGGTGAAGGCGACGCCGGTGCCGGAGTCCGGGCCGAGGTTGCCGAAGACCATCGAGCAGACGTTGACGGCCGTGCCGAGGTCGCCGGGGATGCGCTCCTGGCGGCGGTAGAGCTTGGCGCGGTCGGTGTTCCACGAGTTGAAGACCGCCTCGATGGCGAGGTCCATCTGCTCGCGGGGCTCCTGCGGGAAGTCCCGGCCGGCCTCCTTCTTGACGATCTTCTTGAAGGCGGTGACCAGCTTCTTGAGGTCGGCGGCCTCCAGGTCGGTGTCGACCGTGACCTTCTTGGCCTCCTTGGCCTTGTCGAGGGCCTCCTCGAAGAGGTCGCCGTCGACGCCGAGGACGGTCTTGCCGAACATCTGGATGAGGCGGCGGTAGGAGTCCCACGCGAACCGCTCGTCGCCGGCCTGGTCGGCGAGGCCCTTCACGGACTTGTCGGAGAGTCCGATGTTGAGGACCGTGTCCATCATGCCGGGCATGGAGAACTTGGCGCCGGAGCGGACCGAGACCAGAAGCGGGTTGTCGGCCTGGCCGAGCTTCTTGCCCATGCGGCTCTCGAGAGCGTCGAGGTGCGCACTCACCTCGTCACGCAGTGCCGCCGGCTCCGCGCCGCTGTCGAGGTAGACCTTGCAGGCTTCCGTCGTGATCGTGAAGCCCGGGGGAACGGGAAGCCCCAGGTTGGTCATCTCGGCGAGGTTGGCGCCCTTGCCACCCAGGAGGTCCTTGAGGTCCTTGTTTCCCTCGGTGAAGTCGTAAACGAACTTCGCTACGTGGGGTTCTTTGTTTTCCGACACGGTCTCGACTCCCTCGAGGACGTGGTGGCTGCCCTGACGGCGAGGAACATACCCAGATCGAAGGCGCCTGGGTACGTCTACTCACGCGTCATGCGCCTGTAACCACCCGTCCGCCAGTGGATCGAAAGTCAAGGCTTGGCAAGCCGTGACGGGCTGATGTTTTCACTTCTTGAACGCAGGAGCGCCCTCAAGTGCAGTTTACCGCTCACATGAGCGGACTCTCCGCACGTTTGATTTCGATCGATGAACGATCAAGGGGTGGCACCCAGTGCCACCCCTTGGAGAAGTGCAGCCGCTCAAGATCCGCTCATCTGAGCGGAACCCTTATCAAGGGTGGCGAGAATCACGCTGCCACAGCCGCCGGAATTTCACCATGCGGACCCGGCCCCGAAACGGAAACACGGCCGTCACACACCCAGCGCGACCAGCCGGTCTTCCACCCGCTCGGGCGCGTAGAGATGCTCCACGACGAGCGCCCCGGCCCCGATCAGCCCGGCCCGCTCCCCCAGCCGCGAGGTCACGACGTCCAGATGAGCGGTGGAGCGCGGCAGCGCCCGCTGGTACAGCAGCTCCCGGACCCCGGTCAGGAAGGCCGTCCCGGCCAGATCCCCGGCGATCATCAGCACTCCGGGGTTGAGCAGCGTCACCACGGTCGCCAGTACGTCCCCGACCTGCCGCCCCGCCTCCCGGGCCAGCGCCGCCGCCCCCGGGTGTCCGGACGCGAGCAGGTCCCGTACGTCCGAGCCGGAGGCCGCCGGCACGCCCGTCTCGGCCAGCCGCCGGGCCACGGCACGACCGCTGGCGACGGCGGCCAGACAGCCGTGGGAGCCGCAGCGGCACTGGGCGTCGGCGCCCACCCGGATGTGCCCGATGTCGCCGGCGCCCCCGTCGATGCCCCGGTAGACCGAGCCGTCCACGACGACCCCGGCGCCGATACCGGTCGACACCTTGACCAGGACGAAGGCCGAGCAGTCCGGGTATCCGGTGCGCTGTTCGCCGTACGCCATGAGGTTGGCGTCGTTGTCGACGAGGACCGGCACGGGCGCCGCGCCGGTCTCCTCGCCGAAGGCCCTCGCCAGCCGGCCCGTTATGTCGTAGCCGTCCCAGCCGGGCATGATCGGCGGCTGGACGACGCGGCCGGTCTCGCTGTCCACGGGGCCAGGCACCGCGAGCCCGATGCCGCAGACCTCTCCGGCCCGCCGCCCGGCCTTCTCCAGCAGTTCGGCGAACCAGTGCCCCAGCTCGCCCAGCACCGCCTCCGGCCCGTCCTCGACGACCAGCGTGCCGCTGTGCTCGGCGAGGATCTCGCCGGTCAGCGTCAGTACGGCGGCACGCGCGTGCCGGGTCTCCAGGTCGGCGGCGAGCACGATGGCGTGGGCGTCGTCGAACTCCAGCGTGATGGAGGGGCGACCGCCCAGCGGGGAGTCCACGGGGCCGCCGGCGCCTTCGCGCAGCCAGCCGGCGCGGAAGAGGCGGTCGAGGCGCTGGCCGACGGTGGCACGGGAGAGCCCGGTGGCCTGCTGAAGTGCTCCGCGCGTGACGGCCCGTCCGCTCCGCACCAGTTCGAGCAGATCCCCGGCGCTGATCTGACCCCGTGCGCTCATGCACACCCCCTTGTGTTTCTCAAGCTTGCATTACATATTAGATTTTGCGTGTTAAATAGACGTAACTCTAAGGTGTTGCCGACCGAACCGGTCGGCCGGACGTCTTTTCGGGGAGCCCCGAGTGGATCGCACTGCCCAACTCACCGCCCGCCGCGCGGACCGTGACATTGCATACGATCCGCCGCCCGAGGCGGACTCCCCGCACGCCGGAGCCGCCCGTGTACTGGAGGAGAACTGGACCGGCACCTCCACGGTGCCCTCACGTGGTCTGTACCCCCACCAGTGGTCCTGGGACTCCGCGTTCATCGCGATCGGCCTGAGGCACGTCTCGCCGTTACGGGCCCAGACGGAACTGGAGACGCTGCTCGACGCCCAGTGGGGTGACGGGCGCGTCCCGCACATCGTCTTCAACCCCTCCGTGCCGCTCGACGCCTACTTCCCGAGCCCCGACTTCTGGCGCTCCTCGACCGCCGGGCGGGCCGCGGGCGCCCCGCGCACCGTACAGACCTCCGGCATCGTGCAGCCACCGGTGCACGCGCTGGCCGCCTGGCTGGTGCACCGCGCCGACCCGGGGCTGTCCCGGGCGCGCGGTTTCCTCACTCGGGTCTATCCCCGGCTGGCCGCCTGGCACCGCTATCTGCTGCACCGGCGCGACCTCGGCGGCGCCGGCCTCGCGTCGGTCGTGCACCCCTGGGAACAGGGCATGGACAACAGCCCCTGCTGGGACGCGCCCCTGCGCCGCGTCCCGCCCGCGCCGACCCGCTCCTTCCGCCGGGCCGACCTCGACCACGGGGCGGCGGAGGACCGGCCGACGGATCTGGACTACGGGCGGTACGTGCGGCTGGCGACGGACTACCGGGACGGCGAGTACGCGGATGGCCAGGGGCTGTTCGCCGTCGAGGACCCGGCGTTCAACGCCCTGCTCATCGCCTCCGAGCACGCGCTGGCCGGCATCGCGCGGGAGCTGGGGGCGACCGGCACGGCCCGGCACGCGCGCGCCGAACGCCTGACGGCGGCACTGATCGACCGCATGTGGGATCCGGCGAGCGGCATGTTCCTCTGCCACGACGTGCGGTCGGGCGGGCTCATCCCGGAGCGCGGAGTCAGCGGCCTGATCCCGCTCCTCCTGCCGACGCTCCCGCGCGACATCGCCGCCACCCTGGTCGGCACGGCGCACGGCCCGCATTTCGGCCTCGGCCGCACCACCCGCCTCGCCCCGTCCTACGACCTCCTGGGCGAGGCCTTCGACCCGCACCGCTACTGGCGGGGCCCGGCCTGGTTCAACACCGGCTGGCTGCTGGAGCGGGGCCTGCGCACGCACGGCGAGCGGGACCGGGCCGAGGCGCTGCGCGAGGCGATGCTCGACCTCGCCGTCGCCTCCGACTTCGCCGAGTACGTCGATCCGTACACCGGCAAGGCCTGCGGCACCACACGCTTCAGCTGGACGGCGGCGCTCACGCTCGACCTGCTGCACGACTTCGAGGAACTCATGGATTCCAAGGGAGGGGACCGGGGATGACGGACCGTCACCATCTGCTCGTGTACGGGGGTACGTTCGCCGCCGTGGGCGACGCCGGCGACATCAGCGGCGTACGGGCCGCCGGCTCTCCGGAGGGGTTGTTCGTACGCGACGCCAGGCATCTGAGCCGCTGGCAGCTCACCGTGGACGGGGCGGTGCCCGAGACGCTCTCGCCGGTGGCCGACGGTGACACGGCACGCTGTGTGCTGGTGCCGCGCGGCGGACGCGACGAGCCTCCGGCGTACACGCTCTTCCGCGAACAGGCCGTCGGCGACGGCTCGTTCATCGACGTCATCCGCGTGACGAGCAACCGTCCGGTGCCGACGACGATCCGTCTCGCGCTGACCGCCGACGCCGACTTCAGCGACCAGTTCGAGCTGCGCTCCGACCACCGCACGTACGCCAAGTCCGGCGCCAAGCGGCGCCGACAGGCCCTTGACCACGGCGTGGAGTTCAGCTACCAGCGAGGCGAGTGGCGCTCGGTGACGACGGTGACAGCCGAGCCCGCGCCGGACGCCGTCGAGGAGACCGGGACCGGTGCCCGCCGGCTGGTGTGGGCCCTGGGTCTCGAACCGCACGGCACGACGGAGCTGACCCTGCGGGTGATGGCCCGCCCGCACGGCGACAAACGCGCCCTGCGCGTACCCCGCTCCCCCGCGGCCCTTTCCGCCCAACTCATCGCACAGGAAGGTGAGTTCGTCGAAGGTGTGGCCTTCCCGACGGGCTGGCCGGAGCTGGCCGCCGCCTGTGCGCGGGGTCTGGCCGACCTGGCCGCGCTCCAGGTCCCGGCGACGGGCCCCGACGGCGAGGAACTGCGTGTACCGGCCGCCGGAGCCCCATGGTTCCTGACGCTGCTGGGCCGCGACGCCCTGCTCACCTCGCTCTTCACGCTGCCCTACCGGCCCCGGCTCGCCGCGGCCACACTCCCCGCGCTGGCGGCGACGCAGGCGACGGCCCGGACGGGGCCCGACGGGGTCTCCCAGCCCGGCAAGATCGTGCACGAGGTCCGGCACGGCGAGCTGGCGCACTTCGGGCAGGTGCCGTACGGCCGTTACTACGGCTCCGTGGACGCGACGCCGCTGTTCCTGATCCTGCTCGGCGCGTACGTCGAGCAGACCGGCGACACGCCCCTTGCGCGGCGCCTTGAGTCGCACGCCCGTGCCGCGATCGGCTGGATGCTGGACCACGGCGGCCTCACCACCCGCGGCTATCTGGTCTACCGCGCCGACCAGGGCGGCCTCGCCAACCAGAACTGGAAGGACTCCCCCGGCGCGATCTGTTCCTCCGACGGCACCCGGCCCGCCGGCCCGGTGATGGCGGCGGGCGCCCAGGGCTATGCGTACGACGCCCTGCGCCGCACGGCGTGGCTGGCCCGCACGGTGTGGCAGGACGGGACGTACGCGGCGCTCCTGGAGCAGGCGGCGGCCGATCTGCGTGACCGTTTCCAGCGGGACTTCTGGATGCCGGTGCACTCCTTCCCGGCGCTGGCGCTGGACGGCGAGGGCCGCCAGGTGGACGCCCTCGCATCCGACGCCGGGCATCTGCTCTGGTCCGGGCTGCTGGACAAGGAGTACGGCGAGCTGGTGGGCCGGCGTCTGCTGGAGCCGGACTTCTTCTCGGGCTGGGGCGTACGCACGCTGGCCTCCGGCCAGCCCGCCTACCACCCCCTCTCCTACCACCGCGGCTCGGTCTGGCCGCACGACAACGCCCTGATCGGTTTGGGCCTGGCCCGCTACGGCCTGCATGACGAGGCCCGGACGGTGGCGCACGCGCTGGTCGACGCGGCGACGACGACCGGGCATCGGCTGCCGGAGGTGCTGGCGGGGTACGGCCGTGACACGCACGCGGAGCCGGTGCCGTATCCGCATGCGTGCGAGCGCGAGTCCCGCTCGGCGGCAGCGCCGCTGGCTCTGCTGACGGCGGTGGGCGGGGCGTAGCCCCTCCGGGGTGGTGCGGGGTTCCACGGCCTCGGCTTCGCCGTCGCCCGATGCCGTGTTCCCACCCGCACCACCCGTACCACTCTCGTCGCCGGGTGCGGGTGGCCCTGGCGGGGGCGCATCGCCGTCGGCGGCCGCGGGTTCGAGGGTCCGGGGGTCCGGAGGTCCGGAGGTCCGGGGGGGCCGGGGGGGCCGGGGGGGCCGGGGGGCCGGGGGGCCGGAGGTCCGGAGGTCCGCCGGGGGCTTGTCGGCGTCCGCGGGGTCGTCGGACCCGTCGTCCGTCGAGGGCTCGTCGTCGGTGGGTGTGAGGGTTCGGAGGTCTGCTGTTGACTGCCGGTCGCTGTCGGCGGCCGCCGACCCCGCAGGCCCGTGCGGCCGACCATCCGGTCGAGGGTTCAACGCCGTTGGCGGGCCACCTCGGACCTGTTGGCCCGCCGTTTGCCGGGTGTTTGCCGAGCGCTGGGGGGCGGGAGCTGAACACAGGTGCAGGCCGGCCCGTACGAGGAGATGGCGGGCCCTCAGCCTCCCCAGCGAGGCCCGCCACAACTCCAGCAGGGGCCTCGCACGGAAGGACCTTCGGGTGCCTGTCTTCACGCGCTTTCGTCAACCCACCGGCAAGAACGACGACTTGACCGACGAGGCCCCCACCGACAAGAAGCCCTCGGAAGACCCCCCGCCGGACCACCAGCCGCCCGAGCCCCCGGGGAGCAGCGAGGCGCCGGAGCCCTCGCCCGACGGCCAGGCGCCCGAGCCCACGCCCATCACCGGCGACAGGCCCAGCACCCCCGCGGACACCCACCAGACCTCGGCAGACGACCGGACCCCCGAACCCGAGGCCGCCGACAGCGACCAGCAGTCGACAGCGGATCCCCGAACCCTCACACCCACCGACGACGAACCCTCGACGGACGACGACCCCGACGACCCCGCGGACGCCGACAAACCCCCGGCAGACACCCGAACCCCCGAACCCCCGGCCGCCGACAGCGACCAGCAGTCGACAGCAGACCCCCGAACCCTCACACCCACCGACGACGAACCCTCGACGGACGACGACCCCGACGACCCCGCGGACGCCGACAAACCCCCGGCAGACACCCGGACCCCCGAACCCGCGGCCGCCGACGGCGATGCGCCCCCGCAGGGGGCACCCGCACCCGGGGACGAGAGTGTCACGGGTGGTGCGGGTGGGAGCGAATCGGGCGATGGCGGAGCCGAGGGCGAAGGGCGGCGGCGGCCATACCTCCGCTGGACCCTCACCCTCCTCGCCGCCGCCCTCATCTACGTCTGCCTCCAGATGCCGAACACCCTCGGCAGCCTCAGACTCCGGGAGTTCGTCCGCCTCCCCGCGGAAGCGGTCATCGGCGCCGCCGTACTTCTCAGCCTCCCGCGCCGCCCCCGCATCATCGTCGCGGCGACGACAGGCGCGTTCCTGGGCGCCCTCACCATGCTCAACCTGCTGGACATGGGCTTCAACGAGTACCTGGGCCGGCACTTCAACATCGTCCTGGACTGGGAACTCCTCGACGACGCCCAGTCGTACATGCAGGACTCCATGGGCGGCTCCACCGCGGTGCTGCTCACGATCGGCTCGATACTCCTCGCCGTACTCCTGACAGCCCTGGCCGCCCTCGCCACCGTCCACGTCGCCAACCTCCTGGCCCGGCACAAGGCGAACGCGTCCAGGGGCACCCTGATCGCCGGCACCGTCTGGATCACCTGCACGGCGTTCGGCGTCCAGATCGCCGGCGTGCCGATCGCCGCCGACCACACCGCCGGCGTCGTCAAGGTGCACGCCCGCCGCGCGCTGGACACCCTGCGCGACGAGGCGCAGTTCGCGAAGGACGCGAAGGCCGACACGTTCGGCGGCACACCGCCCGCCCAGCTGGTCCCCGACCTGCGCGGCAAGGACATCGTCTTCACCTTCATCGAGAGCTACGGCCGCAGCGCGATCGAGGACCCGGAGATCGCCCCCGGCGTCACGAACACGCTCGACACCAGCACGAAGGCCCTGGCGAAGGCCGGCTTCCAGGCGAAGAGCGGCTGGCTGACGTCGGCGACGTTCGGCGGCAACAGCTGGCTGGGCCACTCCAGCACCCTGTCCGGCCTGTGGATCGACAACCAGCAGCGCTACCGCACGGTCATGGCCAGCGACCACCTCAGCCTCACCAAGGTCTTCAAGAAGACCGGCGAATGGGACACGGTCGGCGTGATGCCCGGCGTGCAGAAGAGCTGGCCGGAGCAGAAGTACTACGGACTGGACAAGGTCTACAACGCCTTCCAACTGGGCTACAAGGGACCCAAGTTCAGCTGGTCGACGATGCCCGACCAGTACGCCCTGGAAGCCTTCCAGCGCCAGGTGCACGGCAAGGAGCGCGACAAGCCCCTGATGTCGGAGATCATCCTGACCTCCAGCCACCAGCCCTGGGCGCCGATCCCGCAGATGGTCGACTGGGACGACCTGGGCGACGGCTCGGTCTTCAAGGCCATCCAGAAGGCGGGCGTCAAGCCGGGAGACATCATCTCCGACTCCAGCCGCTCCAAGCAGGAGTACGGCAAGTCCGTCTCGTACTCGGTCACCAGCCTCACCCAGTGGCTGGAGCGCTACGGCACCGACGACACCGTCCTCGTCTTCCTGGGCGACCACCAGCCGATATCCCGGGTCAGCGGCGTCAGGGCCAGCCGGGACGTGCCGATCTCGATCGTCGCGAAGGACCCGAAGGTGCTGGACAAGATCGCCGACTGGAACTGGACGGACGGCCTGCAGCCCGCGCCCGAGGCCCCGGTGTGGAAGATGAGCTCCTTCCGGGACCGCTTCCTGACGGCGTACGGCTCCACGCCGAACCCGTCGAAGTAGCCCCGCCGGACCGCACCCGGCGCGTCAGCCGCCGGAGGTGTCCAGCTCCGCGTCCTCGCTGACGCCCGCGCAGTCGTAGGGGTCCTTCAGCCAGCCGTCCGGCAGCACCACCCGGTTGTTGCCGGACGTACGGCCGCGGGGCCCGTCCGCGCCGGCGGGCCAGGGCTGGTCGAGGTCCAGCTCGTCGAGACCGCCGCGCAGCGCCTGGAGCGAGGACGTGATCGCAAGGCGCTTGCGCATCTCGGAGCCGACCGCGAAGCCCTTCAGGTACCAGGCGACGTGCTTGCGGAAGTCGATGACTCCCCGCGCCTCGTCGCCGATCCACTCGCCGAGCAGGGTGGCGTGCCGGACCATGACGTCGGCGACCTCGCGCAAGGTCGGCCGCGCGATGTCCTGATCACGTCCTTCGAAGACCGCGACCAGATCGGAGAACAGCCAGGGCCGCCCGAGGCAGCCGCGTCCGACGACCACGCCGTCGCAGCCGGTCTCGCGCACCATGCGCACGGCGTCCTCGGCCGACCAGATGTCGCCGTTGCCGAGCACGGGGATCTCCGGCACATGCTCCTTCAGGCGCGCGATGGCGTCCCAGTCGGCGGTGCCGCCGTAGTGCTGGGCGGCGGTACGGCCGTGCAGCGCGATCGCCGTGACGCCCTCCTCGGCGGCGATCCGCCCGGCGTCGAGGTAGGTGATGTGGTCGTCGTCGATGCCCTTGCGCATCTTCATCGTCACCGGCAGGTCACCGGCCCCGCTGACGGCCTCCCGCAGGATCGCCCGCAGCAGGTTCCGCTTGAACGGCAGCGCGGAGCCGCCGCCCTTGCGGGTCACCTTCGGCACCGGGCAGCCGAAGTTCAGGTCGATGTGATCGGCCAGGCCCTCCTCCGCGATCATGCGGACGGCCTTGCCGACGGTGGCGGGGTCGACGCCGTACAGCTGGATCGAGCGCGGCTTCTCGGTCGCGTCGAAGTGGATCAGCTGCATGGTCTTCTCGTTGCGCTCGACCAGCGCCCGGGTCGTGATCATCTCGCTGACGAACAGCCCCTTGCCACCGCTGAACTCCCTGCACAGGGTGCGGAAGGGCGCGTTCGTGATCCCGGCCATGGGGGCGAGGACGACGGGCGGCTGGACGGTGTGCGGGCCGATCTGCAACGGCGAGGCGGTCGTGGGCATCCACCCATTCTCACGTACCGGACCGGGTGCCGCGAAATTCGTTAGTTAGGCGTACTATTCAAGGATGCCGGAGCTCAGCCCACGCCGCCGAGTGCTGGTCCTCGCGATCTGCTGCATGAGCCTGCTGATCGTGAGCCTCGACACCACGGCACTCAACGTCTCCCTCCCCGTGATGCAGCGCGATCTCGGCGCGAGCACGTCGGGCCTGCAGTGGACGATCGACGCGTACACCCTCGTCCTGGCCTCGCTGCTGATGCTGGCCGGCTCCACGGCGGACCGGATCGGCCGCAAGCGCGTCTTCATGACCGGCCTGATCCTGTTCACCATCGGCTCGGCCCTGTGCTCCGCCGCACCGACCCTCGACTTGCTGATCGTCTTCCGGATGGTGCAGGCGGTGGGCGGCTCGATGCTCAACCCCGTCGCGATGTCGATCATCACCAACACCTTCACCGACTCACGCGAACGGGCCCGGGCGATCGGTGTGTGGGGCGCGGTCGTCGGCATCTCGATGGCCGCGGGACCGCTCGTCGGAGGTCTGCTCGTGGACGCGGTCGACTGGCGCGCGATCTTCTGGGTCAACCTACCGGTGGGCCTGACCGCCCTCCTGCTCACCCTCCGCTTCGTCCCCGAGTCCAGGGCCCCGAAGGCCCGCCGACTGGACCCGGTGGGCCAGCTCCTGGTGATCGTGCTGTTCGGCGCGCTGACGTACGCGATCATCGAGGCGCCGAACGCCGGGTTCGCCTCGGTGCTGCCGTTCGCGGCGGTCGCGGCGGCGGCCCTGCTCGGCCTCCTCTGGTACGAGCCGCGCCGCGCCGAGCCCCTGATCGACCTGCGGTTCTTCCGGTCGGCGCCGTTCAGCGGGGCCACGGTGATCGCGATCGGCGCGTTCGCCGCGCTGGGCGGGTTCCTGTTCCTGTCGACGCTGTACCTCCAGAACGTGCGCGGCCTCGACGCGCTGCACGCGGGCCTGTGGATGCTGCCGATGGCGACGCCGATGTTCCTGTGCGCGCCGCTGTCCGGGCGGCTGGTGGGCAGCCGGGGGCCACGGCTGCCGCTGCTGGTCGCGGGGGCCGCGATGACGACGAGCTGCGCGATGTTCGCGCTCTTCGAGGCGGAGACGTCCGATGCCACCCTGATGCTCGGGTACGTGCTGTTCGGCATCGGGTTCGGGTTCGTGAACGCGCCGATCACGAATACGGCCGTGTCGGGGATGCCGCGGGCGCAGGCCGGCGTCGCGGCCGCCGTCGCCTCCACCAGCCGCCAACTGGGCCAGACGCTGGGGGTGGCGGTGATCGGGGCGGTGCTGGCGGCCGGGATCGGTTCGTCCTCGTACAAGGACTCGTTCGTGTCCGCCTCGATGCCGGGGTGGTGGATCATCACCGGGTGTGGGCTGCTGGTCCTTGTCGTGGGCGCGGTGACGAGCGGGCCTTGGGCACGACGTACTGCCGCGAGAACCGCTGAGCGCCTGGACGCGGGCGAGGTACGGCAAGTTCTTGGAGTACGCGGTTGATCGGCGTTCAAGTCGGCCGCTCGATCCGGTGCTGAGGTGGCGCCGTGGAGTTTCCCCTGTCGTCGGTGAAGTCAGAAAGAGCGATCACGGCAACTCCAATGGCCAGCAACGCCACAGTCGCGGCTCCGCCGGCGGAGACGGCCGCGAGCCGGGACGCGCCGAGCGCGCCGACCGCCGGCCCGGAGGCAAACCCCAGGACGAGGGAGATCAGGACACAGAACGCGAAAGCGATGAGCCTCTTCTGATTGGCGCTCACCGTTGCTCCTTCTTCTGGAGGTGGCCGGTGAGCGCGCGACAGCCTCGACCAGCCACCTGCGCATGCAGATGACGTGTACTCCTCGCCCCGTGCCGCGCCACTGGGCGCGGTCCTCTCAAGGAGTTGGTCGAGTCCCGTCGCACCAGCCCTGTGCTTCAGTCCTCAAAACGGGCCAATGGCCCGGTGGAACTCTGATGCCGTTGATGATCGCGTCTCTCGCACTTCGCGAGAAACCCCCCGTGATCTCGTCCGGTTGGGCTGTGCACCGGGCGAAGCAGGTCCCAGCACGGCCGTAGTGTTTCCCAACCGCTCCTGCTGAACAGCAAAGCAGCACAGCACCAAGTACCGCAACACATGCGAAAGGCCCTTCAACTGCGAGTAGTTGAGGGGCTCTTACCAGCCGCGGCGGCTCAGACCACCGCCCGCCCGAGCGCAATCGCGTGCAGCTTCTCCAGACGTTCCCTCGACTCCTCGTCCGCCGGGACGTAAGTCACCATCCTCGGGCCCACGTCCGGGCTCAGCCACAGGTCGGTGTGGTCGACCAGGATTCGGCCGACGTGGCGGTTGAGGAACTCCTTGCGCTTGCTGCGGTGGGACACCACCTCGTGGCGCTCCCACACCTCGCGGAACTCGGGGGACTCGGTGCGCAGGCGTCCCAGGAGCATCTTCCAGGCGGGCTCGCCGAGATGACCCGCCATCGCGGCCCGGAAGCGGGCGGCCATGAGGCGCTGGGTCTCCTCCAGGTGCACGATCGAGGACTGCCAGTCCTGGTTGGTGTACGACAGGATCATGCAGTTGCGGTCCTCGGGCGGCACCGCCTCCAGGTCGCAGAGCAGCAGGCCGTAGGTGCGGTTGTGGGCGAGGATGTCGTACCGGCTGTTCTGCAGGCACGCCGGATACGGCTCCAGCTGTTCCAGGACGGCCCGCATCACGGGCGTCACCGACGGGCAGGCCGTCGCCGGCGTGGGGTCCACCGCGCCGGCCAGCTGGAAGAGATGGGACCGCTCGCTGGGGTCGAGCATCAGGGTGCGGGCGAGGGCGTCGAGGACCTGGACGGAGACCTGGATGTCCCGGGCCTGCTCAAGCCACGTGTACCAGGTGACGCCGACCGCGGCGAGCTGCGCGACCTCCTCGCGGCGCAGGCCGGGTGTGCGGCGCCGGCTGCCGCGGGGCAAACCGACCTGCTCGGGGGCGATGTGCTCGCGGCGGTGGCGCAGGAAGGCGGCGAGTTCATGGCGCCGGATCGCCGACGCGGCCGTACCGTGCGAGGCGTCCGCGGTCGCCGTCGTCTCCTGGGCCATGGTCGTCATGCCTCCAGCCTGCCGCCTCCCGGACCCTGTTTCCGGGTGGTTCCGCTACCAGGATAAGGACACTCTGGTACCAGTCTCCGGACCGTCGCAGCCTGGTGACCGTGACCGAAACCATCACTTCACGCAAGGCCGACCGGGCCACCGCGGCGGCACCCTCGCTCGGTGGCCTCGGCCTGTTCACGGTGCTGCTCGCCGCGGCACTGCCCCTCATCGACTTCTTCATCGTCAACGTGGCCCTGCCCACCATCGGCCACGACCTCGCGGCGAGCGAGGCCGTGCTCGAACTCGTGGTGGCGGGCTACGGGTTGGCGTACGCCGTACTGCTCGTCCTCGGCGGGCGGCTCGGTGACCTGTTCGGCCGGCGGCGGCTGTTCCTCGGCGGCATGGCGGCCTTCGGGCTGACCTCGCTGGCGTGCGGTCTTGCGCCCAGCGCGTGGACGCTCGTCGCGGCGCGGGTCGCGCAGGGCGCGGCGTCCGCGGCGATGCTGCCGCAGGTCCTCGCGACGATCCAGTCGGCCACCAGCGGCCGGCGCCGCGCGAAGGCCATGGGCCTGTACGGCGCGACGGCCGGCCTGTCGATGGTCGCCGGGCAGATCCTCGGCGGCGTCCTGGTCGCGGCGGACATCTGGGGCACCGGCTGGCGCTCGGTGTTCCTTGTGAACGTGCCCGTGGTCCTGGTCGGCCTGTTCCTGGCCGCCCGCACGGTCCCGGAGACCCGCTCCCAGCACCCTGAGCCGCTCGACGCCCCCGGCACGGTCCTGCTCGCCGTCGCCCTGATCGCGCTGCTGGCCCCGCTCACCGAGGGCCGCGCGGCGGGCTGGCCGCTGTGGACGTGGCTGTCACTGGCGGCGTTCCCGTTCGTGGCGGCGGCGTTCTACGCGGTGGAGCGCAGGGCAGACCGCAAAGGCCGTACGCCGCTGGTGCCGCCGAGCCTGTTCGGCTTGCTGTCGCTGCGCCGCGGTCTGGTGATGATCGTGCCGTTCTCGATCGGCTTCAGCGGCTTCATGTTCGTGATCGCGGTGGCGTTGCAGCAGGGTGCGGGGCTCGGTCCGGTCGGTGCGGGTCTCGCGCTGGTGCCGATGGCGGTGGCGTTCTTCTTCGTCTCGCTCGCCGGTCCGCGACTCGTGGCCCGTCACGGCACCCGGGTGGTGGCCGCCGGTGCCGCGGTCCAGGGCGTCGGCGTGGGCCTGATGGCGCTGGCCGCCTGGCGTTCCTGGCCGGACCTCGGCCTGCTCGAACTGCTGCCGGGCGCGGCGATCGCCGGTGCGGGCCAGGCCCTGCAACTCCCGGTCGTCTTCCGGATCGTGCTCTCCGAGGTACCGCCGGCCAGGGCGGGCGTGGGCAGCGGGGTGATGATCACGACCCAGCAGTCGGCGCTGGCGCTGGGCGTGGCGACCCTCGGCACGCTGTTCCTCTCCCTGGTCCCCGGGGCCGGTATGCGGGACGCCCTGGTGACGACGCTGCTGGTCCAGCTGGCCGGGGTGGCGCTGACGGGCCTGCTCAGCCTGCGTCTGCCGCGCACGGTCTCCTGATCGAGTTGTGAGGGTGTGGCCACAGGTTGGTCAACTCGCCGGGCCGAAGTCCCTGTTGATGTTGGTCTTGCTGCACACTCCTTGCTGCGCGGCGCCGCGCATGGAATCTCGATGCCCTCGGACGCTGGAGGCGTCATGCTGGAGATCAACACGAGCAAGGTGAGCCGCTGGGACCACCACGGACGAGAGCATGTCGTACGGGTACTCCGCAGGGGCACGCAGCGCACGGTCAGATGCGACACCTGTGGCTGGCGCAAGGGCGCGCAGTTCCTGCCCTGGCTGAAGGCGGAGGAGCATCTGGCCGAGGCCCACCAGGCCACGGTGGACCCGACCGAGGCGCAGACCGACGGATGAGCCGCATCCGCCGCTACCGACCCCGGGACCGCGAGGCCGTCGAGGACATCTGCGTCCGCACGGCGCACCTGGGCGGCGACAGCCGGCCGCACTACCGGGACCCCGGCATCTTCCCGGCGACCTTCGCGGTCCCGTACGCCGTCCTGGAGCCGGACCTGGCGTTCGTCCTGGACGACGGGGACGGGCGGGCCGTCGGCTATGTCGTGGGCGCCGCGGACACCGCGCGCTTCGTGACGGCGTTCCGCCGCGAGTGGCTGCCGTCGGCCGGCGGCCGGTATCCCCTGCCGGAGGGACCGCCGCGCACCCCGGACGAGGAGATGGCCGGGCTGCTGCACGATCCGGAGCGGATGCTCGTCCCGGAGGTCGCCGCCTACCCGGCCCATCTCCACATCGATCTGCTGCCCGACTGGCAGGGCCGCGGCCACGGGCGCGCGCTGATGCGCACCCTGCTGAAGGCCCTCGGGGACAAGGGGGTCCCGGCGGTGCACCTGACGATGGTCACCGCCAACACCCCGGCGCGGGCGTTCTACGACCGGCTGGGCTTCCACGAGACAGCCGTCCCGGACCCGGGCCCGGTCACGTTCCTCGGCCGTACTACGGGCGCACTCGACGCCCTGTGACGGCTCAGCCGCGGGCCCGCAGCCCGCACAGCAGCAGGTCCACGAGGGCCTCGAAGTCGCCCTCCACGCCCGGCTGTTCCCACTCCCGGGCGTAGTGCGGGTCGTGGAAGAAGCCGGTCGCCCGGAACAGGGCGCCCGCGGTGACGGCCGGGTCGTCGGCGGTGAAGGCGCCCGCGGCGACGCCCGCGCGCACGATCTCGGTGAGCTGGCCGGTGAGTTCGGCGATGTGCTCGCCGACGACCGTCTCTGCGGTCTCGGTGGTCAGCACCGTGTACGTGGCGAAGAGCTCCGGGTCGTCGAACGCCTTGCGGCGCTTGGCGGCGAACAGCGCCGCGAGCCACTCGCGCACCCGGCTCTCCGGGTCCAGGCCGGGTGCCGCGACGATGGCCGCGAGCACCTGTGTGGTCCGGTCCAGCCACCGCTTGGTGACCGCTTCGCGCAGCGCCGCCTTGGTACGGAAGTGCCGGTAGACGCTGCCATGGCTGACGCCGAGCGCGCGGGCCACGTCGACCACGGTGGCCTTGGCCGGGCCGTGGCGGCGCAGCACCTCCTCGGTGGCTTCGAGGATGCGCTCGGCGGTCAGGGTCTGGGGCGTCGGTGGCATGCCCTAGACCGTACCTGGCAGGGGCCTGGTCACTTGCTGCCCAGGTGGGCCATCTGCGGGGCCGGGTAGCGGTCGCCGGCCGCGGCGTCCGCCGGGACCGCCCGCTCGATCGCCGCGAGATCGGCGCCGTCCAGCGTGACGTCCAGCGCACCCAGCGACTCGGTGAGCCGCTCGCGGGTGCGGGCACCGACGAGCGGCACGATGTCGTCGCCGCGGGAGAGCACCCAGGCGATGGCGATCTGGGCGACGGAGACGCCCTTCTGTTCGGCGATCTTCCGCAGCGCCTCGACGAGGTCGAGGTTGTGCCGGAGGTTCTCGCCCTGGAAGCGGGGTGAGTACGCCCGGAAGTCGTTGGCGGCGAGCTGCCGGTCGCGGGTGAAGTGCCCGGAGATCAGCCCGCGCGACAGGACGCCGTACGCGGTGATGGAGATGCCCAGTTCACGGGTGGTCGGCAGGACCTCCTCCTCGATGCCGCGGGAGATCAGCGAGTACTCGATCTGGAGGTCGGAGATGGGGGCGGTGGCGGCGGCCCGGCGGACGGTGTCGGCGCCGACCTCGCTGAGGCCGACGTGGCGGACGTACCCCTTCTCGATCAGTTCGGAGATCGCGCCGACGGTCTCCTCGATCGGTACGTCGGGGTCGAGCCGGGCGATCCGGTAGACGTCGATGTGGTCGGCGCCCAGCCGCTGGAGGGAGTAGGCGGCGAAGTTCTTCACGGCGGCCGGGCGGCCGTCGTATCCGATCCAGTCGCCGTCCGGGGAGCGCAGGGCGCCGAACTTCACGCTGATCCGGGCCTGTTCGCGCAGGGCGGCGGGCGCGGTGCGCAGGGCCTCGCCGACCAGCATCTCGTTGTGGCCCATGGCGTAGAAGTCGCCGGTGTCGAGCAGCGTCACGCCCGCTTCGAGGGCGGCGTGCACGGTGGCGATCGACTCGGTCCGGTCCGCGTCGCCGTACAGCGCGGACATGCCCATGCAGCCGAGGCCGAGGGCGGAGACCTGGGGGCCGGTGGTTCCGAGGGAGCGGGTTTGCATCGTCATGCCTCCACCCTGCCCTAACAGCTGACAGATTTCAATATCTGTCATTCCATACTTGTCCGCACGCCCCCGCCGGGCCTCCCGGCCACCCAATGTGGTCCAGACCTATTGACGAAAGGTCTGGACCACGAGCACTGTCATGCCTACGACATCGCGCGCCCCGACCCCCACCGGGAGGCCCCGTATGCTCCGCCGCGCCCTCAGCCTGCTCACCGCGGCTCTGGCGACCGTCTGTCTCGCCCAGCTCCCCGCCGCGTCCCCCGCGTCAGCCGCCGACACCTGCGCGGTGAAGTCCAAGCCGTCCGGCAAGGTCCTCCAGGGCTACTGGGAGAACTGGGACGGCGCCGCCAACGGCGTCCACCCGCCCTTCGGCTGGACCCCGATCACCGACTCCCGCATCGCCGCGCACGGCTACAACGTGATCAACGCGGCGTTCCCGGTCATCCGCTCCGACGGCACGGCGCTGTGGGAGGACGGCATGGACAACGGGGTGAAGGTGGCCACCCCCGCGGAGATGTGCGCGGCCAAGGCGTCCGGCCGGACGATCCTGCTCTCGATCGGCGGCGCGACCGCCGGCATCGACCTCAACTCGACGGCCGTCGCGGACAGGTTCGTCGCGACGATCGTGCCGATCCTGAAGAAGTACAACTTCGACGGCATCGACATCGACATCGAGACGGGCCTGGTGGGCAGCGGGAACATCAGCCGGCTCTCCACGTCCCAGGCCAACCTGATCCGCATCATCGACGGGATCCTGGCGCGGATGCCGTCCGACTTCGGTCTGACGATGGCCCCGGAGACGGCGTACGTCACCGGCGGCAGCGTCGTCTACGGCTCGATCTGGGGCGCGTACCTGCCCATCATCAAGAAGTACGCCGACAACGGCCGCCTGTGGTGGCTGAACATGCAGTACTACAACGGCAGCATGTACGGCTGCTCCGGCGACTCCTACTCGGCGGGCACCGTCGCCGGCTTCACCGCCCAGACGGACTGCCTCGACAAGGGCCTCGTAGTGCAGGGCACGACCATCAAGGTGCCCTACGACAAGCAGGTGCCCGGCCTGCCCGCGCAGTCCGGCGCGGGTGGCGGCTACATGTCACCGTCCCTCGTCGCCCAGGCCTGGCGGCACTACGGCACCTCGCTCAAGGGCCTGATGACCTGGTCGATCAACTGGGACGGCTCCAAGAACTGGACCTTCGGCGACAACGTCAGGTCGCTGCAGGGCCGTTGACGCCGGGGGCACGCAGGTCCCGGACGTACCGGTCGAGCAGCGTGCCGTCCTCGGTGAACCGCTGCCCGCCGGGCGTGAATCCCGCCCGGCGGGCCACGGCCGTGGACGCCGCGTTCTCGGGCTCCACCTGGATCACGGCCTCCTTGCCGCCCACGCCGGCCGCGTACCGGCAGACCAGGAGGACGGCGCGGGTGGCCAGGCCGCGTCCCCGCCACGCCGGGTAGAGGCCGTAGGCGACATTGACCTGGCCGCGGGTGAGGCCCTCCGCCGCGAGGCGCAGGTCGATCGTGCCCGCGAGCGTCCCGTCGGTGCCCGCGCGGATGCCGAAGGCGCGCAGCGGGCCGGCTGTCGCCCACTGTTCCTCGCAGTGCCGGAGGTAGGCGTCGACGCCCTCGCGCGTGCCGGGGCCGCCGCTGAGCCAGCGGACCAACTGCTCGTCCTCGCCCGCGAGGTGGGCCTCGGCGTCGGCCGGGCGCAGCGGGCTCAGGGTGATCGCCCCGTCGGACAGTTCCACCTCACACATCCTCGGGGCGCCGGCCCTCAGCCCCGCCCGTCGGCGTACAGGGCGGCGAACAGGCCCTGCGCACGGGTGCCGTCGGGCAGTTGCCAGGCACCGCCGACATGACCGGAGGCCCCCTCGGGCGGCAGCGGGACACCCTGCGGGGCGGGCCGCAGGACGCGGTGCAGCCGCAGGGTCGTGCCGTCCGGCGCGGCCAGCAGGGTGCCGTTCTCCGAGTCCTCGACGACCGGGGCGGCGACCTGCCCCGCCCCGAGGCCCGGACCGGTGTAGGAGCGGGTGACCTCCCGGTCGACGGCGTCGGTGACGCTCTGCGCCTGGGCCTGGACCCGGCCCTCGATCAGCGCCCACAACCGGTCCACCAGCACCGGGTCGTGGCAGCCGTCGTAGGCCCAGCGCGGCCCCAGCACCCCGTGCTCCATGGTGCCGACGAGGGCGTGCTCGGCGCCTTCCAGAGGGGCACCGCGATAGGTCAGCGGAACCAGATGGCCGACCGTCCGAGGACCGGAGTCGTCCGTCACCACCATGAACTCGATCCCGACCTCGCCCTCCGGGTCGTCCAGCCGGAAGCCACCGGCCTTGACCGGCCGGGGTTCACCGGCACCGGCGTACCACGGGCGGGTGGGCAGCCACGCGGTGAGCAGCTCCAGCTTCGTCGGCTTGAGGGTGGTGCGGTGAATGATGGCCATGCCGCAGGCTCTCACGGAAACCCGACCGGCTGGTACGCTTTTGCGATCATGATGACGACGACGTACTTCTTCCACCTCCGCTAGCCGCTCCGTCGGCACGACGCGGAACACCCCGGCGCCGGCGATGCGGGACGGTCCTCCACCGTCCCGGGCTTCGACGTGGGAGAAGACGGCATCATGCGCACACCGCGCGTGTTCCTGGTGGCCCGGTGCGTACGGGGACTGGAGTCCGCCCTCGGCACCGAGATTCTGCGGACGCACTCCGCGGCCATCGACCGGATCGGCCACCGCGAGGTGGGCTTCCGGGTGACCGGCGACGACATCGCCCCTCGGCTCCGCACCGCCGACGATGTCTTCCTGCCGGCCCACCGCCGGCCGGACATCGGCCCGCACAAGAGCGACCTGCCCGAACTGACCGCCCTGGCGCACGAGTTCGACCTGACCGACCTGGCCCGCGACCGCCGGGCCCTGGGCGGCCCGTCCGGCTTCGGCGACGGCATCGAGATCTCGGCGTCCTTCCTGGGCCGCAGGACGTACAACCGCTACGACATCGAGGACACCGTCGGCCGGGTGCTGGCCGAGCGGGCGGGGCTGCCGTACCACTCGCGCCGGCACGGCGACGCGCCCCCGCCCGGCCACAGCGGCTGGCGGCTGACCCTGGACGGTGCCCACGCCACCCTGCTGCTGCGCCTGGGCCGGCGTCCCGCACACCGGCGCGCCTACAAGCAGGCGACGATCCCGGGCACCCTGCACCCCCCGGTCGCCGCCGCCATGGCCCGGGCGGCCGAACTACGGCCGGGGCAGCGGGTACTGGACCCGTGCTGCGGCGCGGGCACGCTGCTGATCGAGGCCCATCACACGGCGCCGGGCACCACCCTGCTCGGCTTCGACCTCGATCCGGCCGCGCGCCGGGCGGCACGGGAGAACGCCGGCCCGCTGCCGGTCACGGTCCGCCGCGGCGACGCCGGGGCCCTCCCCCTCGCCGACCGCAGCGTGGACCGGGTGCTGTGCAACCCGCCGTGGGGCGCACAGGTCGGCGCGGCTGGCCGCCTCGCCGGGCACCCGGAGCGCTGGTGGCACGAACTCGCCAGGGTCCTCACGGACGAGGGACGCGCGGTGGTGCTCCTGCCGGACGCGAGCAGCCTCGCTCGCGCCCTGACGGTCGGTCTGTCCCCGGTCCACGTCCAACGACTCAGCCTGTTCGGCAGCCGGCCGCTCCTGGTCCACCTGGAACGCCGAGTCCTCGCACCCCTCAAGGGGCGCGGGGAACTGCGCGATCAGCCCCCCGTCGCCGCAGCCGAACAACGGCGCACCCGGCGGAGCCGCTAGCGGGCGGTGACCGCCAGCTTCGCGCCCAGCGCCACGAACGACCCGGCGAAGGTCCGCCGCAGCCACGTCATCACCCGGGGCCGGGAGGTGACGTGGCTGCGCACGGACGCCGCGAGGACGCCGTACGCCGCGAAGACCACGAACGTCGCCGCCATGAAAACCCCGCTGAGCACGAGCATGTGCGGCAGCGCGTTCGCCTCGCCCGGGTCCACGAACTGCGGCAGGAAGGCGAAGAAGAACATCGTCAGCTTCGGATTGAGAATGTTGATCAGCACACCCCGCACGATCACCCGCCCCACGGACAGCGGCGCGGGCTCCGCGTCCACCACGAGGGCGTCCTTGTCCCTGATCGTCGCCCACGCCATGTACAGCAGGTAGGCGACGCCCGCGAACTTCAGCACCTGAAAGGCGGTCGCACTCGCGTGCAGCAGCGCGGCGACGCCGGTGATGGTGGCCACCATGTGCGGCACGATCCCGAGGGTGCAGCCGAGCGCGGCGACGACGCTCGCACGCCGGCCGCGGGACAGCGCGGCGGCGAGCGTGTAGACCACACCGGTGCCGGGAGTGGCGACGACGACGAGGGTGGTGAGCAGAAAGGCGAGACTCATGCGGGCCAGCCTGCCGGGCCCGCCGCGCCCCCGGACAGGGCCAATCGACGACCGTGATCCCGGACCAATCGGCTCCGTTGGACAGCCCCTTGCACCCCTCGGACAATGGGAGTTGTCGGCGTGCAGTGTCCCCGGCGGCGCCTGCCGCCGGCCGCGCGGTACTCCTGCGCCGCCCGAGGAGGCCGCCATGATCGTCCGAATCGCCACGTTCAATGTGGAGAACCTCTTCCGCCGCCCCAAGGCCTTCAACCTGCCGGACCCGACGCAGCGGAACGAGGTCGTGTCCGACTTCAGCACGCTGGTCGCCCTGCTGAACCTCACGACCTACGAGCCGGCCGACAAGGCCCGGATCTCCGCGCTCATCAAGAAGCACCGGGCCCACGGCCTGGACCACGACAACCCTCCGGCGATCCACATCAACCAGACCCGCTTCGGAGGCGGCAGGCTGTTCGACACGAAGGAGCAGCCGGAGGACGAGGACTTCGAGGTCAAGGTCGTCGCCAACGGCCGCGGAGGATGGGCCGGTTGGGCCGATCTCGTACGGGACGACCTCGACACGCAGGCAGTGCACAACACCGGCCGGGTGATCGACGAGATCGACGCCGACATCCTGCTCCTGGTGGAGGTCGAGGACCGCCTCACGCTGGACCGCTTCAACACGCAGATCCTGGCGGGCGTGCACGGGAGGCGGCCGTACCCCTTCAACATGCTGATCGACGGCAACGACGGCCGCGGTATCGACGTCGGGATTCTCAGCCGGTACCCGATCACCTCCGTCCGGCCGCACATCTTCGACCCCGACCCGGACCGGCCGGGTGAGCATCTGTTCAGCCGCGACTGCCCTGAGTTCGAGATCGAGTTCAACGGGACACCGCTGGTGCTCCTCGGCAACCACTTCAAGAGCCAGAGCGACGACGACCCTGTACTGCGCCTCGCCCAGGCACGGCGCGTCGCCGAGATCTACGAGGCCGCCCGGGAGCGCACCCCGTACGTCATGGTCGCCGGAGACCTCAACGACCACCCGGACAGCGAACCCGTCGACGTACTGCTGGACACCGGCCTGCGCGATGCCATGAGCCACTCCGGCTACCGGGGCGTCCCCGGAACCTACCGCCCGTGCGACACGGTGGAGCGCAAGATCGACTACCTGCTGTTCCCGCCGCAGCTGTGGCACCGGATCCAGCACGTCGACCTCGAAACGCGCGGAATCTTCTGGAACCCGCCCCCGGAGATCAAGCACTTCGACAAGGTGACATCGAAGGCCGACTCCGCCTCCGATCACGCCGCTCTCTACGCCGATCTGGACCTGTGAAACGACGAGTTCCCCGCACCCTCGGGGGCGCGGGGAACTGCGCGACAAGCCACGACGAACCCGCGGCCTGCAAAGAACCCGAGCTAGCCGGACACTGACCCGCGGAGCCGGGCTAGCAGCCGATCAGGCGGCTCGCCAGGTAGCCCTCGATCTGGTCCAGGGAGATGCGTTCCTGCTTCATGGAGTCGCGCTCACGCACCGTCACGGCGTTGTCCTCGAGCGTGTCGAAGTCGACCGTCACGCAGTACGGCGTACCGATCTCGTCCTGACGGCGGTAGCGGCGGCCGATCGCGCCGGCGTCGTCGAACTCGATGTTCCAGTTCTGCCGCAGCGCCTGGGCGAGACCCTTGGCCTTGGGCGAGAGCTCCGGGTTGCGGGACAGCGGCAGGACCGCGACCTTCACGGGCGCCAGGCGGTGGTCCAGGCGCAGCACCGTGCGCTTCTCCATCTTGCCCTTGGCGTTCGGCGCCTCGTCCTCGACGTAGGCGTCGAGGAGGAACGCCAGCATCGCGCGGCCGACACCGGCGGCGGGCTCGATGACGAACGGCGTCCAGCGCTCGCCGGCCTCCTGGTCGAAGTAGGAGAGGTCCTGGCCTGATGCCTTGGAGTGCGCGCTGAGGTCGTAGTCGGTGCGGTTGGCGACGCCCTCCAGCTCACCCCACTCGTTGCCGCCGAACTGGAAGCGGTACTCGATGTCGGCGGTGCGCTTGGAGTAGTGGGAGAGCTTCTCCTTCGGGTGCTCGTACCACCGCATGTTCTCCTCGCGCAGGCCCAGGCCGGTGTACCAGTTCCAGCGCTGCTCCATCCAGTACTCCTGCCACTTCTCGTCCTCGCCCGGCTTGACGAAGAACTCCATCTCCATCTGCTCGAACTCGCGAGTGCGGAAGATGAAGTTGCCGGGCGTGATCTCGTTGCGGAAGGACTTGCCCATCTGCGCGATGCCGAACGGCGGCTTCTTGCGCGAAGCGGTGTGCACCAGGGCGAAGTTGGTGAAGATGCCCTGGGCGGTCTCGGGGCGCAGGTAGGCGATGGAGCCGGAGTCCTGCGTCGGGCCGAGGTGGGTGGAGAGGAGACCCGAGAACTGCTTGGGCTCGGTGAACTGGCCCTTGTTGCCGCAGTTCGGGCAGTTGATGTCCGCGAGGCCGTTCTCCGGCAGGTGGCCCTTCTTGGCCTCGTACGCCTCCTCCAGGTGGTCCGCGCGGAACCGCTTGTGGCAGGAGGTGCACTCGGTGAGCGGGTCCGTGAAGGTGGCGACGTGGCCGGAGGCGACCCAGACGTCGGGGGCCAGGATCACGGACGAGTCGATACCGACAACGTCCTCGCGCGAGGTGACCATGTAGCGCCACCACTGGCGCTTGAGGTTCTCCTTGAGCTCGACACCCAGCGGCCCGTAGTCCCAGGCGGCGCGCTGGCCGCCGTAGATCTCACTGCAAGGGAATACGAAGCCACGGCGCTTGCTCAGGCTGACGATGGTGTCGATCTTGTCGGCGGCCACGGTGCTCTCTTCATTACGACGACGGGCGACGAAGCGAGGCGCTTCACAGCGAATGCTTCAGGGTACCGGCGGGCACTCCCCCTCAATCAAATCGGTAGCCCTCTGTGGACGGCCGCTCACGCTTGTTGACAACCGTTTCCAACTTTGCTGAAAATGACTGTCATGAACGTACGACGACCTCACATATCCGGGATCGCCCTCGCGGCCGTCACCGCAGTCGGTATCGGCACCCTCACCGCCTGTTCCTCGGACAGCAGCGCCGCGGGCAACACGGACAAGTTCGACGTCGTCGCGTCGTTCTACCCCATGGCCTTCCTCGCCGAGCAGATCGGCGGCGGCCATGTGAAGGTCACCAGCCTCACCGAGCCCGGCCAGGAGCCGCACGACCTGGAGATCAGCGCCCGGCAGCGGGCCCAGCTGGAGGACTCCGACGCGGCCCTCTACCTCAAGGGCCTCCAGCCCTCGGTGGACGAGGCCATCGGCCAGTCCGGCCTCGACACGAAGATCGACGCCGCCACCCTGACCGAGCTGGAGGACCACGGCGCCGTCGAGCACGACCACGAGGGCGAGGAGGCCCACTCCGAGGAGTCGCCCTCCGAGGAGGAAGAGCACGCCCTCGACCCGCACGTCTGGCTCGACCCGGTGAAGTACGCCGAGATCGCCAAGGGCGTCGGCGCGGCCTTCGAGAAGGCGGACCCCGACCACGCGGCCGACTACAAGAAGAACACCGAGGCCCTGGTCAAGAGGCTCGGCGCGCTGAACACCGAGTTCGCAAACGGGCTGAAGGACACCCGTTCCAAGGTCTTCTTCACCAACCACTCCGCCTTCGGCTATCTCGCCGAGCGCTACGGCCTGACCCAGGAGGCCATCACCGGCGTCGACCCGGACAGCGAGCCGAGTCCGGCCCGGATGAAGGAGCTCCAGCAGGAGGCCAAGGCCGACGGCGTCACCACCGTCTTCTACGAGACACTCGTGTCCGACAAGACCGCGAAGACCCTCGCCGACGACGCCGGCCTGAAGACGGACGTGCTCGATCCGCTGGAGGGCATCACCGACAAGTCCAAGGGCGACGACTACTTCGGGGTCATGGAGGCCAACCTCGCGGCCCTGAAGACCGCCCTGGGAGCCAAATGATCGACCCTACGGAGGACGGCATGACCGAGCCCGTCATATCGCTGCGCGGCGTCCGCGCCGAGCTGGGCTCGCGCCCCGTCCTGCGCGGCATCGACCTCACCGTGCACCGCGGTGAGGTCGTCGCCCTGCTCGGGGCCAACGGCTCCGGCAAGTCGACGGCCGTGCGCGGCGTCATCGGCCAGGTGCCCGTCAGCGCCGGCGAGATCGAGCTGTTCGGCACCGCGCGGGCCCGGTTCCGCAACTGGGCGCGGGTGGGCTACGTCCCGCAGCGCACGACGGCCGCCGGCGGGGTGCCCGCCACGGTCGGCGAGGTCGTCTCCTCGGGCCGCCTGTCCCGCACCCGCTTCGGCGTCTTCCGCAAGGCCGACCACGCGGCCGTACGGAACGCCCTGGAACTGGTCGGCATGGCGGACCGGGTGAAGGACTCCGTGAACGCCCTGTCCGGCGGTCAGCACCAGCGGGTGCTCATCGCCCGCGCGCTGGCCTCCGAGCCCGAGCTGCTGATCATGGACGAGCCGATGGCGGGCGTGGACCTGGACAGCCAGGAAGTGCTCGCGCGCACGCTCACCGAGCAGGTCGCGGGCGGTGCGACGGTCCTGCTCGTGCTGCACGAGCTGGGTCCCCTGGAGCCCCTGATCGACCGCGCGGTCGTCCTGCGCGACGGCTGCGTCCTGCACGACGGGCCGCCCCCGAAGGCGCTCGGCCAGCACGCGCTGCCCGGCCACGACCACGTACACCCGCACGCGGCTCACGACGCCGAACCGATCCGGACGGGACTGCTGAGCTGATGGACTTCCTGAACTACGCATTCATGCAGCGGGCGCTGCTCGCCGCCGTCCTGGTCGGCATCACCGCGCCCGCCGTCGGCATCTACCTCGTGCAGCGCCGCCAGGCCCTGATGGGCGACGGGATCGGCCACGTCGCGATGACCGGCGTCGGCCTCGGCTTCCTGCTGTCCTGGTCGCCGGTGTGGATGGCGACACTGGTGTCGGTGCTCGGCGCGGTGCTGATGGAGCTGATCCGCTGGTACGGCCGCACTCGCGGCGACATCGCCCTCGCGATGCTCTTCTACGGCGGCATGGCCGGCGGCGTGATGCTGATCAACCTGGCGCCGAACGGCTCGAACGCGAACCTGACGTCGTACCTCTTCGGCTCCCTGTCCACGGTGAGCGAGTCCGACGTGACGGCGATCATCCTGCTCGCCGCGTTCGTGGTGCTCGTCACGCTCGGGCTGCGCCGCCAGTTGTTCGCGGTGAGCCAGGACGAGGAGTTCGCGAGGGTCACCGGTCTTCCGGTGCGTGCCCTGAACCTGCTGACGGCGATCACCGCGGCGGTGACCGTGACGGTCGCCATGCGGGTGGTCGGCCTGCTGCTGGTGAGCGCGCTGATGGTGGTGCCGGTGGCGGCGGCGCAGCAGCTGACGCGGAGCTTCGCGGCGACGTTCGCCATCGCCGTGGCGATCGGCATCACGGTGACCATCGGCGGCACCGTGACCTCGTACTACCAGGACGTGCCGCCCGGCGCGACGATCGTGCTGCTGACCATCGGCGCGTTCATCGCGCTGACCGCGCTGGCGACCCCGCTGGCCCGGCGCAGGGCCCGCGCCCTGGCGGCGGCGCAGCCCTCCGGCGACCCGGCGGAGTGCGCGATTCCGGCCAGCAGGGAGAGCGACGGGAAGGTGAGCGTCTGACCGCGCTCAGCCCGGGCTGGCACAATGGCCCGGCAAGGCGCAGACGTGAGGAGGCAAACCGGTGACGACCGCTGGACCGCCCGTGAAGGGCCGCGCGACTCGGCAGCGGGCCGCTGTGGCGGCGGCCCTGGACGAGGTCGACGAGTTCCGCAGCGCGCAGGAGCTCCACGACATGCTCAAGCACAAGGGCGACTCGGTCGGCCTCACCACGGTCTACCGCACCCTCCAGTCCCTCGCCGACGCCGGCGAGGTCGACGTCCTGCGCACCTCCGACGGCGAGTCGGTCTACCGCCGCTGCTCCAGCGGTGAGCACCACCACCACCTCGTGTGCCGTGTCTGCGGCAAGGCGGTCGAGGTCGAGGGCCCGGCCGTGGAGAAGTGGGCCGACGCGATCGCGGCCGAGCACGGCTATGTGAACGTGGCGCACACGGTTGAGATCTTCGGCACATGCGCGGAGTGCGCGGCCGCCAACGGCTGAGGTGATGCCGGGCCGTCGGCGGCGAGGGCGACACCAGGACCCGCAAGGCGAGCACGGGGCGGCGTCCACAACCTGCGAAAGCCCCGCTCCCCTTCGTGGAGCGGGGCCGTTCACGTTGTGTCCAGCAGGTCAGCTCTGCTCGGAGCGGCCTTCCATGGCGAGCAGTTCCTCGTTCGGGATCGCGCCGCCGAAGCGCCGGTCGCGGGAGGCGAACTCCACGCACGCGCGCCACAGGTCACGCCGGTCGAAGTCCGGCCACAGCACGTCCTGGAAGACCATCTCGGCGTAAGCGCTCTGCCAGAGCAGGTAGTTGGAGGTGCGCTGCTCACCGCTCGGGCGCAGGAACAGGTCCACGTCCGGCATGTCCGGGTAGTAGAGGTACTTCGCGAAGGTCTTCTCGGTGACCTTGGACGGGTCCAGCCGCCCGGCCCGTACGTCCTCGGCGAGGGCCTGCGCGGCGTCCGCGATCTCGGCCCGGCCGCCGTAGTTCATGCAGAAGTACAGGGTCAGCCTGTCGTTGTCCTTGGTCTGCTCCTGGGAGATCTCCAGCTCCCTGGCGACGGACTTCCACAGCTTGGGCATCCGGCCGACCCAGCGCACCCGCACTCCGAGCTCGTCGAGCTGGTCCCGCGTCTTGCGGATGAAGTCCCGGTTGAAGTTCATCAGGAAGCGCACCTCGTCGGGCGAGCGCTTCCAGTTCTCGGTGGAGAAGGCGTACAGCGAGATCGCGCCCACGCCCATCTCGATGGCGCCCTGGAGGACGTCCAGCACCCGCTCGGCACCGACCTTGTGGCCCTCGGTGCGCGGCAGCCCGCGCTCCTTGGCCCAGCGGCCGTTCCCGTCCATGACGATCGCCACATGCTTCGGGATCAGCTCACCCGGGAGCTTCGGCGCGCGGGCGCCGGACGGGTGCGGCTCCGGCGTGCTGTACTCGCGTCGCCGGCGCCCGAGGAACCCACTTACCGCCATGTGCTTGTCGTCTCCCTCTACTTTTCCACGTACCGAAGCGAACGCAGCCCGCGCTCCAGGTGCCAGTGCAGATAGGCCGACACCAGCCCACTGCCCTCCCGGACGTACCGCGGCTCGCAGGCGTCCGCGGTCCCCCAGTCTCCCGTAAGCAGCGCCCCGAGCAGTTCCAGGGTCTGCGGCGACGGTACGACGCTACCGGGCACCCGGCAGTCGACACAGACCGAGCCCCCGGAGGAGACCGAGAAGAAGCGGTTCGGTCCGGGCATACCGCACTTCGCGCAGTCGCTGAAGGTCGGGGCGTAGCCGTTCACGGCGAGGGACCGCAGCAGGAAGGCGTCGAGCACGAGGTGCGGCGCGTGCTCGCCGCGGGACAGCGTCCGCAGGGCCCCGACCAGCAGCAGGTACTGCTGCACCGCCGGCTCGCCCTCGTGGTCGGTGAACCGCTCGGCGGTCTCCAGCATGGCCGTGCCGGCGGTGTAGCGGGCGTAGTCGCTGACGATCCCGCCGCCGTACGGAGCGATGGTCTCGCTCTGCGTGCACAGCGGCAGCCCGCGCCCGATCAGCTCGCTCCCCCGCGCGAAGAACTGCACGTCGACGTGGGAGAACGGTTCGAGCCGCGCACCGAACTTCGACTTGGTCCGCCGCACACCCCGCGCCACGGCCCGCACCCGCCCGTGCCCCCGCGTGAGCAGCGTGATGATCCGGTCCGCTTCCCCGAGCTTCTGCGTCCGCAGGACAATGCCGTCGTCCCGGAAGAGACTCATCGCGCGCCCCCGGAGGATCGCGGCACGGTCGGCTCCGCCCCGCCCAGCTTCTGGGTGCGCAGCACGATGCCGTCGTCGCGGAACAGACTCATGGGGTCATTCTCGCGTACGGCGCGGGTCAGCGGGTGCGGTCGGGGTTGCTGATCGCGTCCCAGGGGGCCTGGTGCCACGGGCTGGCGCGGTTCGCCGGGTCCAGGAGGGCCCTCAGATGCTCGTCGGCGACCGCCTGCGACGCCGGCAGGTCGGAGTGCGCCGCGTCGCGCAGCCCCGCCCGCCACACCTGCCGCCCCAGCAGATAGTGATCGGCGTACTCCTGCCAGGAGGCGTACTGCCGCACCACCGTCGGCACGATGTTCTTCAGCGCGGTCCAGGCGTCGGCCTCGCCGATCAGCCCGCAGGCGAAGCCCCGGCGGGTGATGTCGACGTACAGCGCCGCGTCCCAGGCCAGCGGGGAGACGCCGGTCTGCCGGTACACCCGCGCCCGGTAACCGCTGCGGGACAGGTCGTCGAGCCGGCCGACCAGCTCCTCACGCGAGGTGATCTCCCACTGGTCGGCCAACCAGCGCCGGGCGCTGTCGTCGTCGATCCGCACGTACGGGTAGAGCGTCGTCCGCGAGGCGCTCTTGCCCCGGCTCACCGGCGCGCTCAGCGACACCATCCACAGCTGGTGCGTGGTGAGCGGCACGGGGTAGCGGCGGGCCGCCTTCACACCACGCCTTCTCCATCTCCACAAGGCCATGCCGCCGCACCCTATGCGCACCCGCCTACGTCAAGGAACCTCACCCCTGCTGCGTGCGTTCGCGTACGCCGTCGCGGCGCGCAGCCGCTCGGCGGGCGTCGCGTTGCGTACGGCCGCCGGGTCGGCGTCCCACTCCTTGCCTCCCCCGTACGGTCTCAGCTGGACGTACGGCCCCTCGTGTCCCATCACGACCCCGATCCGACCCGAACGAGTGTCGATCACGTACGACCCGATGGGTGGCTTCATCGCAGCACCGCGGCGAGACGCCTCACGGTCTCCACGGAACAACGGCCCAATTCGACGAGCGGGCACGGAGCTTCACGCGCAAGACTTGCCGGATCGATCCGGAGTGTCGGAAGCGTAATTCCTGCCTTCTCCAGCACCGCCCGCAATTCCTTCACCGCATCCTCCGCTTCTTCGACGCAGCGCGCCGAGTGTCGTGCCGTCACCTGACTCCCCTCGAATTCGGGTTTCACGCTTTCCATCTCCATGGTGACCTGCGATGCCTACACTCGGCAGGAGTCTGTGCCCTACAAGTGCGGGGCAGTACAAGGGGGTTGGCCATGGCCAACGGTTCGCGTCAGGCGGCGTGGGAGTTCTTCGGAGCGGAGCTGAAACGGCGCCGGGAGAACGCGGGTATCACTCAGGTGGAACTGGGTTCCCGGGTATTTGTCTCCGGTGGATACATCGGCCAGTTCGAACAGGCAATTCGAAAGCCGCAATTGGACGTGGCTCAGCGGATTGACGAGTCCCTGCAAACCGACGGTATTTTCGAGCGACTCTGGCGAAAGCTCATCAAGGAGCAGCCCTATACCGAGTACTTCGCGCATGTGGCGGAACTGGAACGCCTCGCGACGGAGATCTGCGAGTACGCGCCGATGGTGATCCCGGGGCTTCTGCAGACGCCGGACTACGCGCGGGCGGTGTTCCTGGCGAGCAATCCGCTGGCCGCGGACGAGTACATCGAGGACTTGCTCAGGGGCCGCGTGGACCGGACGCGGATCCTCAAGGACGCAGCGCGGCCCGTGTACTGGGCGGTGCTGCACGAGGCAGCCCTGCGCGTCCCGGTCGGCAGCTCACGAGTCATGGCGCACCAGCTGGACCACATCGCGACGCTGATGCGGGAGCGCAAGGTACTGGTGCAGGTGCTGCCGTTCGCTGCCGGAGCGCACCCGGCCATGGGCAAGATGTTGAAGATGATGGAGTTCGATGATGCCCCACCAACTGTCTATACAGAGGGCATGTTTTCGGGGAATCTGCTGGACGACCCGGCTGTGGTGAAGCGAGTCCGAGCGTCTTACGATCTGGTCAGGGCCACCGCGCTCTCGCGGGAGGCATCCCTCGCCCTGATCGAGTCGGCAGCGGAGGACTACAGACGATGCGCGAGTACGACCTGAGCAACGCCCAGTGGCGCAAGAGCACCTACAGTGGCGGCGACGGTGGGGAGGACTGCCTGGAGATAGCCGACGGAGTCCCCGGCGTCATCCCTGTCCGAGACTCCAAACTCGCCTCGGACAGCCCCGTACTCCTCGTTTCCGCTCACGCCTGGGACAGGTTCCTCACGTGTCTGAGGTGACCCGCGGAGCCGTCTGCTGACGTTCCGCCTCCGCCCACAGCTCGGTGAACTGGGTGATGTGGTCCTCGATGTGGTCCGGTTCGGCATTCAGCAACGTGCTGTCCGGGTTGTTCTCCTGGTCCGGCTTGGTCTCGTGGCAGAGTTCGCCGTCGAAGACGATGAAGTCGCTCACCCTGGGGCTGGACTCCATCAGTGACCGCACCGCGATGCGTGCGTCGATGCCTCGCCTGCGATGGCTGTCGCACAGCGCCCTGAGTTCGGGCGTGACCTCGTCGGGGTCCCGCACGATGAACAGCCGCCGGATCTCCACGCCGCGCCGCTTGATCGCCTTCTCCTGCGCGGCGAGGTACCGCTCGGCCGGCCCGCTGTTCCAGAACTCCCGGTCCACCGAGGTACTGGTGGCGTCGAGGGTCATCTTGACGCAGTCGGTGATGTCGATCAGCCACTCGTGGTTCTCGCCGGGGCAGTCCGCACTGCCGCTGCCGAGACCTTCCATCATCTTGGCGAGGCGTCCGAGTTCCTTCTCCGCGAAGGCCTGCATGATGTCGCCGCCCTGCTCACGGACCTTGGTGTAGCCGAGGACCAGCCGGGTCACCTCCTCGGAGCGCAGGACCGAACCGTCCACCTGGCTGAAGAGCTCCGTGGCGGCGAGGATCTCGGCGAAGCCCTGGTCGACCTTCTCGAACCGCTCCCCGAAGTCCACCAGGTACTGCACGATCAGCACCGCGCAACCGAGGACGATGGACATCGTCCACTCCCACAGGTTGTCGTCCTGCTGGTTCAGCAGACCGCTCAGGAGGAATGTCACAGCGCCGACGACGCCCGCGACCAGCACTCTGAGCAGGACCTTCGACCTGCCCGCGTTCTGCACTCGTGGGGCGACTCGCCCGTTGTTGCCGGTTCCTAACGACGCTCCGCTCATTTCTCATCCCCCGTCGGGTTTCTGGTTGGGTTGCGGCCCCTCAGCGCGCGTCGGTGAGCGCTTGGTGCGGCGTCGCCACGGCCTGGAGGGCCAGTCGGTCTCGGATGCGCCGGCTCAGGTTCTCCCACTGGCGGGAGAACCCCGGTTTCTCCTCCAGCACGTCCCACAGGTGACCCAGCGCCGGGTCCACGTGCGCGCGCGGCATCCACAGATGCAGCAGATGTACGACGACCGGTTGCAGCGTCTCGACCACCGAGGGCCCGTCCGCCGTACCGAGCCGGCTGTTGTCAAGCATGTGCTGAACAGTCGTCAAAAGCCAGTCGTGCAGGGCGAGATCTTCGCAAATGCCCGCCGCCGATGCCGCCGGAACGTGCTCCGGCAGCCGTAGTTCCATGGTCCGCAGCCCGCCCTCGGCGAGGGTGAAGTTCACCAGGGACGCCCGCTCCCCGTCGGAGGTGCGCCGGGCGACCCAACGCAGCCTCGTGGGGCTGGACTTGAAGGGCACCCGGCGGTCGAGCAGCGGATGACGGCGCAGCTCGGCCAGCAGCCCCTCGGCGATCATCCCGAGGTCGAGCTCACCGCGTCGCGCGCCCTGCAGCACGCCCTCGGCGGTGGCCTGTTGGGGCAGCTTGCCGAAGGGCTCGACCAGACCGGGGCGGACCAGATACTGCCCCCAGGGGCGGCGTATGTCGGGGCCGGAGGCCGGGAGGCTGAAGTACGCCGTCGACTGCAGCAGCCGGCCCTCGGTCAGCGACGCGCGGGCGGCCACCGTACCGACGGCCCGGACCTTGGAGCCGTTGGAGGCGGGCAGCCGGCAGTCCACACCGGTCAGGACCTCGGGCGACAGGGCGTACATGGACGGCCGCTCGGAGACCCGGACGTGTTCGTCGGCCCGCAGCCTGAGCAGCTGGGCGGCGGCCCGGCCGTCCATCGCCTGATGGGACGGCAGCAGACAGGTGCGCACCTCGCCGCAGGCGAGGACCGAACGCGCGGGTTGTCCGAAGGCCGCCGTCATCTCAGGTCCCCTCAGCCTCAAAGGAGTCGCCGGGCTCCTCGTAGAAGACGTAGGTGGCGCGCTGTGCGACCGCCGCGGGAACCGGCATCCCCTCGCCGGCGGACCGCTCGGCGACCTGCTGGAGGGCCCCGGCGTCGACGTCTATCTGGTCCAGGATGAGCCGTACGGCGTCCTCGACGGCGAGGAAGCGGTTCGGCACCAGGGAGCAGGTGCGGTACGCGCTGAAGGCCGCCTTGGTGTCGGTGAGCCTGATCAGCGGCGGGAGCCGGTCCCAGTCCTGGGGGAACTCCGCGCCCTCCCACTGGGTCGGTGGCAGCACGGGCTCGCCGAGGTTGCGTAACAGGCCGAGCCGCGCGAGCTGCCATACGGCGGCGAGGAACGGGCAGGACCACAGCCGTTTGCCGTCCTTCTCGGACCAGAGCTCCACGTCCATGAAGATGGAGTGGTTGCGGGCCGCGGTCTCCTGGGGCGCCGCCCAGCCCTTGACCTCGCCCAGGGCGCTGCGTGAAGTCGACGGTGTGCGCTGGCCGTTGGCGAGCCAGCCGGAGTGACTGACGGACGGCCGGGAGCCGTAGCTCCCCGGCGGCGGTGACTCCACCAGCCGGTGCATGACAGATTCCGCGATTTCGACACGTTCCGCGACCGCGCACGCCGACTCGCGGGCGAGGTAGTCGATGACCAGGCCCGCCTTCTCGGCCTCCTTGAGCACCATCGGGATCAGCTCGGCAGGGGTGGAGAAGCGCGTGAAGTAGTCGTCGATCAGGAAGCAGGTGCTGATCCGCGGCCGCTTGCTGCGGCGGGCCGCCGAGGCGCGCACGGCGTCCACCCAGATCCGCACCTCGGCGAAGTGCTCGGCCAGCCGCTTGGGGCCCGCCTCGAAGTCCTCCATGTACAGGTGGCCCAGCTCCAGCGACAGGTGGGCCAGCGGAACGGACTGGGTGCGCCGCTCCGCGGTGGTCTCCTGGAACACGGCCTCGCTCACACCTGCTCCCAGTACTTGTCGTCGGTCAGGCGGCCTGCGAGCTGGCTGAGCGCCTGCCAGGTCTCCTGGTTGGCGATCTGGCTGTCGAGCACGTCCTCGTCGGTGATGAGCTGCTCACGCCACTGGAGGACCGGTTCGAGCGGTACCGAGCCGAGGACCTGGCTGTAGCCGATGCCGTGGGTGGAGGCGAGCTGCTTGAGGTCTCCGTCGGTCTTGCGCATCCAGGCGGACTGGGTGGGCGAGACCTGCGACCACAGCGGCGACTCGGGGTCGGGTACGGCGGCGCGCACGAAGCGGATCGAGTTGCGCAGCGCGTCCTCGCCGTGGCCGCGCTCGACCCCGCCCGCGACGATGCCGCGCTTGCCGAACACCAGGCTCGCGGCGGCCCCGACATGCTGGCGGGTCCAGCGGTGGAAGACCAGCCAGCGGGCGGTGACCTCGCTCATCTCGGTCTGTGCGGTGGCCTCCAGGACCATGTCGACGGCATAGGAGCGGCCGGCGCTGAGGTCGACGATCACCAGGTCGAACTCGTAGTACAGCGTCATCAGCAGGTCGACGCAGCGGCGCAGGTTGTCGTCGCTGGTGGCGAACTCGCCGCCGCTGACGTCACCCGGCATCAGCACCAGACGTCCGCTGCCCGGCGGCGGGAACCGCAGCACCTGGTGCTCCGTCTCGGCCCACACGTCGATCCGGGCCGGTTCGCTGACCTCTCCTATGAGGTAGGCGTGCAGTCCGCGGTCCTCGGTGGCCTGACGGGCGTCACCCACGTCGAAGACAGCCGCCGCGGTGGGTGAGCCGAAGTCGAAGTCCAGGTAGCAGACGTCGTCCCCGGCCATCGCGCGGTGGTAGGCGAGGTTGGCGCTCGTGACGGAGCGGCCCGTGCCTCCTTTGTCGGAGGCGGCGAAGATCAGCACGGTTCACACTCCCCGGTCCGCGGCTTCGCGGGCGCGGGCGAGCGAGTCGAGCTGTCCCAGCACGTCGAGCGTCAACGCGTAGGCGGTACCCGGCTGTTCGTCCACGAGGCTGCGGGCCCGGCGCAGCTTGACCTCGATGTTCCTGAGCTGCATGCCGTGCCGGCCGGCGTCCGAGGGCGCGGGTTCCATCTGTTCGTTGCCCAGCAGGTGCGCGGACTCACTGAGCAACGCCCTTGCGAGGTCGGTGAGTTCGAGGCTGCGGATCGGCGGCTGCCGGTACATGGCGTGGGCCTGCACCATCACCTCGGTGACCCGCTCGGTGATGCTCCAGGACACCGGTACGCGCCGTTTGTGGATCTCCGCCTCGGGATAGGCGGCGTGCACGTTGTCCCACAGTCCGGTGCCCTCGCCGTCCCGGATACGGCGGCGCCACATGTGGTCGAAGATGTCCTCGGAGAGCCGCAGCAGCCGGTCGTGCGAGCCGAGGTTGCGGGACAGGGTGCACAGCTGGACGGTCCGCTTCAGCAGCTGGGCCGAGAAGTCGGTCATGGCCCAGGTCATGGGCGGTCCGAGGCGCTCGCTGCCCTGCAGCGGCAGGGCGACGCCGACGTTGTGCAGCTGGTGCACCATCGGGTCGTCGCGGGTCATGCGGCTGGTGATGCGGCCGCGCTCGGCGAGGCGCTCCATGATGCCGACGGTGCGGGTGAGGTCGTCGTCGGTGGCCCGGCGGCGCATCAGGTCGTGCACGAGGATGGCGGCGACGGAGAGGGAGAAGTATTCCGACTCCAGCTTCTGTCCCGTCGTACGCCAGGGGATGTCCTCCAGGGGCCAGCGGTCGTCGTCGAAGCGGGCGATGCGGGACCAGTACTGCTGGGTCAGTTCCCACCGCAGGCGGAGCGCCTCGGCGAGCCGCTGCTGTTCGTTGTTGAGCAGGCCGAGGGTGAGAGTGCGGTCGGAGAAGAGGTCCTGGATACCGTCGAGGGCGACCACGGTGAAGTACAGGTACGGCACCGGGTTGGCGACGCCCTCGGGCTGCGGTCCGACCGGTTCCGTCGTCTCGACCTCGGGCGAGTCCTTGACCATGCTCCAGGCCCAGCCGCACTCGAACAGCTGGTTCTCGTCCTTGAGGCCCTCCTGGACGTCGATGCCGAGGTACACGCTCTCGACGATCGCCGCGCGCAGCGCGCGGAACCGGCTCTGGAACATGTTCAGCACCTGGCGCTGCGACAGCCGCCCCTGGCCGAGGAGTTCGGTGAGCGTGCGGCCCTGCGAGGAGTCGGTGTCGAAGACGTTGACGACGAAGGCGCGCAGCAGGCTCACCATGGCGGCGGTCAGCCGGTTGCTGGTGGCCTGGCGCAGTTCGGCGATGCTGTCCCGGACGTCGCTGCGCCGGGTTCTGGTCTCGTAGACCTTGAGGAAGCCGAGGGTCGCCAGGCACAGGGTGATCGACATGGAGAAGGAGTCGACCACGCCCAACTGGCGTTGTTCCTCGGTGACTTCCTTCTTCTTGTCCGCCGAGCCGAAGTAGTAGCCGCCGGCGAAGGTGGGCCGCTTGTCGTCACCGGTGTGGGTGCGCATGAAGTCGGCGGCGGCGCTCACGAGGTTGGCCGGGATGTCCAGCCGTCCGCCGGCCTTCTTCAGGACCTGCTGCACGTCCTCCTGTGTGGTGTCCGGGTCGTCCAGCCGGAACGCGGGGATCTCGGTTGCCGGGTACAGCAGGCAGAGCAGCCGCTCGGCGTCGGCCACACTGCTCTCTCCGCCCCATTCGCCCCATTCCCACTCTCCCCCGTCGAAAGAGTGGCGAGCGATTCCCTGCCAGATGTCCAGCAGATGCTGGCGTGGCTTGATCTGCATCCCATGCCCCTCACACAGGCCGCCCTGCCATCAGTTGAGGAATATCCCTCTTCTGTTGTGAAAACTCACTGTGAAAATTCACCGATCAGTCGATCGGAATGATCGAGTCCGAATCGCTGCGCCACCCGTAGGCGACGATCATTCCGGAATACCCGTCACGCACTTCGGCCGCGGATTCGAGCCGTTGGACCTTGAAGTCGCCCGCGAATGTCTCAAGGCTCGCGCGCACCTCGGATTCTCCCACGTCACAGGCCGGGAAGAAATGCTCACCCGCGTGATAGCCCTTGGAATGTTCCATGAAGGCCGCCGCGAAGGGCGCACCCGGGGCCAGGGCGCACATGAAACGCTCGACGCCGAGGCGGAACTCCTGGTGGGAGGTGGTCATGGACTCGGCGACGAAGAACATGGTCCCCATGGACCACTGCCGCTCGTACCGCGCGAGGTCGAAGAGGTCGCCCTGCTCGACCGAGACGACCTTGGCGAACCGCTCACGCGGGTCCGCACCGAGGGAGTTGTACGCCTCGTGCTTGCACAGGGCGCTCCAGAACTGGTCCCAGTTGCGGTCGTAGGACTGGATCTGGCTTCTGAGGTAGCCGACGTTGGCGGGCGATCGCTCGAAGAGCGTGATCTCGTCGCACCACGGCATCATGGACAGAGCGGGATAGAGATTGGCGCCGGCACCCACATCGATACCGGAGACGGGGCCGCTGCCTCGCTTCCGGAAATGATCGCCGAAATGGTCCCGCAGCATATGCAGGATCTCCGCGTCCTCTGCCTGTAAGTCGCGGTAGTTGTGATCAACGTAGGCGATCGGGTCGAATGCCGCCCAGCGCACCTCAGCGTTCTTCAACTGGACGCCCCCCGACGATCTCTGGGTCATTCACTCACGGTACCAAAGGAAGGCGCACTGGGAGCGCGTCGAGGCAAAGCGCTCTCTCACTCTTGCCGCACTCTTGAACCGCCGGATTGCCGCTGCTCAAGATGGGCGGATCTCCAACTGAGCGCCTGAAACGGCGGGCAACGGGTGCTCACCCGCACGAGTGACACCATTCCATCACATAGGGGGCAGTTGATGGCTGTACCGGAGGAACGTTTCCCTCTTCTGGGTCGCCGCGCTGATCAGGCGTTTCTCGCCGACAGCAGCGATCGGCCGCTGACCATGAGGGGCGTCACCGATACGGACCTGCCCGAACTCCTCCGGGTCGACCGCGAGGTCTTCCCCGAGGACCCGTACCCGTATTTCGTGCTGCGCCAGCACATCGACGTGCACGGCGACCGGATCCTGGTCCTCGACGACGGGGAGTACCTGCACGGCTATGTCCTCTTCGTGACCACGTCGGACGGCTATGTGTGCTGGGTGCTGAGCCTGGCCGTCAGCGCCGACCAGCGCGGGCGCGGGCTGGGCAAACGGCTGATGCTGGAGGTGCTGCGGCAGCTGCGCAGGGAGCGGGTGCACGAGGTGCGGCTGACGGTCGAGCCGACCAACGCGGCGGCGATCATGCTGTACCGCACCCTGGGGTTCGGCACCGACGGCGGCGTGCACCGGGACTATCTGGGGCCCGGCGAGGACCGGATCATCATGGTGCTGGGGTTGGGTTCGGCGTAGGGCGGGCAGGGGGTGATCCCCGGGGTGGATCGGGGAGCTCGCCGTCCCCGAGGGTCGGCTGGAGCCAGACGTGCAGCCCGCGTTCGGCGGCCTCGGCGGCCTCGGCGGCAGCATTGCCGCCCCCGCGAGAAACCGGGCCCTGCGGATGCCCTTGGTGTTCTCCATCCGGCCGCTGTGGCGAGCGCGGGCGCCGTCGGCTGTCGGCCGATGGTCTACGACACGGCAACCAAGGAATGGCGTACGGCGTCGATCACTGAAGAGATCGTCACCACCGTCGGACGAGATCGTCACCATCCGTCTGACGAGATCGCCGCCATCCGTCTGACGAAAACGAGCGAAGGAGACCGAGATCCTAGGCCGACGCACCCTGCTCACCGCAGGCACCGCCACCGCCGCAGCGCTCCTCACCGGCGCACCCGCCCACGCCACCACCGACCGCCTGCGCGCACTGGAGCGGCAGCACGGCGCCCGGCTGGGCGTGTTCGCGTACAACGTCCGTACGAGGAGGACCGTCACCCACCGCGCCGACGAACTCTTCCCGATCTGTTCGGTGTTCAAGACCCTGGCCGCCGCGGCCGTCCTGCGCGACCTGGACCGGCACGGCGAGGTGCTCGCCAAGCGGATCCACTACACGGAGGCCGACCTGGTGGCCAACTCCGACAAGACCGAGGAGAACCTGGCCACCGGCATGACCGTCGGTGAACTGGCCGACGTGGCCATCCGGTTCAGCGACAACACGGCCGGCAACCTGCTGCTGCGCGAACTCGGCGGCCCCACCGCCGTCACCCGCTTCGCCCGCTCGCTCGGCGACCGGGTGACCCGCCTCGACCGCTGGGAGACCGAGCTCAACTCGGCGGAGCCGTGGCGCGTCACGGACACCACGAGCCCGCGCGCGATCGGCCGCAGCTACGCCCGGCTGGTCCTCGGCGACGCCCTGAACCACCGCGACCGCGACCTGCTCACGCACTGGCTGCTGAACAACACCACCAGCGTCAACCGCTTCCGCGCGGGCCTGCCCCCGACCTGGGCGATCGCCGACAAGACCGGCGGCGGCTTCTACGGCGCCAACAACGACGTGGGCATCGCCTGGACCGAGGACGGCACCCCGCTCGTCCTGGCGGTCCAGACGACGCTGCCCGAGCGGGACGCCGCGTACGACCACGCCCTGATCGTGGAGACGGCGAAGCTGCTCGCCGAGACCCTCGTCTGACCCACCGGGCAACCGATTCCTCCCCTCCGGTGGTCTGGAGGGCGAGGGAGGGTGCTTGATGCAGGCCGAACAAGAGGCCCAGTTCCAGGAGTTCGTCAGGGCGCGGTGGTCCCACCTGGTGCGGACCGCGTATCTCCTCACCGGTGACACGCACCACGCCGAGGACCTGACGCAGACGGCGCTGGCGAAGGCGTACCGCTCATGGCGGCGGGTGGCGCGTGCCGACAGTCCGGAGGCCTACGTCCGGCGGATGCTGGTCAGCTGCAACAGCGACCGGTTCCGCAAACGACGGGTGGCCGAGGCGCTGACGGCCGCGCCGCCCGACGTGGCGGGGCGCGACCAGGGCTACGCGGGCGTGGACGAGCGCGGTGCGCTCATCGGCGCGCTCGCCCAACTGCCGCCCAAACAGCGGGCGGTGGTGGTCATGCGCTACTGGGAGGACCTGTCGGAGTCGGAGGTCGCCGATGTGCTCGGCTGCTCCGTCGGCACGGTCAAGAGCCAGGCGTCCAAGGGACTGGCGAAGTTGCGTGCGTGTCCGGGGCTCGCCCGGATGACGCCGTCCGGGCAGGGAGGCAGCAGGTGAACGACGACGAGCGGCGGCAGGAAGCGGACGGCGAGCGGGACTTCGAGAAGCAGTTGAGGGAGCTGCTCGCCGAGGACGCGTACACGATCCGGCCCTCGCCGGCGCCGTATCCGGCGATCCGCAGGCGCGGTGTGGCCGAGCGGCGGCGCCGGGTGGCCGCGGCCGGGGCGGCGCTGGTGACGCTGGCGGCGATGCCGGTCGGTGCGTACGCGCTGAGCGGCGGCGGGCCGGGCACGAGCACGGCCGCGTCCCCGACGCCCTCGGCCAGTGCCTCGCGGAGCCCCTCGCCGACGCCGGGCGGGACCACGCCGCCGGCCGTCGAGGGGCAGCTGTTCGACGGGATCACGGCCGAGCAGGCGGCGGACGGGCTGGCGAACTGCCTGGACTCCGAGCTGTCGAACAACCGCTCACCGGGCGGGGCGGGCCTCGACCCGGCGGACGAGTACGCGATCGTGCTGGCGATGCGCAGCACCGGCGACTCCAACGCCCCGGGTGACGGCATGTACGTGGTCGCGGCGACGGACACCCCTGAGCAGTCGTATCTGATCTGCGACCTCAAGGACGGCGTGACCCAGGGCATCAGCGCCTTCACCGACGAGAGCGGCATCATCCCGGACGAGGGGCCGGTGCTGGTCAACCCCAACGGGGGCAAGCTCTACCAGCAGTCGTTCCTCGACCGCGGGAAGTGGAAGCTGCCGTTCCGTTGGGGTGTGGTGGGGACGGTCAAGCCGTCGGTGGCGAGGGTGACGGTCGCCTACGGCGACTCCGACGCGGAGGCCACCGTCGACCACGGCCGGTTCGTGGCGTCCGGCGTCCTGAAGCAGCAGGTCACCCTGGCACCGCACATCAAGGGTTACGACGCCGCCGGCAAGTTGATCTACGACTCCGACGAGGACGGGTACTACGAGCGGACCCTGCCGTAGCGCCACCGCGCGCATGGCACCGACGGGTCGGGGGCGCCGCACCGGGGACGGCGCCCCCGACCCGTCGTCATGCCGGGCGCTGCCCGTCGTCCGGCACCACTCCGTTGACCGCGGCCGCGAGGCTGAACGGCGCCGGCCGGTTCCTGAGCGGCCTGGTCACCTGCTTCGCCACGCACGACGGCATCCCGTCCGTCGCGTCCGCCTCCTGCCGCCGGTAGGCGCTGGGCGACATGCCGACCAGCTCCGTGAAGCGGGTGCTGAAGGTGCCCAGCGACGAACAGCCGACCTCGAAGCACACCTCGGTGACGCTGCGGTCGCCGCGGCGCAGCAGCGCCATGGCCCGCTCGATGCGCCGGGTCATCAGGTAGCTGTACGGCGACTCGCCGTACGCGGCCCGGAACTCGCGGCTGAGGTGGCCTGCCGACATGTGCACGCCCCGCGCCAGCGCCTCGACGTCCAGCGGCTGGGCGTACTCCCGGTCCATCCGGTCACGGACGCGGCGCAGCGCCACGAGCGTGCTCAGGCGCTGTTCCTCGGACGTCGATCGGCCGGATCCCACACCCGTATCCTCCCGGGCCGCCTCCCGCCTCGTCCACTCCCGCGCCCGGCGGGAGCGGGACGAGAGGAGGGCCAGCACCGGTGCGGCCTCCGTGCACATCGCCGCTCAGCCGCCGACGTACGCCGCGAGGTGCTCACCGGTGAGGGTGGAGCGCTCGGCGACGAGGTCGGCGGGGGTGCCCTCGAAGACGATCCGGCCGCCGTCGTGACCGGCACCGGGACCGAGGTCGATGATCCAGTCGGCGTGCGCCATGACGGCCTGGTGGTGCTCGATGACGATCACCGACTTGCCGGACTCCACGAGCCGGTCCAGCAGCCCGAGCAGCTGCTCGACGTCGGCCAGGTGCAGACCGGTCGTCGGCTCGTCGAGGATGTACACCCCGCCCTTGTCGGCCATGTGCACGGCCAGCTTCAGCCGCTGCCGCTCACCACCGGACAGCGTGGTCAGCGGCTGGCCGAGGGTGAGGTAGCCGAGCCCGACGTCCCGCATCCGCTCGACGATCTTGTGCGCGGCCGGGATGCGTGCCTCGCCGTCGCGGAAGAACTCCTCCGCCTCGGTCACCGACATCGCGAGCACCTCGCTGATGTCCCGCCCGCCGAAGTGGTACTCCAGCACCGACGCGTCGAACCGCTTGCCCTCGCAGTCCTCGCAGGCCGTGGCGACGGACTGCATGATCGCCAGGTCGGTGTAGATGACCCCGGCGCCGTTGCAGGTCGGGCAGGCGCCCTCGGAGTTGGCGCTGAACAGGGCCGGCTTGACCCCGTTGGCCTTGGCGAACGCCTTGCGGATCGGCTCCAGCAGCCCGGTGTACGTCGCCGGGTTGCTGCGCCGCGAGCCGCGGATCGGCGTCTGGTCGACCGAGACGACGCCTTCCGGCGCCGGGATGGAGCCGTGCACGAGCGAGCTCTTGCCGGAGCCGGCGACGCCGGTGACGACACAGAGCACGCCGAGCGGGATGTCGACGTCGACGTCCTGGAGGTTGTTCGCGGTGGCGCCGCGGATGGACAGCTTTCCGGTGGCCTCGCGGACCGTCTCCTTGAGCTTGGCCCGGTCGTCGAGGTGGCGCCCGGTGACGGTGCCGGAGGCCCGCAGCCCGTCGAGGGTGCCCTCGAAGCAGACGGTGCCGCCGGCGGTGCCCGCGCCGGGGCCGAGGTCCACGACATGGTCGGCGATGGCGATCGTCTCCGGCTTGTGCTCGACCACGAGCACCGTGTTGCCCTTGTCCCGCAGGCGCAGCAGCAGGTTGTTCATCCGCTGGATGTCGTGCGGGTGCAGACCGATGGTGGGCTCGTCGAAGACGTACGTGACGTCGGTGAGCGAAGAGCCCAGGTGGCGGATCATCTTGGTGCGCTGCGCCTCACCGCCGGACAGCGTGCCCGAGGCCCGGTCCAGGGAGAGATAGCCGAGGCCGATCTCCACGAACGAGTCGAGGCTGTGCTGGAGCTTGGCGAGCAGCGGCGCGACCGACGGCGCCTTGAGGCCGCGGACCCACTCGGCGAGGTCTCGGATCTCCATCGCGCAGGCGTCGGCGATGCCGACCTTGCCGATCTTCGAGGAGCGGGCCTGCTCGCTGAGCCGGGTACCGCCGCAGTCGGGACACTCGGCGAAGGTGACCGCCCGGTCCACGAAGGCCCGGATGTGCGGCTGCATCGACTCGCGGTCCTTGGACAGGAAGGTCTTCTGGAGCTTGGGGATCAGACCCTCGTAGGTGAGGTTGACCCCGTTGATCTTGACCTTGGTCGGCTCGCGGTAGAGGAAGTCGTGCCGCTCCTTCTTGGTGTACTTCGCGATCGGCTTCTCCTTGTCGAAGAAGCCCGACTCGGCGATGACCCGCACGACCCACCCGTCCCCCGTGTAGGTGGGGATGGTGAACGGGTCCTCGGACAGCGACTTGGAGTCGTCGTAGAGCTGGGTGAGGTCGATGTCGGAGACCCGGCCCCGGCCCTCGCAGTGGGTGCACATGCCGCCGGTGCGGCTGAAGGAGACCTTCTCGGTCTTGGTCCTGTCGGCGCCCCGGTCGACGGTGAAGCCGCCCTGTGCCGAGACCGAGGCGACGTTGAAGGAGTACGCGGCGGGCGGGCCGATGTGCGGCTCGCCGAGCCGGCTGAAGAGGATCCGCAGCATCGCGTTGGCGTCGGTGGCGGTGCCGACGGTGGAGCGCGGGTCGGAGCCCATGCGCTGCTGGTCGACGGTGATGGCGGTGGTCAGGCCGTCCAGGACGTCGACCTCGGGCCGCGCGAGGTTCGGCATGAACCCTTGCAGGAACGCGCTGTACGTCTCGTTGATCAGCCGCTGCGACTCGGCGGCGATCGTGTCGAACACCAGCGAGCTCTTGCCCGAGCCCGAGACCCCGGTGAACACCGTCAGCCGGCGTTTGGGGATCTCGATGCTGACGTCCTTGAGGTTGTTCTCCCGGGCACCGTGCACCCGGATCAGTTCGTGGCTGTCGGCAACGTGCGGCTCGGTCATCGTGAAGTCTCCATCTGCAACTCGGTCGGGAACGTTGCCGGTGAGGGCGGGGGCTCAGGGTGGGAGCTCAGCCCCGCTCCTGGATACGGACCAGGTTGCCCGCGGGGTCGCGGAAGGCACAGTCGCGGATGCCGTACGGCTGGTCGGTGGGCTCCTGGACGACCTCGGCGCCGCTCGCCTGCACCTTCTCGAAGGTGTCGTCGACGTTCCCGGTGGCCAGCAGGATCCAGCCATAGGTGCCCTTGGCCATCATCTCGGCGATGACGCGGCGCTCGTCGTCGGTGACGCCGGGGTCCGCGGCGGGCGGCGCGAGCAGGATGGACGTGCCGGGCCGGCCGGCCGGGCCCACCGTGATCCAGCGCATCTTGCCCTGGCCGACGTCGGTGCGCACCTCGAAGCCGAGGGCGTCGCGGTAGAAGGCCAGGGAGGCGTCCGGGTCGTCGTGCGGGAGGAAACTGGCGTGAATGCTGATGTCCATGCCGGTCACGCTAGCCGGGGCACGGTGGCGGCGCTTCTCGATTCCTGACGCCTTCCTCGCCCCCGTCGCCCCTACCCGTCCCCTTCTCCGGGGGCTGCCGCCCCCGGCCCCCGCTTCCGCCTTGAACGTGCCTCGTCCTCAAACGCCGGACGGGCTGGAGAATCCCGCCCCGCCCGCGCCTCGATCCCCCGGAAATGGACCGCCATCGCCCGCTGCGCGCCCTCGCCGTCGCCCTCTCGCAGAGCGGTGAGGATGTCGCGGTGCCAGCGGGCGGTCACCTCGGGCGACGGGTCGTCGGGGCGGCCGCGGGCGCCGTTCACGCGGCGGAAGACCGTCCAGAACGCCGCGAGGAGCTGCGGCACCAGGTCGTTGCCGAGGGAGGCGTAGAGCAGCTCGTGGAACTCGCGGTCCAGCTCCGGAAAGGGCCGCCCGGACCGCCCCGCCGCCTCCATCCGGGACACGACCGCTTCCAGCCGGTCCAGTTCGGCCTCGCCGACCGTCGCCGCCACCCGCCGGATCAGCCCCTCCTCCAGCACCTCCCGTACCTGGAGGATCTCGGCGAGCGCGCCGGTGTCGTGGTCGTGCCGGGCGAGCGTGCGGAAGGTCAGCCCGTCGATCAGCGGGGTGAGCGAGGCCCGGCCGACATACGTCCCGTAGCCGTGCCTGATCTCCACGATGTCGAGGGCCTGGAGCGCCTTCAGCGCCTCGCGCACGGAGTTGCGGCTGACGCCGAGGTCCTCCATCAGCTCGGCCTCGGTGGGCAGCAGGGCGCCCGCCTGCAGCCTGCGGTCGATGATCAGCTGCATGACCTGGCGCTGGATCCGGCTGTTCCTGGACTCCTCGGACGTACGACTGTTCCTGGACTCCTCGGACGTACGACTGTTCCTGGGCTGCCCGGGCATGCGGCGCATCGTACGCGCACCCGGACGTCCCACGTCCCATGTCTCCCGTGAACGCCTCTGACGGAGGGTCAACTCGCGCCATTTCCCAGCACCATTGGTCCGACCTGTGGCAGATGCGCCATTCGCGTGAGATCCCTTGACCGCCCACAGCGCCCCACCTATGGTCGCGCTGACCGTCAGGACGTAGGACGTCGTATCTCCTCAGACATTCCGAGCACCAGCTGGAGGAACCGTGCGCGACGTGACCCACGACGTGCCGGCGCTGCACCGCCGGTCGTTCCTGAAGTACACCGGCGCGCTGGGCGCGGCCGCCGCCGTCTCCGCGTCGCTGTCGGCCTGCTCGTCGGGGCCCCAGTCCACCAACGAGACCGGTGGGGGCGGTGGCGCGAACCGGACCCTCACCGCGGTGATCGGCTACGGCAACGACGGCAGCTGGGACCCCACCCAGACGGCGTCCGCCTTCTGCATGGCCGCCAACAACCACATCTACGAGGGCCTCCTCGACACCGACCCCATCTCCCGTGAGCCGTACGCCGCGCTCGCCACCCAGGTGCCGGCCGACCCGAACGCCACGTCGTGGAAGTTCACCCTGCGCGCCGGCGCCAGGTTCCACGACGGCAAGCCGGTCACCGCCGACGACGTGGTCTTCGTCTTCGACCGGATCCTCGACCCGAAGACCCAGACCCTCGCCAAGGGCTTCTTCGTCAGCTGGCTGAAGGAAGTGCGCAAGATCGACGCGCAGAACGTCGAGCTGGTGCTGAAGTTCCCCTTCCCGGACGGGCTCTCGCGGCTCACCCTCGCCAAGATCATGCCGAAGCACGTGTTCGCGCAGCCGGGCGCGTGGGACGAGGCCATCAAGGGCAAGGCGATCGGGTCGGGGCCGTACATGCAGGCCGCGCACCACCCGAAGTCCAACACCACCTTCGAGGCGTATCCGGACTACAACGGCCCGCGCAAGGCGGCCTTCAAGAAGATGAACTGGCTGACCATCGTGGACGCGGCACCGCGCGTGGCCAGGATCTCGGGGGCCAGCGCGGGCGCGCAGATCGCCGACAACATCCCGTACGCCAACATCGGGCAGCTTCAGAGCGGCGGGCTGACGGTCGCGGGCGGCGCCGGGATGAACAACCTGTTCCTGATGTTCAACACCGAGCACAAGCCCTTCGACGACGTCCGGGTCCGCCAGGCCCTGCACTACGCCATCGACACCGGCAAGATGATCGAGGTCGCGCTCAAGGGGCACGGGAAGCCGTCGTCGTCCTTCCTGAACCGGTCCAACCCCAGCTTCCGGCCCGCCAGGACGGTCTACGACCACGACCCGGACAAGGCGAAGGCGCTGCTGAGGCAGGCCGGGGTCAGCGGGCTGAGGATCGAGATCCTCGCGGTGAACGTCAGCTGGATCGTGGACTGCCTGCCGACCATCAAGGCGTCCTGGGACGCGATCGGCGTGCAGACGACCCTGTCCCCGCAGGAGACGACGGCCGTCTTCACCAAGATGGACCAGAAGCAGGACTACCAGGTCGTCGCCGCCGCCTCGAACCCCAACCAGTTCGGCCTCGACGCCGATCTGATCATGCATTACAACTACGGGCCCGAGAACCTGTGGATGCAGTACACGCGGTGGGCCGACAACTCCGTCGCCAAGGCGCTGTTCAAGGACATGGACCGGGCGACCCGGGAGCCGGACGCCGAGAAGAAGAAGACGATGGTCCAGGACTACATCGACATCGTCGCCGAGCAGGCCGTCCTCTACCCGGTCGTCCACAACGAGCTGATGACCGCGTGGAACCCGAAGGAGCTCACCGGGATAAGGGCACAGCCGTACCCCGGCATCAACCTCCTCCAGGCCAAGTGGGCCTAGGAGTCACCGAGTGATCACCGTCGTCCGGATCCTGGCCAGGCGCGTTCTGCTGCTCGTGCCGCTGATGCTGGGCATCGTGCTGTTCGTGTTCCTGGTCATGCGGTTCTCGGACGTCGACCCGGCGTCCGCGTTCTTCCAGGGCGCCAACCCGACGCCGCAGCAGTTGCACGACTTCCGCGAGCAGAACGGCCTGCTGGATCCCCTGCCCGTCCGCTACGTCGCCTTCATCGGCGACCTGGTCCACGGCGACATGGGCACCAGCGCCCTGACCCGGGCGCCGGTCGTCGACCAGGTGATGACCGCGCTGCCGCTGACCATCCAGCTCACCTTCCTGGGGCTCGGCATCGCGGTCGTCCTGTCGCTGGTCGGCGGCGTCACCGCGGCCATCTACCGCGACCGGCTGCCCGACCAGATCGTCCGCGTCGTCTCGCTCACCGGGGTCGCCGCCCCCGGCTTCTGGCTGGCGCTGCTGATGATCCAGTACCTCGCCGTCGACCTCGGCTGGTTCCCGACCGGCGGCTACATCAATCCGGCCGACTCCTTCACCGGCTGGCTGAAGACGATGACCCTGCCCGCCCTCGCGCTGTCGCTGCCGGTGGCGGCGCAGCTGACCCGGATCGTGCGCACGTCGGTGGTGGAGGAGCTCGACAAGGACTACGTCCGCACGGCGATCGGCAGCGGCCTGCCGCCGCGAGTGGTCGTCGGCCGGAACGTGCTCCGCAACGCCCTGATCAACCCGCTGACCGTGCTCGGTCTGCGGGTCGGCTATCTGCTGGGCGGCGCGGTCGTCATCGAGACGATCTTCTCCCTGCCGGGCATGGGGAAGCTGATGATCGACGCGGTGAAGAACGGTGACCCGGCCGTGGTCCAGGGCGTCGTCCTCACCACGGCGATCGGCTTCGTCGTCGTCAACCTCGTCATCGACATCCTGTATCTGCTGGTCAACCCGCGGCTGCGGGAGGCGACATGACGTTCAACCGCAAGCGTCTGGCCGAGGGGCTGTCCCGGCCCGGCATCCGGCTGCGCGGCTGGCGCAAGCTGCCGGCGCTGTCGAAGGTGGCCGTCTGCTTCCTGGCCGTCGTCGTCGCGGTGGCGCTGTTCGCACCGCTGCTCGCCCCGCACGACCCGCTCGACCAGCAGCCGCCGGTCGACGGCACCGGGCACCCGTCCGCGGAGCACTGGATGGGCCAGGACAGCCTCGGCCGGGACATCCTGAGCCGGCTGATGTACGGGGCTCGCTGGTCGCTGGCGATCGGGCTCGGCGCGACCGCGCTCGCGCTCGTCGTCGGCGCCCTGATCGGCGCCGTGGCGGCGACCTCGCGCAAGGCGGTCGACGAGACGCTGATGCGCTGTCTGGACGTGGTGATGGCGTTTCCGGGCATCGCGCTGGCCGCGGTGCTCGTCGCGGTCTTCGGCGGCGGCATCACCGTCCTGATCTGCGCGATCGCCTTCCTGTTCACACCGCCCGTGGCCCGGGTGGTCCGGGCGAACGTCCTCGACCAGTACGGCGAGGACTATGTGACGGCGGAACGGGTCATCGGCGCCCGCACCCCGCACATCGTCATCAAGCACGTGGCGATCAACTGCGCCGCCCCGGTGCTGGTGTTCTGCACCGTGCAGGTGGCGGAGGCGATCGTCTTCGAGGCGTCGCTGTCCTTCATCGGCGCGGGCGTGCGGCCGCCGGACCCGTCCTGGGGCAGCGTCATCGCGGACGGCAAGAACATGGTCCTGACCGGCGGCTGGTGGGCGACCGTCTTCCCCGGGCTGCTGATGCTGGTGACCGTCCTGTCGCTGAACATCCTCTCCGAGGGCGTCTCGGACGCGTGGGCGGCGCCGTCCGCGCGCGAGGTCGACGTGAAGGAACAGCACGACCACCTGGAGGCACCGCAGCCGGGCAGCGGCGAGGTGCTGCAGCTGCCCGGGCTCACGGAGGCGGCGGCCCGGCTGCGGTCACGGGCCCGGCCGCTGCCCGGGGGACGGCTGCCGGTGCTCGCGGTGGAGAACCTGGCCATCGGCTTCGAGGGCCGGCACACCGGCGTGGACATCGTCGACGGCATCAGCTTCGAGGTGCAGCCCGGCGAGGTCCTCGGCCTGGTCGGCGAGTCCGGCTGCGGGAAGTCGCTGACCGCGCTCGCGGTGATGGGCCTGGAGCCGAAGGGCGCCCGGGTGCGCGGCCACGTCCGCTTCAACCAGCGGCAGTTGGTGGGCGAGCCGATGCGGGTGCGCCGCAAGCTGCTGGGCCACGAGATGGCGATGATCTACCAGGACGCCCTGTCGTCCCTGAACCCGGCGATGACGATCCGCTCGCAGCTGCGGCAGGTCGTACGCCGCGGCGGCCGGCGCAGCCCGCACGAGCTGCTCACCCTCGTCGGACTCGACCCCGAACGCACCCTGCGCAGCTATCCGCACGAGCTCTCCGGCGGCCAGCGCCAGCGCGTGCTGATCGCGATGGCCCTGTCCCGGGACCCGAAGCTGATCGTCGCCGACGAGCCGACGACCGCGCTGGACGTCACCGTGCAGGCGCAGATCATGGAGCTGCTGCTGCGGCTGCGGGAGGAGCTGGGCTTCGCCCTGATCCTGGTCTCGCACGACCTCGCGCTGATCTCGGACGTCACCGACCGGGTGGTCGTGATGTACGGCGGCCAGATCGTGGAGACCGGCGTGACCGCCGACCTGGTGGAGGCTCCGGCGCACCACTACACGCGGGGGCTGCTCGGCAGCGTGCTGTCGCTGGAGTCGGCGCAGGAGCGGATGACGCAGATCAAGGGCGTCGTCCCCTCCCCCGCCGACTTCCCCGCGGGCTGCCGCTTCGCGGACCGCTGCCCGCTGGCGAGCGAGGTGTGCCGTACGACCGCGCCCGCCCTGGCGGGGACGGCGACGCACACGGCGGCCTGTCATCACCCGGCGATCCTCCTGGCCCCGACGGACCGCTCCGAGAGCGAGGCGGTGACATGAGCGCGATCGGGACGAACGCGGATGATGAGAGCACCGGTGACGTGACCGTGGGCGAGGTGACCGCGGGCCCGGTCGACCCGAACGCGCTGGTGACGCTGTCCGACGCGCACGTCGTGCACAAGGCGCGCAGCGGCGGGCTGTTCACCCGGGACAAGGTGTACGCCCTGACCGGCGCCGACCTCACCATCGCGCCCGGCGAGACGGTGGGCGTGGTCGGGGAGTCGGGGTGCGGCAAGTCGACGCTGGCGAAGGTGCTGGTCGGGGTGGAGCGGCCGACGTCGGGGAGCGTGGCGTTCCGGGGGCGTGACCTGTGGGCCATGACACCGGCCGAGCGCAGGACGGCCGTGGGCGCCGGCACGGGCATGATCTTCCAGGACCCCTCCACGGCCCTGAACCGCCGGCTGCCGGTCCGGCAGATACTGCGGGACCCGCTGGACGTGCACGAACGCGGCACCAAGCGCGAGCGCGAGGACCGGGTGCGCGAGCTGATGGCCCTGGTGGGTCTGCCCCGCGCCCTGGCCGAAGCCCTGCCCGGCCAGCTGTCGGGCGGTCAGCGCCAGCGCGTCGCCATCGCCCGCGCGCTGGCCCTGGACCCCGGCCTGGTGGTGGCGGACGAGCCGACGAGCGCGCTGGACGTGTCGGTGCGCGCCCAGATCCTGAACCTCCTGCTGGACCTGAAGGAGCGCCTCGGCCTGGCCCTGGTCTTCGTCTCGCACGACATCCAGACGGTGCGGCGGATGAGCGACCGGGTGATCACGATGTATCTGGGCCGGATCGTCGAGGAGGCCCCGGCGGCCGGCGTCACCGACGGCTCCCGGCACCCGTACACCCGCGCCCTGTTCTCCGCGACCCCGGGCCTGCTGGACCCGGTCGACCCGATCCCGCTGGCCGGGCCGGTCCCGTCGGCCACCCGGCCGCCCAGCGGATGCCCCTTCCGGACCAGGTGCTGGAAGGCGGACGGGGTATGTGCGGACGTGATGCCGGAGTTCTCGGCCGCGTCGAGCCCCGCGCACCGTTACAGGTGTCACCATCCGGTGCAGGAGGGCGAGGCCACCCGCGACCTCGTACGACAGAGCCACAGTTCCAGGGAGCCCTGACCATGATCCCCACCCCGCTCACCGGTGTCGTCCCGCCCGTCTGCACGCCCCTGACACCGGACCGCGAGGTGGACGTCCCGTCACTGCGCAGGCTGATCGACCATCTGACGGAGGGCGGGGTGCACGGCCTGTTCGTGCTCGGCTCGACGTCGGAGGTGGCGTATCTGACGGACCGGCAGCGGCGGCTGGTGGTGGACACGGCCGTACGGCACGCCGCCGGCCGGCTCCCGGTCCTGGCGGGTGTGATCGACATGACGACGCCCCGGGTCCTGGACCACGTACGGCAGGTCACGGAGGCCGGCGCGGACGCCGTGGTGGCGACGGCCCCGTTCTACGCGCGCACCCACCCCGCCGAGATCGCCCACCACTACCGGCTGATCGCGAGGGCCTGCCCGGTCCCGGTCATCGCCTACGACCTGCCGTCCGGGGTGCACAGCAAGCTGCCCGCCGAGGTGGTCCTGGACCTGGCGGCCGAGGGGGTGCTGGCGGGCCTGAAGGACTCCAGCGGTGATCTGGCCGGTTTCCGCGAGGTCGTCATGGGTGTCCGCAACCGGCCCGACCTCAAGGGCTTCAGCGTGCTGACCGGCTCCGAGCTCATCGTCGACGCGGCCCTGGCGGTCGGCGCCGACGGGGCGGTGCCGGGCCTGGCCAACGTCGACCCGGCGGGCTACGTCCGCCTCGACCGCCTGTACCGCTGCGGCGACCGGGAGTCGGCCCGCACGGAGCAGGAACGGTTGTGCGCCCTGTTCGGCATGGTGACCGTCGGCGACCCCGAGCGGATGGGCGGCAGCTCCTCCGCGCTGGGCGCGTTCAAGGCGGCGCTGCACCTGCGGGGCGTCATCGACTGCCCGGCGACGGCGGAGCCCCAGGTGCCGCTGTCGCCGGATGAGGTCGAACGGGTGGGGAAGTTCCTGGCCGGCGCGGGGTTGCTCTAGAGCCTGCGCTTCGGTGGCCGCTGGCTCAGATCGGTCACCGGCAGGCGGCGGAACTCGATCGTCTCGTAGGTGCCCGACTGTCCCGTCTCGTACAGCAGCCCGACCGTCTGCCCGTCGAGCCGCACCAGGTCGGAGTACGCCGCCCGCTTCTGCGACAGCGTCAGTACCTTGGTGAAGGTCGCCCCGCCGTTCGTGCTGCGCCACACGGCCATCGACTGCCGGGCGGTGGGCACGGACGGGCCGGAGAACAGCAACGGGGCCCCGGCGCCCGGGAGTTGGAGAACGCTGCCCTCGACCACCGGCACGTCGTTCAGCGAGGGCTGGATCGTGTACGGCCGGTCCAGACTCTCGCCGCCGTCGCTGGAGACGCTGTCGAGGCGGTTGCCCGCGCTCGTGCCGTTCTGGTCGCGGGAGTTGAAGTACACCCTGCCGTCGGGGAGTTCGGCGGCGGTGGACTCGTTGGCGTTGCTGTAGCCGTCGTAGGTCTCGTCCACGAAGCCCGTCTGCCACGTACGCCCGCCGTCGTCGCTGTAGATGGCGTGGGCGCCGTAGTACCTGGCCTCCTGCCCGGTGTCGCCCGACCCCGCGGGCGGGGCCACCGAGTGGTTCGAGGGGACCACCAGCCGCCCGGCGTGCCTGCCGTGCCGGAGCGCGATCGCGTGCCCGGGGCCGGTCGCGTACCAGCGCCAGTTCGCGGGCTTCACGTCCCCCGTGACATCGCGCGGCGAGCCGAAGCTCCGCCCGTCGTCCGTGCTGCGCTGCACGAACACCCGGCGGCTCTGCTCCGCCGTCGCCTCGCCCCGCATGATCTGCGCCTCCGTCACATTCCCGCTGTTGTAGGAGGTGACCAGCACGACCGCGCCAGTGAGCGGGTCCACCACCGGCGCCGGATTGCCCCGCGTGTCCCCGTCCCCGGCGGCGACCACCGCGACCGGTCCCCAGGTGCAGCCGCCGTCCAGGGACCGTCTGAGCACGACATCGATGTCGCCGGTGTCACCGGCCCCGTCGTGCCGGCCCTCGGCGAAGGCCAGCACCGTGCCCCGCGCGGTCGTGACCGTCGCCGGGATGCGGTACGTGTCGTAGCCGCCCTCGCCCGAGACGTACGGGACGGAGGACGTGCAGCCGGGGGCCGCCGAGGCGGTGCCCGCGGTGGTGAGCGGGGTGGTCAGGAGTACTGCGGTGGCCAGGAGTGTGCGGCTCAGGAGGGTCATCGAGCTCCCTTGACGGAGGGTCAGACATTGACCTGTCCGTCACAGGTTCCCCGGAGTCACCATCCCTGACTCGTACGCCACGACGACCAGCTGTGCCCGGTCCCGCGCCCCCAGCTTGCCCATGATGCGGCTGACATGGGTCTTGGCCGTGAGCGGACTGAGTCCCAACGCTTCCGCGATCTCCGTGTTGTTGAGTCCGCGCGCGAGAAGCGTCAGCACTTCGCGTTCACGTTCGGACAGGCATTCGGGCCCGCCGGCCGCGGGTGCCGAGGGGCTGCGCAGGAACCGCTCGATCAGCCGTGCGGTCGGCCCCGGCGACAGCAGGGAGTCGCCCGCGCTCACCGTACGGATGGCGTCGAGGAGTTCGGCCGGGCGGGTGTCCTTGACGAGGAACCCGGAGGCACCGGCGCGCAGCGCGTCCACGATGTTCTCGTCGGTGTCGTAGGTGGTCAGGACCAGCACGCGCACCCCGGCCAGGTCCTCGTCGGCGGCGATCAGCCGGGTCGCCTCGATGCCGTCGAGGTCGGGCATGCGGATGTCCATCACGACGAGGTCGGCACCCGAGGTGCGGGCCAGTTCCGCGGCCTCCCGGCCGGAGGCCGCCTGGCCGACGACCTCCATGTCCGGCGCCGACTCGACCAGCATGGCGAACGCCTCCCTGACGAGCGTCTGGTCGTCCGCGAGCAGGACGCGGATCATCTCTTCCCCTCCCGGCCGGTCCCGACGGCCACCCGGCTCTCCTCGGGCGGTCCGGAACCGGTCGGCGGTACGGTCCCGGTGGGCAGTCCGGTCCCGGTGGGCAGTACGGCGCTCACCTCGAAACCCCCCTCGTCACGCGGCCCGGCGTCGAGTGTGCCACCCACGCTCCGGGCCCGTTCACGCATCCCGACCAGACCATAGCCGGGGCTCTGCGCGGCGGGCGCGGCGCGGCCGTCGTCGGTGACCGTCAGACGCAGGGCGCCGCGCTCCTCGGACAGCGCGACGTGCACGGCCGGTTCGGGGCCGGCGTGCCGGACCGCGTTCGTCAGCGCCTCCTGCACGATCCGGTACGCCGCCGCCCCCACGGCGGGCGGCGCCTCCCGCACCCGTACGTCGCACTCCACCCGCGCCCCCGCGAGCCGCGCCGCCTCCACCAGGTCGGCCAGCCCGTCCAGCCCGGGCAGCGGGCCGCGGGTCTCGCCCGTGACGCCCTGCTCGCGCAGCACTTCCAGCGTGCCGCGCACTTCTCCGCGTGCCGTACGGCAGGTCTCGGCGATGTCGTCGAGAGCCTTGGCGATCGTCGCGCGGTCCAGCCGCTCAGGGTCGGCCGCCAGCACGTGCGCGGCCACCGACGTCTGCACGCCGATGAGGGTGATGCTGTGGGCGAGCAGGTCGTGCAGGTCCCGGGCGATGCGCAGACGCTCCTCCGCGACCCGGCGGCGGGCCTCCTCCTCGCGGGTGCGTTCGGCGCGCTCGGCGCGTTCGACGATGGCGGCGACGTACTGACGGTAGTAGCGGACGTCGATGCCGCAGAAGAGGAACGCGAAGACCCAGCCGGAGATCCGCAGGAGCTCCCGCGTCCCGTCGGGGTTGGTGAGGGCGTTGAGGATCAGGGTCACGCCGAGGACGGCGGCGCCGGTGAGCAGCGTACGGCGTACCGTGCCGGTCGCCGCGACCGTGTACAGCACCACCATGGTCGCGAAGATGGGCGCGGCGTGGTTGTTCTCCAGGGCGTGGTAGGGCGCGATGCAGACCATCGCCGCGACCAGGACCAGCAGCGGACGTCGGCGCCGCCACACCAGAGGGACGTGGGCGCCGAGCAGCAGGGCCCAGCCGAGCGCGTCGGGCCGGCGCCCGTCGTCGCCGAGCAGGGCCATCGCCGTGGCGAGGACGGCCCACCCGGCGGCCAGCAGCGCGTCGTTGCGGGTGCCGTGCGGGGCGCTGCGGGGATCGCGGTTGATCACCGCCATGACCCGTTCGCCGACGCGGGGCCGTACCTGTGTCCTGTCTGCCTGCACGGGCTCATCCTCCGCGATGGGGGCGCCCCTCCGGGAGGGAGGGGCGCCCGACGGTTCAGTGGGCGGACACGGCCACGCGTCCGGGTTCCTTCGGCGGCACGGGCGGCTGCGGTTCCCGGGAGAGCGGGCCCGGCCACCACACCTTGCGTCCGAGCGCGACGCTGGCGCTCGTGACCAGGTACGTCCGGACCAGGAAGGTGTCCAGCAGCACCCCCACCGCGATGACGAAGCCCAGCTCCACCAACTGCACCATCGGCATGTTCGTCAGCACCGCGAACGTCGCCGCCAGGACCAGTCCCGCCGAGGCGATGACCCCGCCCGTCGTGCGCAGCGCGGTCAGGGCGGCGGCCACCGGCTCCGTGCCCTTCAGCGACTCCTCGCGCATCCGGTGCATCAGGAAGATGCCGTAGTCGACGCCGAGGGCCACGAGGAACACGAAGGACAGCAGCCCGAGTCCGGGGTCGGTGCCCTCGAAGCCGAAGAGCGGCTCGAAGACGAGTCCTCCGATGCCGAGCGCGGCGGCCCACACCGCGACCACGGCCGCGACCAGGATCAGCGGCGCGACGAGCGAGCGCAGCAGGACGACGAGGATCAGCAGCACCGACAGCAGCACGATCGGCACGACGACCAGGCGGTCGCGGGCGTTGGTGTCCTTCAGGTCGAGCTGCTCGGCGCTGGCACCGCCGACGTAGGAGCCCTCCAGCCGGTCGCGCAGGGCCTCGATGGTGGCGGTCTCCCCGGCGGACTGGGGCGCCGCGGTGGCGAGGACGGAGATCTCGGTCCAGCCGTCTCCGGTACGGCCCTCCTGCGCGCTGTCGACGCCGCGCGTGTCCCGGATCGACGCGAGGGTGGCCTCCGCCCGGTCCTCGGGGGTGATGACGCTGATGGGCTGGGTGCCGCGCTCGGGGTAGGCCTCGGCGAGCGTCTCCATGGCGGCGACCGCGTCGGGCTTGGAGGTGAAGGAGTCCTCCTGTTTGAGGTTGCCGGGCAGGCTCAGGGTGCCGAGCGCGAGCGCGCCGAGCAGGACGGCGCCGCCCGCGAGGACGGTCAGGGGTCGGCGTCCGGCCGAGCTGCCCATCGCCGTGAACAGCGACCGGCGGGCCTTGGGTGTGCTGCCGAGCCGCGGCACGAGGGGCCAGAACACGCGCCGGCCGAGCAGGACCAGGATCGCGGGCAGCAGGGTCAGCATGGCGACGAGGGCGCACAGCACGCCGACGGTGCCGAGCGGGCCCATGCCGCGGCTGGAGTTGAGGTCGGCGGCGAGCAGGCACAGCAGTCCGGCGGCGACGGTGCCGGAGGAGGCGAGCACGGCGGGCCCGCAGCCCTTGAGCGCGGCGGCCATGGCGTCATAGGGCCGCTCGATGCGCCGCAGCTCCTCCCGGTAGCGGGAGACGAGCAGCAGTGCGTAGTCCGTCCCCGCCCCGAAGACGAGAATGGTCATGATCCCGGAGCTCTGACCGGAAACCGACGTCCCGAAGCCCTGGTTGAGCCCGTAGGCGACGCCCATCGACAGATAGTCGGCCATGCCGGCCACGGCGAGCGGCACCAGCCACAGGAACGGGCTGCGGTAGATGACGATCAGCAGCAGCGCGACGACGGCGGCCGTGGTGTACAGCAGCGGCCCGTCGAGCGAGTCGTAGACCTCGCTCGCATCGGTGGCCAGCGCCCCCGCCCCACCGACCTCGACGCTCAGCCCGTCGCTCCCCTTCGCGACGTCCCTGACGTCGTTGACGAGCCGGTCGCGTGCCTCCTCGTCGGTCCCCGGCTCGGTGCTCGCGATCGGGTACATCAGGGTGGTCCCGTCCCTCGACGGCACGCCGTGCGGTTCACCGGTGAGCCTGTGCTCGCCCGCGATCCGCTCGATCTGCCCGGCGGCGGTCGCCCGGTCCCCGGCGGTCAGCCCGCCGTCGCGGTGGTAGACGACGACCATCTCGGTCGCCTCGCCGCCGGGCAGCCGCTCCTGGATCTTGGCCACCTGCGTGGAATCCGCGCTGGCCGGCAGATAGTCCACGGCCCGGTCACGCTGCACGTCCGCGAGCTTCGACGCGAACGGCGACACGGCCACCAGGGCGACGATCCACAACCCGAGCACAAGCCAGGGCACACCCCGCCGCCGCGCACTCGTCCCTACGGCCCCCATGAGACGGGCCCCCTTCCGGTCGGATGTCTGGACGACTCCAAGACTTCCGTCGGGGGCGAGCTGAATCGTCGGACGTGAGGGCGAGTTGGGGGCTACTGCCGTGGGCGGCACCGGGCTGCGATTACTCCCGGGGGAGTACGGGTGCTCGTCCCGGGGCTACGAAGGCGTCCGGGCCGCTGCCGCCAGCAGGCTCGTCACGTCGTCGGTGCAGATCGTGAGGGCCGCGCCCACCGTCGCGAGGGCGTCGCGTTCGGCGGGGGTGTAGGGGCCGTCGGCGAGGGCGATGCGGGCTCCCTGGAGGAGGATCGATTCGCGGCCGGCGGGGGCGAGGTGCGGGGCGAGGGGGTCCAGGGCCTCGTGGAGCTCTATGGCGAGGCCGGCGCCGCAGGGCTCGGAGAAGACACGGCCGGTGTCGGCGGCCAGCGCCTCGACCAGGGCGCTGAGCTGGTCCTCCGTGCAGTCGTCGAAGCCGGCCGCGCGCACGGTGGCCGCGGCGGTCTCCAGGGACGGGCGGGCGCAGCTGCCGCCCGCCGCCAGCACCGCGAGGGCGACCGTGTGGACGGCGTCGCGGAGCATCGCGGAGAAGCGGGTGGTGGTCGGGTGGTCGAGGACCTCGGTGCCGAAGTGCCGACGGCAGGCCGCGCACTCCACCACGGGGGCGGTCTCGCCGCGCGGCAGCACGGGCACGCCGAGCAGCGTGAAGCGGCGATGACCGGTCAGCCGCTGGTAGTTGCGGTCGCCTCCGCAGCCGGGGCAGAAGAACTCACCGTCGCCCACGGCCGACCATGCGGTGCGGGTGCCCAGGATGCGCGCAAGCCTGGCGGCACGGCCGTCTCGTCCCCGTCCTGGCAGCACGTCGCACCTCCGCGAAACCCCGCGGCAACGTCGCCGCGCTTGCGTGATGTTAGCCACATCACGGACGTGGAGTCAGTACCCCGGACGAGACCTTTCCGTGACCTGCACGTGCCGATGGCCGAAAACAGCCAGTTCCCCGCGCCCCTGAGGGGCGCGGGGAACTGCGCGACCAGCCACGACGGCGCCGCACTCACTCACTCGTCAGTGGGCCCAAGGCGGGGCACACCGTCAACGCGCCGCCCGGTTGACGGCCGACACGACCGCCTTCAGCGAGGCACGAGTGGTGTTGGCGTCGATGCCGATGCCCCACAGGACCTTGCCGTCGATCGCGCACTCGATGTACGAGGCGGCCTGCGCGGACGCGCCCTCGCTCATCGTGTGCTCCTGGTAGTCCAGCAGCCGCGCGTCGATGCCGATCTTCGCCAGGGCGTCGAAGAAGGCCGAGATCGGACCGTTGCCGGTACCGGCCAGGACCGTGTCGACGCCGTCGACGGTGGCCTCCACCTTGAGCGTGTCCACGCCGTCCGTGTCGGTGGTCGACTGACCGTTCTTGACCTGGACACGGCCCCACGGGTTCTCGGGGTTCGGCAGGTACTCGTCCTGGAAGACCGCCCAGATGTCGCCGCCGGTGACCTCGCCGCCCTCGGCGTCCGTCTTGGCCTGGATCAGCTTCGAGAACTCGATCTGCATCCGGCGCGGCAGGTCCAGCTTGTGGTCGTTCTTCAGGACGTAGGCGATACCGCCCTTGCCGGACTGCGAGTTGACGCGGATGACGGCCTCGTAGGAGCGGCCGACGTCCTTCGGGTCGATCGGCAGGTAGGGCACGGCCCACTCGATGTCGTCGACCGTGACGCCGCGGGCGGCCGCGTCGGCCTCCATCGCGTCGAAGCCCTTCTTGATGGCGTCCTGGTGGGAGCCGGAGAAGGACGTGTAGACCAGGTCGCCCACGTACGGGTGGCGCGGGTGGACCTCCATCTGGTTGCAGTACTCCCACGTACGACGGATCTCGTCGATGTCGGAGAAGTCGATCTGCGGGTCGACGCCCTGCGAGAACAGGTTCATGCCCAGGGTGACCAGGTCGACGTTGCCGGTGCGCTCGCCCTGGCCGAACAGGCAGCCCTCGATGCGGTCGGCGCCGGCCATCAGCGCCAGCTCGGCCGCGGCCACGGCCGTACCGCGGTCGTTGTGCGGGTGGACCGACAGCACGACGTGCTCGCGGCGCGTCAGGTTGCGGTGCATCCACTCGAAGCGGTCCGCGTGCGTGGACGGCGTCGAACGCTCCACCGTGGCGGGCAGGTTGAGGATGATCTCGCGGCCGGGGCCGGGCTGGTAGACGTCCATCACCGCCTCGCAGACCTCCAGCGCGAAGTCCAGCTCGGTGTCGGTGAAGATCTCCGGGCTGTACTGGTAGCCGAACTCGGTCTCCGGGCCCAGCAGCTTCTCGGCGTACTCCATCACCAGGCGGGTGCCGTCGACGGCGATCTGCTTGATGTCGTCCTTGGAGCCGCGGAAGACGACCCGGCGGAAGACCGGGGCGGTGGCGTTGTACAGGTGGACGGTCGCGCGCTTGGCGCCCTTGACGGACTCCACGGTCCGCTCGATCAGGTCCTCGCGGGCCTGGGTCAGTACGGAGATGGTGACGTCGTCGGGGATGGCCCCGGGCTCCTCGATGATGGAGCGTACGAAGTCGAAGTCGGTCTGGCCCGAGGCGGGGAAGCCGACCTCGATCTCCTTGTAGCCCATCTTGACCAGCTGGTCGAACATCCGGCGCTTGCGCTCGGGCGACATCGGGTCGATCAGGGCCTGGTTGCCGTCACGCAGGTCGGTGGAGAGCCAGCGGGGGGCGGCGGTGACGCGCCGGCCGGGCCAGGTCCGGTCGGGGATGTCGACCTGCTCGTAGCGGCCGTACTTGTGGATCGGCATGATGCTGGGCTGCTGGCGGTTCGCCATGTCTGCGGGGCTCCTCAGGATGTCCGGCAAGGACGGCCGACGACGCAACGCGAAGCTCCGCGGGGAGGGAGTCGACCTGGACTACAGGCCCTCGCCGCGGCAGCTAAGAAGAAGCAGCCCGAAACGCATGATGCGAAGCATGCTAGCCGAGCCTCTCCGGATGCGGGGCGCTGTATCAGTATGCGGGACCCCAGGGATAAAAAGGGCAAAACGTGCGCCATACCACTTCGTCACGGAGCGTGCCGCTCCCTATCCGCATATTTCACCAATCACGGTTGCGGCTAGTGACACCGACCTCACGCAGTGCAATGGTGCCGGACATGACGACCAACGGGGGCTTCGAGCCCGTCTTCTGCACCGTCGTACCACCCCACGTGCTGGACAAACTGGCCCGCAACGACGACCCGGCACTCGCCAATCCCGCCCGCCGCACCCTGATGCGCGACAGCGAGCTGCGCGGGCGCCGCCGTGTCACGACCGAGTTCGCCCTCGCCGCCGCCCCGACGGCGAAGGCACCGTCGGACCGGCCGCTGCGCACCATCTACGACGCCGGGCACGGCACCGCCCTGCCCGGCACCGAGGTCCGCGGCGAGGGCTCGGAGCCCGGCCAGGACGCCACGGTCAACCGAGCCTTCGCCGGGCTCGGCGCCACCTTCGAGCTCTTCCTCAAGGCCTACGCCCGCCACTCCATCGACGGCGACGGCCTGCCGCTGGACGCCACCGTCCACTACGACGAGAACTACAACAACGCCTTCTGGAACGGCGAGCAGATGGTGTTCGGCGACGGTGACGGCGAGATCTTCCTCGACTTCACCATCCCGATCGACGTGATCGGCCACGAGCTCGCCCACGGCGTCACCCAGTACACGGCCAACCTCACGTACTACGGCCAGCCGGGCGCGCTGAACGAGTCGATGTCGGACGTCTTCGGCTCCCTGATCAAGCAGTACACGCTCGGCCAGACCGCCGCCGAGGCCGACTGGCTGATCGGCGCGGGACTGCTCGCGGCCGGCGTCTCCGGCAAGGCCCTGCGCTCCATGAAGGAGCCGGGCAGCGCGTACGACGACGACGTGCTCGGCAAGGACCCGCAGCCCGCGACCATGGCCGACTACGTCCGCACCGGCCGCGACAACGGTGGCGTCCACATCAACTCCGGCATCCCCAACCACGCCTTCTACCTGGCCGCCACCGCGCTCGGCGGCCACGCCTGGGAGAAGGCCGGGCGGATCTGGTACGACGTGCTGACCGGCGGCGAGCTGTCGGACCGGGCCATGTTCACCGACTTCGCGGCGCTGACCGTGAAGGCCGCGCGCGAGCGCTTCGGCGACGGCGGCGAGGAGCTTCAGGCCGTTTCGAAGGCGTGGGAGCAGGTCGGGGTGCGGATCCCGTAGGTCCGTACTAGACAGGGACCATGCGTATTCAGGTACGGCGCACGGGCGGATTCGCGGGCATCGAGCGGTACGCCGAGGTGGACACCTCGGGGCGGCCCGACGCGGCACAGTGGCAGGCCCTGGCCGAGAGCGCGGTCGCGTCCGGCCGGGGCACACCTCCCGTCGGGGTTCCGGACGGCTTCAGCTACCAGATCACCGTCGACGGCCGGACGGTGTACTGCTCGGATCCACGGCTCACCGAGGAGCAGCGCAAGCTGATCACCCGGGTGCTCAAGGAAGGCGCGTAACGGGCAGTTCACGCCGGGGCGTTGACTTCCGTTACCACCGGTACGGATGATCCGGCGCATGGCGATCGATGAGCGCGGTGCGCAGCGTCCGATACCCCGTTTCCCGGCCGGTTTCCTGTGGGGCGTCTCGACGTCCGCCCACCAGATCGAGGGCGCCGTCGACGAGCGCGAGCGGTCCGTGTGGGACGCCTTCACGGCCGAGCCGGGAACGGTGAAGGACGGCTCCACGGCCGAGGTGGCGTGCGACCACTACCACCGCTACCGCGAGGACGTGGCCCTGCTGGCCGGCCTGGGCGTGGGCGGGTACCGCTTCTCGGTCTCCTGGCCCCGGGTGAACGCCCCGAAGGGCCTCGACTTCTACGACCGTCTGGTCGACGAGCTGTGCGCGGCGGGCGTACGCCCGGTCCCGACCCTCTTCCACTGGGACCTGCCCCTCACGCTGGACTGGCTGGAGCGGGACACGGCCGCGCGGTTCGCCGAGTACGTGTCCGTGGTCGCCGAGCGCCTCGGCGACCGCGTGCAGAAGTGGATCACCCTCAACGAACCAGCCGAGCACACCCTGCTGGGCCACGCCCTCGGCACCCACGCCCCCGGCAAGCGGCTGCTCTTCGACGCCCTCCCGGTCGCCCACCACCAGCTGCTGGGGCACGGCCTGGCGGTACGGGCGCTGCGCGCGGCCGGCGCCACCGACATCGGTATCGCCAACTCGCACGGCCCGACCTGGCCGGCGTCACAGGAGCAGCCGGACCTGGAGGCGGCGGACTTCTACGACCTGCTCCTGAACCGGCTGTTCGCCGATCCCCTGCTGCTCGGGCGGTACCCGGACGGCATCGGCGAGTTGATGCCCGGCGACGTCGAGGCGGATCTGAAGGTCATCGCCGAGCCGATCGACTTCTACGGCGTCAACTACTACGCCCCGACCCGCGTGGGCGCCCCGCAGGGCACCGAGATCGACTTCGGCGGCGTGACGATGCCCGCCGAACTGCCCTTCTCGGTGAGGGAGATCGAGGGCGTGGCGACGACGGACTTCGGGTGGCCGGTGGTCCCCGAGGGCCTGACGGAGCTGCTGACGGCCTTCCGCGACCGCTACGGCGACCGACTCCCGCCGATCGTCATCACCGAGAACGGCTGCTCGTACGAGGGCGTCGACGACCAGGAGCGGATCGCCTATCTGGACGGCCACATCCGCGCCCTGCACCGGGCGGTGGCGGCGGGCGTGGACGTGCGCGGGTACTTCGTGTGGTCGCTGCTCGACAACTTCGAGTGGGCCGAGGGGTACGCGCGCCGGTTCGGGCTGGTCCACGTGGACTACGCGACGCAGGAACGGACGCCCAAGGCGTCGTACGGCTGGCTGCGGGACGTGCTCCGGGCGCAGGTCCGGGCGCGGGGGTGACGGCCGACGCCCTGGCCGAACCCACGGACCGGGTCGGCGGGGGCTGGACGACGGCGCTGGGGCTGGCCAACGTGGCGATCTGGGTGGGCTGGTACGGCCCGCTGCAGATCCTGCTGGCCCAGCAGGCTGAGGACTTCGCGCCCGGCACGGGGATGGCGAAGGAGACCCTGCTGGCCTGGGTGACGGGCGCGGGCGCGGTGGTGTCGCTGGCGGCGAACCCGTTCTTCGGGGCGCTGTCGGACCGCACCACGGCCCGGCGGGGCCGGCGTACGCCGTGGATCGTGGCCGGGGCGGCGGGCGGGGCGCTGTCGTTGCTGCTGCTCGCGGGCGCGGACGGGCTGTGGCTGATGGCGCTCGGCTGGTGCCTGGTCCAGCTGACCCTGAACGCGGCCTTCGCGGCGGTCACGGCGGCCGTGCCGGACCGGGTGCCGCGGCTCCAACGGGGCGCTGTGGGCGGCTGGTTGGGGGCGGCGCAGATCCTCGGGGCGGTCGCCGGGACGGGCCTGGCGACCGCGGTCGGCGGGATCACGGCGGGGTACGCGGCGTGCGCGGTGTTCGTCGTGGCCGGGGTGCTGCCGTACGTGCTCCGGTACCGGGATCTCCGGCTGCCGGCCGCGGACCGGCCGGCCTGGTCATGGCGCTCCTTCACGCGCGGCTTCTGGCTGAGCCCGCGCCGGTTTCCGGACTTCGGCTGGGCCTGGCTGACCCGCTTCCTGATCAACCTCAGCAACGCGCTGGTGATCCTCTACCTGCTCTACTACCTGCGGGACCGCCTCCACCACGACGACCCCGAGCAGGGCGTGCTGATCCTGACCGCGGTGAACGCCGTGTCCCTGCTGGCCACGGTCGTGGTGGGCGGCATGTGGTCGGACCGGGTGGGCCGCCGCAAGCCCTTCGTGCACTGGTCCGGCGTCCTGATGGCGGCGGCCACCGCCCTCCTCGCGGCCTGGCAGACCTGGCCGAGCGCGATCGTGGTGGCGGCCCTGCTCGGCGTCGGCCTCGGCGTCTTCATGTCGGTCGACTTCGCCCTGATGACGGACGTCCTGCCCAAGGCCCGGGACCGCGGCAAGGACCTGGGCGTGATCAACGTGGCCAACGCCCTCCCCCAGGTGGCGGCCCCGGCCCTCGCCGCCCCGATCGTGACGTACCTGGGCGGCTACCGGATGCTGTACGCGGTGGCGGCGGTGATCGGGGTGGCGGGGGCGGTGCTGGTGGGGCGGATCAAGGGCGTGGACTAGACGGCCAACGGTTCGGCGCCGCCCCAGAGGGGCGCGGGGCTGCATGGGATTTGCGGCTCCGCCGCGCCGGCGCGACCAGCCACAACGGACCCGCACACGACCACCGGCCCGATTCAGAGCGCTCCGGCGTCCCGAGCCGCGTAGACCGACGGAAACAGCGGCCGGTACCCCAGCTCCCGCCGGATCCGCTCGGTGGACATGACCGCCAGCCAAGGGTCGGGGTCCGTGCGGGCATACAGTTCCTGGGGGATCTCGACCCCGTTCAGCTGATGCAACTCGACCGCCGTCACAGGCACGTCGTCGGCGATGTTGTACACGCCGCCCGCGATCCCCGGCGCATGCAGCAACCGCAGCAGCCCCTGCGCGACATCCGCATGGTGCCCCATGTGCAACCGCTGGGTCGCAGCCCAGTTCCCCGCCCACATCAGGGACTGCGCGAGATGCGGATCGCCCTCGCCGTAGACGAAGGGAAGACGGCCGACGCGTACGTCCATGCCGTCCAGCGCGAGCAGGGCCCGCTCCGCCTGTGCCTTCGACTCCGGATAGGCACCCCACATCGCCCCGCCGGGCCGGCTCTCGTCGTCCTCGGTCAGCGCGCGGCCGCGCCCCGTGCCGTACACCAGACCGGTGCTGACCTGCACGAACCTGCGCACCCCGGCGGTCTGCGCGGCGCGGCCCAGTTCGATGGCCGCGTCCCGGTTGACCGCCCGCGCCTCCTCGTCGGGCACGCCCCGGAAGGCCGCCGCGACGTTGATCACCGCGTCGACCCCGGCGACCGCCTTGCCCAGCACGTCCGCGTCCCGCAGGTCGCCGACGACGACCTCGGCGCCCAGCCCGGCGAACGGCTCGCCCCGTGCCGCGTCCCGGACCAGGACCCTGACCTGCTCCCCCGCCCTGGCCTGCGCCAGCAGCCTCGGCACGAAACGCCGGCCGACCTGTCCCGTCGTACCCGTCACCAATGTCTGCATGATCTGCTCCTCTCGTCACCGACCACCCTCGGGCGGGGCCGGTGCGGGCGGGAGAGACCCGTTGATCAGGGGATCGGCAGTCCCTGGATAAGGCGCGCGCCGTGCCGCAGGCTGGAGGGGTGAACCGAGCCGAACTCGCCGACTTCCTGCGCCGGGGCCGCGCCCGGCTGACCCCGTCGGACGTGGGCCTCGCGCCCGGCTCCCGGCGCCGGACACCGGGCCTGCGCCGCGAGGAGGTGGCGCAGCTGGCGGGCATGTCGGTGGACTACTACACCCGGCTGGAACAGTCCCGGGGCCCGCGCCCGTCCCGTCAGATGCTCACCGCGCTGGGCCGCGCGCTGCGCCTGACCGACGTCGAGCAGGACCATCTGTTCCACCTGGCCGGCGAGGAGCCGCCGCGGCGCGAGACGGCGTCGGCGCATGTGCGCCCGGGACTGCTGCTGATCCTGGACCGGCTGCACGACTCACCGGCGCAGGTGGTGAACGACTGCGGTGAGGTGCTGGCGCAGAACGCGATGGCCAGGGCGCTGGTCGGTGACGTGATGTCCCGGCCGCGGCGCGAGCGCAACCTGATCCGGCTGTTCTTCCTCGACCCGGCCGCGCGCACGCTCATCCCGGAGGAGGACTGGGCGGGCCACGCCCGGGCCCATGTGGCCGGCCTGCGCGCGGTGGCCGCGGCCCGCCCCGACGACCCGGAGCCGACCGGGCTGGTCGCCGAACTGCGGGCGGGCAGCGAGGAGTTCGCCCGGCTGTGGGACGAGCACGAGGTGTCCCGGCGCGACCAGGCGACCAAGCGTTTCCTGCACCCGCTGGTCGGCCTGGTGGAGCTGGACTGCGAGGTCATGGTCAGCCACCAGCACCACCACCTCCTGGTCGTGCACTCGGCCCGACCCGGCACGGACGCCTACGAACGCCTCCAGCTGCTGCGTGTGGTGGGCCTGCAGGACATGTCGCCCAGCAGGAGCTGACCGCGACGACGGACCCGCCGACTGCCTTATCGGACGCGGTAGTTGACCCGTCGGTAGTTGAGGCCGGAAATCACCCTTGCCGACCCTCGCCCCAGGCGCATCAATGGAAACGACGGTTCCGACGGGCCGTCAGATCTCAACTCTCAACTCTCAGTTCTCAGCTCGCCCCGCAGCGTGCCCGCACCCACCTGCCGAGCTGTCCCCCCACGGAATTCCCCCACCCCGAAAGGGAGCCCATCCCATGAGACGAACGCGTATCGGAGCAGGTGCGGCCCTGACGGCCGGGGCCCTCGCCGTCACCGGCCTCGCCTTCGCACCCGCCGCCCTCGCCGTCACCCCCGCCACCGCGACGATCACCGCCGACTGCGGCAGCTTCGGCGGCGGCGAGGCAAGCATCACCGCGACGCAGAGCGGCACGGCCGCCACCGTCACCGTCAACTCGTCCGCGATCACCGCGCCCATCGCGCTGTCCGAGGACTCCATCGCCTCGACGCTCACTCTGGTCAGGGCGAGCGGCGGCACCGTCGCCTTCTCCGGCACCGAGAACCCGGCGATGGCCGCCGGCGACCCCGTCCAGGTCGGTCCGCTCAGCGGCACCGTCGCCTCCGGGGACAGCCTTGAGGCCTTCGGCGGCTCGTTGCAGATGACCGTCTTCGGCATCACCATCACGTGCACGGCGACCGGGCCGCAGTCGCCGGGCCCGTTCGTGTTCGACTGAACCGTGTGATCCGGTGAGAAGGGCGCGGTCCCGGCGCTGTGGGCCGACTACAGCGCGTCGGGGCCGCGCTCGCCCGTGCGTACCCGTACGACGGTGTCGACCGGGAGCGCCCAGACCTTGCCGTCGCCGATCTTGCCGGTCTGTGCGGCCTTCACGATGGCGTCGATGACGTCCTCGGCCGCCGCGTCGTCCACGACGACCTCGATCCGGACCTTCGGCACCAGGTCGACCTGGTACTCCGCGCCCCGGTACACCTCGGTGTGGCCGCGCTGCCGGCCGTAGCCGCTGGCCTCGGTCACGGTCAGGCCCTGCACACCGATCTCCTGGAGAGCGGTCTTGACCTCGTCGAGCCGGTACGGCTTGACGATCGCGGTGATGAGCTTCATGCCTGCTTCTTGACCTTCTGCGCGGCGGGAGCGGACGGGGACACGGACGCGGTGACCGGGGCTCCGTGCCCCAGGACCCCGTGATCGTAGGCGGTCTCGGCGTGCACCGTAAGGTCCAGGCCGGTGTGCTCCTGCTCCTCGCTCGCCCGGAAGCCCATGACCCTGTCGATCAGCTTGCCGATGCCGAAGGTGACGAGGAAGGCGTACGCCCCCACCGCCACGATCGCCACCAGCTGCTTGCCGAGCTGCGCGAACCCGCCACCGTGCAGCAGGCCCTCGGTGCCGCCCGTCATGGAGGCCGTCGCGAAGACGCCGATCAGCAGGGTGCCGACGACGCCACCGACCAGGTGCACGCCGACGACGTCCAGGGAGTCGTCGTAGTGCAGCTTGAACTTCCAGCTCACGGCGTAGGAGCAGACGACGCCCGCGGCCAGGCCGATGACCAGCGCGCCGAGCAGGGAGACCGAGCCGCAGGACGGGGTGATGGCGACGAGTCCGGCGACCGCGCCGGAGGCCGCGCCCAGGGTGGTGGGGTGGCCGTCGCGCTTGTGCTCGACGAGGAGCCAGCCGAGCAGACCGGTGCAGCCGGCGGCGAGCGTGTTGAGGAAGACGGCGGCGGCGAGGCCGTTGGCACCGAGGGCGGAGCCGGCGTTGAACCCGAACCAGCCGAACCAGAGCAGACCGGCGCCGAGCACGACCATCGGCAGGTTGTGCGGGCGCATCGCGTCCTTCTTGAAGCCGAGCCGCGGGCCGAGGACCAGGCAGAGCGCCAGGCCCGAGGCGCCCGAGGTGATCTCGACGGGCAGACCGCCCGCGAAGTCGAGGGCGCCGAGACCGTCGAGGATCCAGCCACCGGGGCCCCAGGTCCAGTGGGCGACCGGAACGTATACGAGGAGTGCCCACACCGGCACGAACACCAGCCACGCCCCGAATTTGGCCCGGTCCGCGACGGCGCCGCTGACCAGGGCGGCGGTGATGATCGCGAAGGTGAGCTGGAAGGTGGCGAAGAGCAGGGTCGGGACGGTTCCCTGCACGCTGTCCGGTCCGATACCGGCCATGCCGAGGTGGTCGAGGCCGCCGATCAGCCCGCCGCCGGCGTCGTCACCGAAGGCGAGCGCGTACCCGCAGACCAGCCACACGACGGTGACCAGCGCGATGGACACGAAGCTCATCATCAGCATGTTGAGGACGCTCTTCGTGCGGACCATGCCGCCGTAGAAGAGGGCCAGGCCCGGGGTCATCAGCAGGACGAGCGCGGTGGCGGCGAGCAGCCAGGCGGTGTCGCCGGTGTCGACGCCTGCGGCGGCGAGGGGCACGGTGGTCTCCAACCGGGTGGGGGCTCGTCAGAGATTCACGGGCTCGCGTTTCTGGTCGCGTACGGATGTGTTTCCACGAGGTTTCATTGCGTGAGGGTTTCCGGAAGCTCACAGGACGGGGGACGGTCGCTCCCTTGTGCGGCAGGGGCTTGTGGATCAGGGAGAATGGGCGCCATGAGCGTTCGCCATCAGTCATCCGAGCCGTCCGAGGCCCCCCACCGCGCCGGCTTCGCCTGCTTCGTGGGCCGCCCCAACGCGGGCAAGTCCACCCTCACGAACGCTCTGGTCGGCCAGAAGGTGGCGATCACCGCGAACCAGCCGCAGACCACGCGGCACACGGTGCGGGGGATCGTGCACCGGCCCGACGCCCAGCTGATCCTGGTCGACACCCCCGGGCTGCACAAGCCGCGCACACTGCTCGGCCAGCGGCTGAACGACGTCGTGCGTACGACCTGGGCCGAGGTCGACGTGATCGGCTTCTGCCTGCCGGCGAACGAGAAGCTCGGCCCCGGTGACCGGTTCATCGCGAAGGAACTGGCGTCGATCAAGAAGACGCCGAAGGTCGCGATCGTCACGAAGACCGACCTGGTGGACTCGAAGACCCTGGCCGAACAGCTGATCGCGATCGACCGGCTCGGCAAGGAGCTCGGCTTCGAGTGGGCCGAGATCGTGCCCGTCTCGGCGGTCGGCGACAAGCAGGTGGGTTTGCTGGCCGACCTGATCGTCCCGCTGCTGCCGGAGGGGCCCGCGCTCTACCCCGAGGGCGACCTCACCGACGAGCCCGAGCAGGTCATGATCGCGGAGCTGATCCGGGAGGCCGCGCTGGAGGGCGTCCGCGACGAGCTGCCGCACTCCATCGCCGTCGTGGTCGAGGAGATGCTCCCCCGCGAGGACCGCCCGGCCGACAGGCCCCTGCTCGACATCCACGCCTTCGTCTACATCGAGCGCCCCAGCCAGAAGGGCATCATCATCGGCCCCAAGGGCAAGCGCCTGAAGGACGTCGGCATCAAGTCCCGCAAGCAGATCGAGGCCCTCCTCGGCACACCGGTCTTCCTGGACCTCCACGTCAAGGTGGCCAAGGACTGGCAGCGCGACCCCCGCCAGCTGCGCAAGCTGGGCTTCTGAGCTTCCCGGGCCCGCCCCCGCTTCCCCGGCCCTCCCCTCCCGGCCCTCCCCCGGAAAAGGCCTACGGCACTGTCAGTCCCCCGGCGTACCCTTGAAATCGCCAGGCCGCCCATGTGGCGGGCGAGTCGTATCGAGGAGGACGAGCAAGGCCTACGAGCCGGCCCATGACTCAGACACCCACAGCTCACACACCCGCGCAGGGGCAGGCGAGAGCACAGTTCACCGTCCCCGCCCAGCACCCCATGGTGACCGTGCTGGGGTCCGGCGACTCCCTGCTGCGCGTGATCGAGACGGCCTTCCCGGCGACCGACATCCATGTCCGGGGCAATGAGATCAGCGCGGTCGGCGACTCCGCGGAAGTCGCCCTCGTACAGCGCCTGTTCGACGAGATGATGCTGGTGCTCCGCACCGGGCAACCGATGACGGAGGACGCAGTGGAACGCTCGATCGCCATGCTCAGAGCCAGTGAGAACGGGGAGGGGCCGGAGGAGACCCCGGCCGAGGTCCTCACCCAGAACATCCTCTCCTCCCGCGGCCGCACGATCCGCCCGAAGACCCTCAACCAGAAGCGCTATGTCGACGCCATCGACAAGCACACGATCGTCTTCGGCATCGGCCCCGCCGGCACGGGCAAGACCTACCTCGCCATGGCCAAGGCCGTACAGGCCCTCCAGTCGAAGCAGGTCAACCGCATCATCCTGACCCGCCCCGCGGTGGAGGCGGGCGAGCGGCTCGGCTTCCTGCCCGGCACGCTCTACGAGAAGATCGACCCGTACCTGCGGCCGCTGTACGACGCGCTGCACGACATGCTCGACCCGGACTCGATTCCGCGGTTGATGGCGGCGGGGACCATTGAGGTGGCGCCGCTGGCATATATGCGCGGTCGCACCCTGAACGACGCCTTCATCATCCTGGACGAGGCCCAGAACACCAGCCCCGAGCAGATGAAGATGTTCCTCACCCGCCTCGGCTTCGACTCGAAGATAGTCATCACCGGTGACGTGACCCAGGTCGACCTCCCGGACGGCACCAAGTCCGGTCTGCGGCAGGTGCAGGACATCCTGGACGGCGTTGCGGACGTCCACTTCTCCCGGCTGTCGTCGCAGGATGTCGTCCGGCACAAGCTGGTCGGCCGTATCGTCGACGCCTACGAGAAGTACGACAGCACGCACGGCACCCGGAACGGCACGCACAAGGGCCGCGGCAAGGCCGGGCACAAGGGGAAGTAGAGAACACGCAAGCCCATGTCGATCGACGTCAACAACGAGTCCGGCACCGAGGTCGATGAGCAGGCGATCCTCGACATCGCCCGCTACGCGCTCGCTCGGATGCGCATCCACCCGCTCTCCGAGCTCTCGGTGATCGTCGTGGACGCCGACGCCATGGAGCAGCTCCACATCCAGTGGATGGACCTGCCGGGGCCCACGGATGTCATGTCCTTCCCGATGGACGAGCTGCGCCCGCCGTCGAAGGACGACGACGAGCCGCCGCAGGGGCTGCTCGGCGACATCGTGCTCTGCCCCGAGGTCGCCGCCAAGCAGGGGGCCGAGGCACCCACGCAGCACACCATGGACGAGGAGCTCCAGCTGCTCACCGTCCACGGTGTGCTGCACCTCCTCGGGTACGACCACGAGGAGCCCGACGAGAAGGCCGAGATGTTCGGTCTCCAGGCGGCCATCGTGGACGGCTGGCGCGCGGAGAAGGGCCTGACCGGTCCCTCCCCGGCCCCGACCGTGTCATGAGTCCCGCCCTCGTCTCAGGCGCCATCGCCCTGGTGGTCGTCGCCTGGCTCGCCGCCTGCGCGGAGGCGGGCCTGGCGCGCGTCTCCAGCTTCCGTGCCGAGGAGGCCGTACGCAGCGGGCGGCGCGGGAGCGAGAAGCTCGCGCTCGTCGCCGCCGACCCGACGCGCTATCTGAACGTGGCGCTGCTGGTGCGCGTGGCCTGCGAGATGGCCGCCGCCGCGCTGGTCACGTACGCCTGTCTGCAGGAGTTCGACAGCACCACCGAGGCGCTGCTGGTCGCCATAGCCGTGATGGTCCTGGTGTCGTACGTCGCCGTCGGGGTGTCCCCGCGCACCATCGGCCGCCAGCACCCGCTGAACACGGCGACGGCGGCGGCGTACATCCTGCTGCCGCTGGCCCGCGTCATGGGCCCGATCCCTTATCTGCTGATCCTCATCGGCAACGCGCTGACCCCCGGCAAGGGCTTCCGGCGCGGCCCGTTCGCCTCCGAGGCGGAGCTGCGCGCGCTGGTCGACCTCGCCGAGAAGGAGTCGCTGATCGAGGACGAGGAGCGCCGCATGGTGCACTCGGTCTTCGAGCTCGGCGACACCCTCGTGCGCGAGGTCATGGTGCCGCGCACCGACCTCGTCGTCATCGAGCGCTACAAGACCATCCGGCAGGCCCTCACCCTCGCCCTGCGCTCCGGTTTCTCGCGGATCCCGGTCGTCGGGGAGAGCGAGGACGACGTGGTCGGGATGGTGTACCTGAAGGACCTCACCCGCAAGACGCACATCTCCCGGGACGCGGAGAGCGAGCTGGTGTCGACGGCGATGCGGCCCGCGTTCTTCGTGCCCGACACCAAGAACGCCGGTGACCTGCTGCGCGAGATGCAGAAGGAGCGCAATCACGTCGCCGTGGTCATCGACGAGTACGGCGGCACCGCCGGCATCGTCACCATCGAGGACATCCTCGAGGAGATCGTCGGCGAGATCACCGACGAGTACGACCGTGAGCTGCCGCCGGTGGAGGAGCTGGGCGAGGACCGCTACCGCGTCACCGCCCGCCTGGACATCACCGACCTGGGCGAGCTGTACGGCCTCGACGAGTACGACGACGAGGACGTGGAGACGGTCGGCGGTCTGCTGGCGAAAGCGCTGGGCCGGGTCCCGATCGCCGGGGCGTCGTCGGTGGTGGAGCTGCCGGACGGCCGCGCGCTGAGGCTGACGGCGGAGGCTGCGGCCGGCCGCCGGAACAAGATCGTGACCGTGCTCGTCGTGCCGGTGGGTCCCCTCGTGCCCCCGGAGGAGGAGAAGGAGTCCGTGTGACCCCCCAGGAACTGCGCGCCTTCTGCCTGTCGTTCAACGCGGCCGTGGAGGACTTCCCCTTCAATCCGGAGACCTCGGTCTTCAAGGTCCTCGGCAAGCTCTTCGCCCTGACGAACCTGGACGCCCGCCCCCTGACGGTCAACCTCAAGTGCGACCCGGACGACGCGGTCCGCCTGCGCGGCGAGCACCCCGGCCTGATCATCCCCGGGTACCACATGAACAAACGGCACTGGAACACCGTCACGGCCGACGGCGAGCTCCCGGACCGCCTCGTCCGGGAGCTCGTCGAGGACTCCTACGACCTGGTCGTCGCCGGTCTACCGAGAGCCGAGCGCCTCCGCCTCGACCGCCCCTGACCCGGCCGTCCGCCGAACGCGCAGTCCGAGGCCGACAAGTGCCGCGGCGGTCAGGACGATCGCCGCGTTCAAGGCCATCGCCGTGCGGGTGCCGGACAGCAGGTCACCCGCGGTGGTGGCGAGGACGCCGAGCAGGGGGATGCCGACCGTGAGGCCGATCTGCTGGGTGGAGGTGACCAGGCCGGTCGCCAGGCCCTGTTCCTCGTTCGGGACGCCGGAGGTGACCGTCAGGCCGTAGGAGATGATCGCGCCCAGGTGGAACATGCTGGCCAGCGACACGGCGGCCGTGGCGAGCCAGACGGACCAGGTCTCGGTGTTCAGGAACACCAGCGCGGAGATGAAGCCGCCCTGCCCCGTGAGGGAGAGGACCAGGGTGCGGCGGGCGCCGAGGCGGCTGACGAACCTCGGGGTGAACGCGCCCGCGACGACCGAGACCACGCCCTGGACGCCGAAGACCAGACCTGTCTCCCAGGCCGACAGGCGCAGGATCTCCTGGAGGTACAGGGTGAGCACGAAGATCACTGTCGACATCATCGAGAAGGTGACAAGGCCGCCGACGTTGCCCCACGCCACCGTGCGGCGGCGCAGCATGGGCAGGGAGACCAGCGGAGCGGCGGTGCGGGACTCCACGACCACGAAGGCGGCGAGCAGCGCGAGGCCGGCGATCAGGGTCGCGATGACGTCGGCGCGGGCGAAGCCGTGGTCGGCGGCCGTCGTCAGGGCGTAGATCAGGGACAGCAGACCGCCGGTGACGGTGATCGCGCCGGGGACGTCGAGGTGCGGGCGCTCCGGGGTGCGGGACTCGGGCAGCAGGCCGGGCGCGAGGGGCAGCACGACCAGGGCGAAGACCGCGAGCAGGCCCATCGTGGAGCGCCAGCCGAGCGCGTCGGTCAGGATGCCGCCGGCCACCATGCCGATGGTGAAGCCGAGGGACATCAGCGTCCCGGAGATGCCGAGCGCCCGGTCGCGGGCGGGGCCCTCGGCGAACGTGGTCGTCAGCAGGGACATACCGGTCGGGACGATGACCGCCGCACCGAGACCCTGGAGGGCGCGTCCGGCGAGGAACGACGCCGGGTCCCAGGCGAATGTCGCGAGCACCGAGGCGGCGGCGAACAGGGCGAGCCCGGTGAGGAACAGCCTGCGGCGGCCGTAGAGGTCGCCGATGCGGCCGAACAGGAGCAGGAAGCCGCCGGACGGCAGCGCGAACGCGGTGACCGCCCACTGGAGTGCCGACTGGCTCATGCCGAGGTCGGCGCCGAGGACGGGCAGGGCGACGTTCAGCACGGAGAAGTCGAGCGCGACCATGAACTGGGCGGCGCACAGGACGAACAGGACGAGTCTGTCGCGCGTCGGCATCCGGGGGGTGTCGGGCAGCGGCGCGGGGGTGGGCGGGGAGGTGGGTGAGGGAGTGTCGATCGCCATGGGCAAGAGCCTGCCGGCGTCGGAATAGCCGTGGGGAGCGGGAAGTTGTGCTGGTGGTGGCACCACCAGCCAACGCGATCAGGGGGGATCGGTACGTGTCCGAGGGCACGCTGAAGAGTCATCGGCGGCGCGAGCTGCGCGAGTTCCTGATGAGCAGGCGGGCCCGGGTGACACCGGGCGAGGCGGGACTGCCCGACGGTGGCGCGCGACGCCGGACACCGGGGCTGCGGCGCGAGGAGGTCGCCGTGCTGGCCGGGGTGGGCGCCTCCTGGTACCAGTGGCTGGAGCAGGGGCGGGAGATCTCCGTGTCGCCGCAGGTGCTGGACTCCGTCGGCCGGGTGCTGCGGCTGAGCGACGCCGAGCGCCGGCACCTGTATCTGCTGGCGGGGCTGAATCCGCCGGCGCCCGAAGTGACGCCCGGGAAGCAGGACATGTGCGACGGGCTGCGGCGGCTGATCGACACGTGGATGCCGTACCCGGCGCACATCATGGACAGGTACTACAACGGCGTGCTGCACAACGACGCGGCCGCGACGGTGCTCGGCATGCGCCCCGGCAAGCGGTGGAACTGTCTGATCGACTTCTTCACCGACCCGATGTACCGCTCGCGCTCCAGGAGCTGGGAGGCGAACGCGGCAACCGTCGTGGCGCAGTTCCGCGCGGTGTGCTCGGCCTCCCCCGACGACGAGGGGTTCCAGGCCGTGCTGGCCGAGGCGAAGGAGTCCAGCGCGGAGTTCACCGCGCTGTGGGAGCGCCGGGACATCGAGGACGCCGGGCAGATCCGCAAGGAGCTGGAGCATCCGCTGGTCGGGCTGCTGTGCATGGAGTCGAGCGTGATGCGGATGCCGGTGCGGCCCGATCTGTCGATCGTGCTGCACACACCGCTGGACGAGGCGAACACCGCGGCCAAGCTGGAGTGGCTGGCGTCCCCGGAGGGCCGGCGCGGGGCGATGTACCCCGTGGCCGGATAGGGCCGGTGGCGCTACGTATGCTCAGCGCATGACCGACAACAGCGCGCTCGACCCCGAGGACCGCAAGATCGTCACCCTGGCCCGTTCCGCGCGGGCCCGCAACGCCGTGCCCGAGGGTGCTGCCGTACGGGACGAGACGGGCCGTACCTATGTCGCGGGGACCGTCGCCCTGGACTCGCTGAAGCTGAGCGCGCTCCAGACGGCGGTGGCGATGGCGGTGGCGTCGGGGGCGACGTCGCTGGAGGCGGCGGCGGTCGTGACGGAGGCGGAGGGCGCCTCGGACGCGGACCGGGCCGCGGTACGCGACCTCGGCGGGCCGGGGACGCCGGTGCTGGTGGCGGGGCCGGACGGGTCGGTGCGTACCACGGTGACGGCGGGCTGAGGTTCGACGCGGGGCGGAGCCGACGGGCGGTTGTCAGTGCCCGGTGTCACGCTGAGGGCATACAGGATCGGCGGAAGGGAATCGTCATGATCACCACCGACCAGGCCCCGGGTTCCCCCTGCTGGCTCGACCTCGGCGCTCCCGACGTCCGGGCCTCCGCGGCCTTCTACGGTGCGGTGCTCGGCTGGGATTACGAGTCCATGGGGGAGAGCGAGGAATTCCAGGGCGGCATGTTCAAGAAGGACGGCAAGACCGTCGCCGGACTCGGCAAGCTCACCGAGGAGGGCGCGCGCTCGGCCTGGATGATCTACTACACCGTCACGGACGCGGACGCCACGGCGCAGGCGGTGCAGAGCGCGGGCGGCACGTTGCGGGTGGCGCCGATGGACCTGGAGGACTGGGGCCGGATGGCGCAGTTCACCGATCCGCTGGGCGGGCAGTTCGCCGTGTGGCAGCCGGGGAAGAACTCGGGCTTCGAGCTGGCGGACGAGCCGGGCTCGCTGTCCTGGACCGAGTTGTACACGACCGACGCCGCGGCCGCGAAGGAGTTCTACGCCGGGATCTTCGGCTGGCGGTACGGCGACATGGAACTGCCGGGCGGCGGTGGCGCGTACACCATCATCACGCCCGCCGGGCTGCCCGAGGACCGGATGCAGGGCGGTCTCATGGAGCTGCCGGCGGAGAACCTCGCGCTGGCGGGCGGGCGGCCGTACTGGCACCCGGTCTTCAACGTCGACGACTGCGACGCGGCGGTCGCCAAGGTCACCGAGAACGGCGGCAGTGTGCAGATGGGTCCGGAGGACGCCGAGGGTGTCGGCCGGCTGGCCGTGTGCGTGGACCCGTCGAAGGCGGACTTCGTGGTGCTGAAGCCGGTGGCCCCGAGCTGAGTCGGGCCGCTCTCCCGCCGGCTGCCCGCAGCGCCTTTCGCGGTGCCGGCGCAGGCGACGCCGTCCTGGGCCGGGCCGTGCTCACGCCGACCGTCTGAAGCCGATCGTCGGCACCGCCCTGCGCAGCGGCCAGGGTCTTTCCGCGTCCTTCGGCACGAGGTCCGTCAGGAACGCGTACCGGCGCAGGGCCTCGGGGTCCTGCCGGTCGAGGGAGCGGACCTGCCGCCACCAGGCGCCGATCTCGGCCCAGCCGGGGGCGGAGAGGGACCCGCCGAACTCCTGGACCGAGAGGGCGGCCGTCAGGCCCGCGAAGGCGAGGCGGTCGGCGAGCGGCCAGTCGGCCAGGGTGCCGGTGACGAACCCGGCGACGAAGACGTCACCGGCACCGGTCGGGTCCAGGGCCTCCACCGCGATGGCCGGGACGACGGCGGTCTCCCCGGTCCTGCCGTCCACCGCGTACGCGCCCTCCGCGCCGAGGGTGACGACCGCCACCGGGACGTGCTCGGTCAGGGCGTGGGCCGCCTTGCGGGGGCAGTCGGTGCGCGTGTACCGCATCGCCTCCTGGGCGTTCGGCAGGAACGCCTCGCAGTGCTCCAGGTCCGCCAGCCCCGCCAGGTCCCACGCCCCGGTGTCGTCCCAGCCGACGTCGGCGAAGATCCGGGTGCCCTTGCTCGCGGCCTGCGCGATCCAGGGTGCTCGGGTGCCCGGCACCAGGGAGGCCACGGCGGCACGGGCGCGCGGCGGGCACTCCGGTGCCCCCTCGGGCAGGGGCACGGGCTCGGGGGGCGGTTCGTGGCCGTGGGAGACCATCGTGCGCTCCCCCTCGTAGGCCATCGACACCGTGACGGGCGAGTGCCAGCCCGGGACCGTGCGCGACGGCGAGAGGTCGATGCCCTCGCCCTGCTCCAGCGCGTCCCAGCAGTAGTCGCCGTAGTGGTCGTCGCCGAAGGCCGCCGCGAGTGACGTCCGCAGGCCGAGGCGGGCCAGGGCGGTGGCCATGTTCGCCACGCCGCCGGGGCTGGAGCCCATGCCGCGCGCCCAGGACTCGGTCCCGCGCACCGGGGCGGAGTCGAGGCCGGTGAAGATGATGTCCAGGAAGACGGTGCCGGTGAGGTACACGTCCCAGGGCGGGTCGGCGGGCACGCGCAGGCCGGCGAGCGGGTCGACCTGGGCGCGGCGGTACGGTCCCGCCGCCATGGCCGACGGCCGCTGGGGCGAGGGTCCTCTTCCGGTGGGCGCGGTGGGCGTGGTCACGGTGCGCTCCCTGACGTGGTGCCGATCTGGCCAGTGTGCACCAAGCCACTGACAACGCCACCACGATCTTGCCCGAGCCGCCCGTCCGTCCAGGTGGAGCGGCCGCTGCCCGCCCCGGACCGCCTCTACCAGCGCGGCACCCGCGGTGTGACCCAGCCCGGTTCCGCGATCCGCATCGCCGCCGCGTCGTCGCGGTCCCTGAGGGTGCCGTCGTCATCGAGCCACCGGCGGTGCAGCTCGGCGAGGCGGGTCCGGTCGAGTTCGACGCCGAGGCCGGGGCCGTCCGGCACGGCGACCTTGCCGCCCTCGAAGGTGAGGCGCTCGGTGAGGACGTCCTCGGACTGCCAGGGGTAGTGGGAGTCGCAGGCGTGGTGGAGGTCCGGCACGGTGGCCGCCACGTGGGTCATCGCGGCCAGGGAGATGCCGAGGTGGGTGTTGGAGTGCATGGACACCCCGACGCCGAAGGTGCGGCAGATCGCCGCCAGCTGCCGGGTGTTGCGCAACCCGCCCCAGTAGTGGTGGTCGGAGAGGACCACCTGCACGGCGTCCGACGCGAACGCCTCCTTGATCTCCGCGAACGTCGTCACGCACATGTTGGTCGCCAGCGGGACGCCGGTGCGCGCGGCGACCTCGGCCATGCCGGCCGTGCCGAGGGTGGGGTCCTCCAGGTACTCCAGGACGTCACCGAGCTCCCGCGCCACCCTCAGCGAGGTCTCCACCGACCAGGCCCCGTTGGGGTCGAGGCGCAGCGGATGCCCGGGAAAGGCCTCGGCGAGCGCCCGGACGGCCGCGATCTCCTCGTCCGGCGGGAAGACGCCGCCCTTGAGCTTGAAGGACGTGAAGCCGTACGTCTCCTTGAACCTGCGCGCCTGCTCGACGACCCCGGCCGGGTCGACGGCGGCGCCCCAGTCGTCCTTCCGGGCGGGCACGCCCTCCGGATGGCCGGCCCACTTGTAGAACAGGTACGCGCTGTACTCGACCGCGTCCCGCACCTTGCCGCCGAGCAGGGCGTGCACGGGCAGCCCGAGCGCCTTGCCGAGGGCGTCGAGGCAGGCGACCTCGAAGCCGGAGACGACGGACAGCCGCAGCTTGTCGGCGGTCTGGACACCGCGCAGCCCGCCGACGTCGACCTGGCCCGAGACCCGGGACCGGTCGACGGCCACCTCGTCGGCGACGGCGAACAGGCCGTTCAGGTCCGTGACCTCGCGTCCGACCAGCTTCCGCGCGAAGAGCCGCGCCGGCTCCAGGTACTTGGTGTCGCCGTATGTCTCGCCGACACCGGTGATCCCGTCGGCCGTCTCGACCTCCACGATCAGGCGGGGCGTGTACGGCTGGTGGACGCCCTGGGTGTTCAGCAGCGGCGGGTCGGCGACCAGGATCGGCGTCAGTCGTACGCCCGTGATGGTGAGGTTCACAGCACGGCTCCCACGAGGTCGAGTCCGGTGACGAGCAGGGCCCTGAGCTCGGCCAGGTCGCCGGGCGAGGGGTCGGTGAGCGGGGCGCGCACGGGTCCGACGGGGCGGCCGCGCAGCCGGGCGGCCGCCTTCACCAGGGAGACCGCGTAGCCGGGCACCCGGTCGCGCAGTTCGACGAGCGGGACGTAGAAGTCGCGCAGCAGCTTGTCGGCGAAGCCGTGGTCGCCGTCGCGCAGGGCGGCGAAGAAGGCGTTCGCGATCTCGGGGGCGAAGGCGTGCACGGCGGAGGAGTAGGCGGGGACGCCGACGGTGGCGTAGGCGCGGGCCTGGATCTCGGCGGTGGCGGCGCCGTTGAAGAACAGGAAGCCCTCGGGCGCGGCCAGGGTGAGGCGCTGGAGGCGGTCGAGGTCGCTGTGGCCGTCCTTGATGCCGATGACGCCGGGGATGCGCACGATGCGGCGCAACGAGTCGGCGGTGAAGGCGACCTGGCCCCGCTGGTAGGCGATCAGCGGCAGCCGGGTCCGGGCCGCGAGCTGCTCCAGCTGGGCGACCAGGCCGTCCTGCGGGGCGGCGACGAGGTAGTGCGGCAGGACGAGGAGGGCGTCGGCGCCGGCCTCCTCGGCGATCCGCGCGAACCGGGCGGCCTGTGCCCAGCCGTACCCGGCCCCGGCCACCACGGGCACCCGGCCGCCGGCCTCCTCGACGGCCGCGGTGACGACGACGCGGTACTCGTCCTCGTCCAGCGAGAAGAACTCGCCGGTGCCGCAGGCGGGGAAGACCGCGCCGGGTTCGGTGGCGAGCTGGGCGGCGACATGGGCGCGGCAGCCGTCCGCGTCCAGCGAGCCGTCGTCGTGGAAGCTCGTCAGCGGGAACGACAGCACGCCGCGTGTCATGCCGTGCCGCAGCCGGCGGATCGTGTCCGTGTCCGTCTTGAGGCTCACCCTGTCATCTCCCCATGTGGACGCCTTCCACGTATAAGAACTGAGATTAGATACGCGAACGGTGACCGTCAATCGCACGGCCCGTCCGATTACGATCGGCCCATGTCAGAGACAGGCGGCGTACGCGAGGTGAAGTCCGCGGCGCGCACGGTCGAGCTCCTCGAACTCCTCGCCTCGCGCGGCGACCGGCCCGCGCGTCTCCAGGAGCTGGCCGACGAGCTGGAGGTGCCGCGCAGCTCCATGTACGCGCTGCTCCAGACCCTGATCTCGCGCGGCTGGGTCCGCACCGATGTCACCGGCTCGCTCTACGGCATCGGCATCCACGCCCTGCTCACCGGCACCAGCTACCTCGACTCCGACCCGCGTGTGCGCCTGGTGCGCCCGTACCTCGACGAGGCGTCGCAGGCGCTGGGCGAGACGATCCACCTGGCGCGGCTGGACGGCCGGGACGTGGCGTACCTGGCGACGCGCGAGTCGCACGAGTACCTCAGGACGATCAGCCGGGTCGGCCGCCGGCTGCCGGCGCACGTCGGCGCCCTGGGCAAGGCACTGCTCGCCGAACGCCCCGACGGCGACCTGCCCGAGGGCCCCTACCGGGCACTCACCCCCAACACCCGTACCAGCCGCGAGGCGCTGGCCGCCGACCTCGCCGAGGTACGGGCGCGCGGCTGGTCGATCGACCGCGAGGAGGGCGTCCTCGGCATCGTCGGCTTCGGCTTCGCGCTGCGCTACGACACCCCGGCGCAGGACGCGATCAGCTGCTCGGTGCCGGTGGCCCGGCTGTCGGCCGCGCACGAGGAGCGGATCGTCGCGGTGCTGCGGGAGACCCGGGCGAAGATCGAGGCGAGGGCCCCCGGCGGCAGGGGCGGCTCGGTGCACTGGCGCAGCTGAGAGTACCCGACGAGGCACGGGCGAGCATCACGACTACCCCCCTTCCCTCACCGCAAACGGAATGTGCCTCAGATCACTCCGTCCCCACTTCTTCGCGGCTCCCTCCGCTTGATACAAATTGCCCGCGCGGTCCTGTCCGTCGACGGCATGCGCCCCTCCCCCTTTTTCTGTGCCGCTCCTTTCGCATGCCCTGGGACCGCCCGTGTTCGCCCCCCGCACCACCCCCTGGCCTCTCATTGCCCTTTTCACGGCCGGGTACCTCGCTCCGTATCTGCTGCCGACCGTCGTCGGCAGGCTCGACTCCGGACTTCCGCTCTCCCCCACCCAGGCCGGTGCCGTCGGCAGCGCGCTGCTGCTGAGTTCGGCCTCGGCCGGCTTCCTGCTGGCCTCCCGCGTGGATCGCTTCGGCGCCCGCAGGCCGGCCCGGATCGGCCTCACCCTGGCCCTGCTCGGCTACGGCGGCGCGGCCCTCGCGCACGCCGTCCCGGCCGTCGTCCTCGGCGTCCTGGTCGGCGGCTTCGGATCCGGTACGGCCACTGCCGTCGCGGCCACCCGTATCGCCGCCCAGCGGGACCCCCACCGGACCACCACGGCCGGCCTGCTCGGCGTCTCCGCCCTCGCGGGCGCCGTCTACCTGACGGTCCCGCACCTCGGTGCGGGCCATGGCCAGCCGCTGGCCGCCATCGCGCTCACGGCCGTCGCCGTATGGCCGCTGACGGGCCGTATCCCGGTCGACGCGCCGACGGTCGAGTCACGCCGGCCCGTCGCACGGCTCCCCCACCTGCGTCCCGGCCTGGCCCTGGCCGGCTGCATGCTGTGCTGGTCCCTGGCCCAGAACTCCCTGTGGGGCGTCAGCGGCCGGATCGGCCTCACGCAGGCGCAGTTGACGGAGGCCACGGTCGGCGCGGTGTTCGCCGTGGCGCTCGGCGCCGGGCTGCTCGGCGTGACCGGGGCGGGCGCGCTCGGCCCGCGGCTCGGCCTCGCCCTGCCGATCGGCGCCGGCACGGTCCTCATCGCGGGCTGCATCGCGCTCAGCGCGTCCGCCACCGATCTGCCGACGTTCGCGACCGGCGAGATCGCCTGGAACACGATCTACCCGATCGTCCTGTCGTACGTCATCGGCCTCGCCGCCTCCCTCGACCCACGGGGCCGCTGGGCGGTGCTCGTGGGTTCGGCGGCGTCGCTGGGCACGGCCGCGGGCCCGCTGGCCGGGAGCGTGCTGTCGGCGCGGGCCGGGTTCCCGGTCATGGGCGCGGTCCTCGCGGTGGGACTGCTGGTCGTCTCCGTCCCCATGACGGCCGTTGCGCTGGGCCGCCTGGCCCGCACGAGCGGCGAGGTCGCCGAGACGGCGGAGGTCGTCGAGGTGGTCGAGGTCGTCGAGATCCCACTGGACACCGTCGAAGCCTCCCCGGCCGCCCCCGACCGCCTGACCGCCGCCACCTGAGCGGCCGCCCGGCGGGCTAGCCGAACGCGTAGCCCGCCACCTCGGCGAGATACCGCGCCCGCAGTTCCTCGTCGTCCTCCAGGAAGGAGGCGAGGAAGGAGTTGCGGGCCAGCTCCCGGAGCCGTTCCCGGTCCAGGCCCAGCGCCGAGCGCACCGCGTCGAAGTTGTCGCCCGCGTACCCGCCGAAGTAGGCCGGGTCGTCGGAGTTGACCGTGCACATCAGCCCGGCGTCGAGCATCGCGGGCAGCGGGTGGTCGGCGAGGGTGTCGACGGTCCGCAGCCGCACGTTCGACAGCGGGCACAGGGTCAGCGGCACCCGCTCCCGCACCAGCCGCTCGACCAGCGCCGGGTCCTCCATGCAGCGCAGCCCGTGGTCGACGCGCTCGACGCCGAGAACGTCCAGCGCCTCGGTGATGTAGGCGGGCGGGCCCTCCTCGCCGGCGTGCGCGACGCGCCGCAGCCCGAGCCGGGCGGCCGCCTCGTAGACCTCGCGGAACTTCACCGGCGGATGGCCGACCTCGGCCGAGTCCAGGCCGACGCCGGTGATCCGGTCGAGATACGGCTCGGCGGCCCGCAGCGTCTCCATGGCCGACTCGGCGGAGTCGTCGCGCAGGAAGCACATGATGAGCCGGGTGGAGACCCCGTGGTCGGCCTCGCTGCTGCCCAGCGCCCGCCACAGTCCCTCGACGACCGTGCCCAGCCCGACGCCCCGCTTGGTGTGGGCCTGCGGGTCGAAGAAGATCTCCGCGTGCCGCACGCCCTGGGCGGCGGCCCGCGCGAGATAGGCGTGCGCGAGGTCCGCGAAGTCCTGCTCGGTGCGCAGGACGGCCATGAGCTCGTAGTACAGGTTCAGGAAGGACTGCAGATCCTCGAACTGGTACGCCTTGCGCAGCTCGTCGGTGTCGCCGTAGGGCAGTGTGACGCCGTTGCGAGCGGCCATCTCGAAGGCGAGCTCCGGTTCAAGGGTGCCTTCGACATGGAGGTGCAGTTCTGCTTTGGGGAGGGGCATCAACGCATCGTACGGCGGCATTACCGACGTTTTGGTAGCGGGACCCTCAGCAGGTCGTGCGCGACCGTCAGCTCCCCGTCGAACCCGGCGTCCCGTGCCTGCCGCTCGAAATCGGCCGGCTCGGTGTAGCGCTGGCTGAAGTGCGTGAGCACGAGATGCCGTACTCCACTGCCGAGCGCGACCCGGGCGGCCTGACCGGCGGTCAGATGACCGTGCTCGGCGGCGAGTTCAGCGTCCTGGTCCAGGAAGGTGGACTCGATGACGAGCATGTCGCAGCCCTCGGCGAGGGTGTACACGCCGTCGCACAGCCGGGTGTCCATGACGAACGCGAAGCGCTGTCCGCGCCGGAACTCGCTCACGTCGTCCAGCGAGACACCGCCGAGGACGCCTTCGCGCTGGAGCCGGCCCACGTCCGGGCCCTTGATGCCGTGCGCGGCGAGCCGCTCGGGCAGCATACGGCGGCCGTCGGGCTCGACGAGGCGATAGCCGTACGACTCGACGGGGTGCGACAGCCGGGCGGTGTGCAGGGTGTAGCCGCCGGTGTCGGCGATGACTCCGTCGGTGTCGACCGGGGCCTGCGTGAGGTCGACGGTCTCACGGTAGGCGGTGGCGTACCGCAGCCGGTCGAAGAAGCGCTGACCGGACCGCGGGTAGTGGGCGGTCACGGGGTGCGGGACCTTGTCGAGGTTGATCCGCTGGATGACCCCGGCGAGCCCCAGTGAGTGATCCCCGTGGAAGTGGGTGACGCAGATCCGGTTCAGGTCGTGGGCCGCGACGCCGGCCCGCAGCATCTGGCGCTGCGTGCCCTCGCCGGGATCGAAGAGGATGCCCTCGCCGTCCCACCGCAGCAGATAGCCGTTGTGGTTCCGGTGCCGGGTCGGGACCTGGCTCGCGGTCCCGAGGACGACCAACTCACGTACGGACACGACTGCTTCGGCCTAGCCGGGGGGCCACTGCAGGCCACGGCCGCCGAGGACGTGGGCGTGCGCGTGGAACACGGTCTGGCCGGCGCCGGCTCCGGTGTTGAACACGACGCGGTAGCTCTCCAGCTTGTCCTCGTCGGCGACGGTCCGGGCCTCGCGCAGGACGTCCGCGGCGAGGGCCGGCTCGGCGGCGGCGAGGGCGGCGGCGTCCTTGTAGTGCGCCTTGGGGATGACCAGGACGTGGGTGGGCGCCTGAGGGTTGATGTCCCGGAAGGCGACGGTCGTCTCCGTCTCCCGCACGATCGTCGCCGGAACATGCTTCGCGACGATCTTGCAGAACAAGCAGTCGTCCTGCGGCTCCCCTGCCATGTTCCCTCCGGGGGTTGGGCCGGTTCGGTTCACGGGGGGCATCGTATCGTCGCCGGGTGCCGCCACGTGGGGGTTGATCGCGCAGTTCCCCGCGCCCCTAGGTGGGCAGACTCGGCGGCGCTTTGGCCGGCCGCTCCTCAAGCCCTTCCAGGGCCAGGCGGATCGCCTCGTCGAGTTGGGTGTCCCTGCCCGCCGCCCAGTCCTGTGGGCGCTGGAACACCTCCACGTCCGGGTCGACGCCGTGGTTCTCGACGTCCCAGCCGTGGCCCTCCAGCCAGATGGCGTACTTCGGCTGGGTGATCAGCGTGCCGTCGACCAGCCGGTACCGGCTGTCGATCCCGATCACACCGCCCCAGGTCCGGGTGCCCACGACCGGTCCGAGGCCGAGCGCTTTGATCGCCGCGTTGACGATGTCCCCGTCCGACCCGGAGAACTCGTCCGCGACCGCCACCACGGGTCCCCGGGGCGCGTCCTGGGGGTAGCTGTACGGCCGCATCCCGCGCGGCAGTTCCCAGCCGACGATCCGCCGGGCCAGCTTCTCCACGACCAGCTGGGAGGTGTGCCCGCCGCCGTTCTCCCGGACGTCCACGACGAGTCCCTCCCGGGCCACCTCGATCCGCAGGTCGCGGTGGATCTGCGCCCAGCCCGGGGCCTGCATGTCCGGCACGTGGAGGTAGCCGAGCCGGCCGCCGGACTTCTCGTGGACGTACGCCCGCCGGTCCGCGACCCACGCGTGGTAGCGCAGCGGCTGCTCGTCCGCGATGGGCACCACGACCGCGTGCCGTACGTCCCCGCCGCCGGCCGGCGAGATCGTCAGCTCGACCGCCTTGCCCGCCGTGCCGACGAGCAGCGGTCCCGGCCCGGTCACCGGGTCCACCGGCACCCCGGCCACGGCCACGATCGCGTCGCCGGCCCGCACCGCGACGCCGGGCGCGGCCAGCGGTGCCCGTGCGTCGGGGTCCGAGGTCTCCGACGGCAGGATCCGGTCGATGCGCCAACTCCCGTCGGCGTGACGGGAGATGTCCGCGCCGAGCAGTCCCTGCCGGGCCCCGCCGCCGTATCCGCCGCGCGACGACACGTAGGCGTGCGAGGTGCCCAGCTCGCCCTGCACCTCCCACAGCAGGTCGATCAGGTCGTCGTGGGTGGCGACGCGGTCGAGGAGCGGGCGGTAGCGGTCCAGGACGCCCGGCCAGTCCACCCCGCTCATGTCGGGCCGCCAGAAGTGGTCCCGCATGATGCGGCCGGCCTCGTCGAACATCTGCCGCCACTCGGCGGCCGGGTCGATCCGCTGCCGTACGCGGGTCAGGTCCACGGTGATGTTGGAGTCGCTGTCCTCGTCGCCGGAGGCCCGCCGGTCGCTCGGTACGACCTTGAGCCTGCCGTCGGTCCACAGCAGGACCCGCTTGCCGTCGCCGCTGACCTCGAAGTCGTCGGCGTCGTCGGCGAGATGCTCGACGCGCCGCTGGAGGAGGTCGTAGCGCTCCAGCTCGGTCTTGGGCTCGGGGTCGTCGGGCGTGGCCCGGGAGGCGCCGAGGGCTCCGCGCACCGGGTGCCGCAGCCACAGCACGCCGTCCTTCGCGGCCCGCAGGCCGGTGTAGCGGGCGGCCTCGACGGGGAACGGCACGATCCGGTCGGCGAGCCCTTCGAGGTCGATACGGGTGGTGGGGCTGCCCTCGCTGTCGGGGGTCTCCTCCTTGTCCGGCGCGTCGAAGGAGCGGCCGTGCCGCTGCGGACCGAAGGGGGACGGCGTCGTGGCCGCCAGCGTGATCAGGTGCGGGCGGGAGCCGACCACGAAGGCCAGGTCGAAGACGTGCTCGTCGTAGACCGGGTCGAAGGCACGCGTCGACAGGAACGCCAGGTGCTTGCCGTCCTGCGTGAACGCGGGCGCGTAGTCCTGGAACCGCAGCGGGGTCGCCTCGGAGACCGAGAGGTCGGTGGTGTTGGCCAGCTTGAGCTGGGCCAGCGGGCGCGGGCCGGGGTGCGACCAGGCGAGCCAGGCCGAGTCGGGCGAGAAGACCAGCCCCGACACGTCACCGTCCACGCTGCGGTCGACCTCGCGGACCTCGCCGCTCTCCCGCTCGACGAACAGCACCCGGCCGTCGTGCGCGGCGACCGCCGCCCGGCTCCCGTCGGGCGCCATGGCCAGCTCCAGCACCCGCCCGAGCTGTCCGGCGGCCAGTCGCCGCGGGGTGGCCCCGGGCGCGAGCCCGGTCGCCGGGGCGAACTCCAGCGCGTCGTCGCCGTCGGCGTCCGTCACCCACACCACCCACTCCTCGCCGTCCGCGCGGAAGGTGCGGGGCAGCCGGGCCCGTACGCCGGGCTCGGCGGCCAGTGCGCGGGCGGGGCCGGAACGGTGGGTGACCCAGTGCACGGTGCCCCGGACGCAGACGGCGCTGCCGCGCGCGGTGTGGTCGGGCGCGGCCTCCCCGAAGGAGCGGGCGGCGTTCAGCGGATACGGCTGCCGGTCGGTGCGCTGCCCGCCGAGCCGGATGTCCGGCCGGCGCGGCTCGGCGCCGTCGAGGTCGTCCAGCAACATGAGTTCACCGGCGGACACATACACGACCCGGGTGCCGTCGCTCGCGGCGTGCCGGGCGTAGAAGCCGTCGACCGGTGTGTGCCGGCGCAGGTCGGAGCCGTCGGCGAGCGAGGAGTACAGGGCCCCGACGCCCTCGTGGTCGGAGAGGAAGGCGATCCGGTCCCCCACCCACACGGGGTCCTCGAGATTCCCGTCCAGCTCTTCGTGGAGCCGTACGAAGTCGCCCGCGCCCTCCCGGTCGATCCACAGCTTGCCCGCCGTACCGCCCCGGTAGCGCTTCCAGCGGGCGGCCTCCAGGCCCATCGGCGCGGAGGCGAGCACCAGGTGCGGCCCGTGCACGACGTCGCCGACGGGGCCGTAGGGCAGGGTGGTCGCGGGGCCGCCGTCGAGCGGGACGGTGTGGGCCCAGGTGCGGCGGCTGCCGGCCTGGCCCCGGGTGCTGATCGCGAGGACCCGGCCGTCCGGGGTCCAGCCGCGCACCCGGGTCTGCCAACTGCCCCAGTGCGTCAGGCGCCTGGAGGGGCCGCCGTCGACCGGCGCGATGTGCACCTCGGGGGCGCCGTCGCGGGTGGAGGTCCAGGCGACGGTCGTGCCGTCGGGCGAGATGCGCGGCCGGGAGACCGGCACGTTGTCGGCGCTGACCCGCCAGGCGCGGCCGCCGTCGAGGGGGGCGATCCACACGTCGTCCTCGGCGGTGAAGGCGACCAGGTCGCCGTGCAGATGCGGGTACCGCAGATACGCGGACGAGGGGTGTGCGGCCGGCGGGAGGGAGGCCGAGGTCGTCACGGCCGTCGCGGACTGTGTCACCCGATCACCCTAAGCAAGGGCGGCGTGCGCGAACAGCCCTTTGGATCACTTGCCCGCGCCGCCCGGGGGAAGCGGTCACTTGCCCTCCGGCCAGCAGTTCGGGTGTTCCTTGCAGTAGACGGTCTTGGTGACGGTCACCGTGACGGTGGGCCCGGGCTGCTGTCCGCCGCCCGGGTTCACGGGCGAGGGTGTGGCGTCGCACTTGCCGAGCCCGTTGACGTGGAACCACTCCTTGCCGTCGATCTTGGCGACCAGGTCCCCGCGCACACAGGCGCCGCTGACGGCCCGGGTGATCCGGCCGGTGACGACGATGTCCTTGCCGTCGCCGGTCTCGCCCTCGCAGTCGACCTTGACCACGGTGTTCTCGCTCGCCGTGGCACCGGAGCTCTTGTTGCCGCCGCCGTCGTAGGAGCCGGTGCAGTTGAGCCACTGCACGTCGGCCTTCTGCCGCTCCAGTTCCGCGGTCACGGTCTGGTCGGTGGTGAACGCGACGGTCGCGCTGCTCAGTCCGCCCGGGTCGCAGGCGCCCAGCCCGCCGACCGCGACCACGACGATCCCGGCGGCACCGGCCACCCGCACGCCGCGCCCCGCACGCCGGTCCACGCGACCTGGAATCCTCCTGAATGCCCCCATGGGAGGGGAGCCTGCCACTGTCCCGGCCGACGCGGTAGAGCGCATACGGCCACTCCAGGACCTCGGACGTCACCATCGGGTGCCGCCCAACCGGCCCTGAGAACCCGGAGACCGGGCGGTGCCCGGCGCCGTGGTGTGGCCGGATGCGACGCCACCGCCGACCGCGCGGGCTCGTCGCCGACGAGCGGACGACGTGTCTGTGGAGCGTCCGGCACAAGCACCACGACGGCGACATGTGCCGTGAGGTCCTGAACCTCCGCCCGGACGGCGCCCGCACGCGCGTGGCGGCCCCGAGCCGCACTCGCCGGAGCTGGGCCTCCACAGGCGTCACTTCCCGCCCGTCCGGCGGTAGGTCCTGTCGGACGCGATGACCGTGGCAACGCCAACCGCCCATCGCGCGCGATGAGCCGAACACCATTCCACCGGGTTGCGAACCGGACGCGCGACCGATGTCAGGACCAGCGGCCGGTACGGCCGAGGAGCAGTGCCGTCGCCGCGGTTCCGGCGGTCGAGGTGCGCAGGACGGTACGGCCCAGACGGTACGCCTTCGCCCCCGCCTCCTCGAAGAGGACGAGCTCCTCCGGCGACACCCCGCCCTCCGGCCCGACGACGAGCACGATCTCGCCCTCGGCCGGCAGGTCGGCGGTCGCGAGGGGCTCGCTGCCGTAGTCGCGGTCCTCGTGCAGTACGGCGGCGAAGTCGGCCGCCGCGAGCAGCGCCGCGACCTGCTTGGTCGTCGCCGCGTCCGCGACCTCGGGGAAGCGCACCCGGCGCGACTGCTTGCCGGCCTCGCGGGCGGTGGCCCGCCACTTGCCGAGCGCCTTGAGGCCCCGCTCGCCCTTCCACTGCGTGATGCACCGGGCGGCCGCCCACGGCACGATCGCGTCGACGCCGGTCTCGGTCATGGTCTCGACGGCGAGTTCACCGCGGTCGCCCTTGGGCAGGGCCTGCACGACGGTGATCCGGGGCCGCTCGGGGGCCTCCTCGGCCACGGCACCGAGCTCCAGCACCAGCCGGTCCTTGCCCTCGGCCGCCTTGACCACACCCTCGGCCCAGCGGCCGTGCCCGTCGGTGAGGACGACGTCCTCGCCGGCCCGCAGCCGCTTCACCGAGACGGCGTGCCGGCCCTCGGGACCGTCGAGCACGAACTCGGCGCCGCCGGCCCGCTCCATCGACTCGACGACGAAGACCGGCGCGGTCATCCGGCCGCACCGCCCTCCGGGTAGGCCGACAACGCTGTCGACGCCGCGTCCAGTTCGGCGACCAGGACCTCCACCAGCCGCCCGGCGGCGAGTTCGCGGGCCATGCGGTGGCCCTGCCCGGCCCACAGCGCCATGCCCTGCGGGTCGCCGGACGCGGCGGCCTTCTTGCGCAGCGGCGAGGTGAGGTGGTGGACCTCGGGGTAGGCGGCGGGGGCGTACGGGCCGTGCTCGCGCATGAAGCGGTTGACGAGGCCGCGCGCGGGGCGTCCGGAGAACGCGCGCGTCAGCTCGGTGCGCACGAACAGGGGGTTGGTCAGCGCCTGCTTGTGCAGGGCGTTGGCGCCGGACTCCGGGGTGATGAGGAAGGCGGTGCCGAGCTGGGCGGCGCCGGCGCCGGCCGCGAGGACGGCGGCGATCTGGCTGCCGCGCATGATGCCGCCGGCGGCGACCAGCGGCAGGCTGACGGTCTCGCGGACCTGGGCGAGAAGCGACAGCAGCCCTATTCCGGTGCAGTCGGTCTCGGGGTGGTCGCGGTGGGTGCCCTGGTGGCCGCCGGCCTCGACGCCCTGCACGATCACGGCGTCGGCACCGGCCCGCTGCACGGCGAGTGCCTCGTCCGGGGTGGTGGCGGTGACGAGGGTGACGGTGCCGGCGCGGCGCAGGGACTCCAGTACCTCGGCGCCGGGCACGCCGAAGTGGAAGGAGACGACCGGCACCGGGTTGTCGAGCAGCACGGCGAGCTTGGCGTCGTAGCCGTCGTCGCGACCGCTGTCCGGGTCCCCCAGCTCGACCTCGTACCAGGCGGCCTCACCGGCGAGCTGGTGACGGTAGACGTCCACGGCGGCCGCGTCGGCGTACTCGGGCTGCGGCATGAACACGTTCACGCCGAAGGGGCGCTGGGTCAGTCCCCGCAGCTGCTTGATCTCCTGGTACATCCCGTCGGCGGTTTTGTACCCGGCGGCGAGAAAGCCCAGCCCACCGGCCTCGGACACGGCGGCAGCGAGATGCGGCACGGAGACGCCGCCCGCCATGGGGGCCTGCACGATCGGATGGGGGAAAAGATCGGTCAGCGCGGAGGACATGACGGCATGTTGTCACGTCCTCCGAACAAGTCCGAATCGGGTCTACCGCTTGGCGGGAGCCGGCTGAAGGAAGCCCGTCCGGCGTTCGAGGACGAGGCCCCTTCAGGGCCGTAGCGGGGGTCCGGGGGCGGCAGCCCCCGGCCACGGCGAGCCGCCCCCACCCACGGGTCAGCGACCGTTGAAAGCATCCTTCAGCCGCGAGAACAGCCCCTGCTGACCCGGCTGGAACTGCCCCTGCGGGCGTTCCTCGCCCCGCAGTTTGGCCAGCTCGCGCAGCAACCGCTCCTGTTCGGGGTCCAGCTTGGTCGGGGTCTGGACCTCGACGTGCACGATGAGGTCGCCGCGGCCGCCGCCCCGCAGATGCGTGACACCGCGGCCGTGCAGCGGGATCGACTGGCCGGACTGGGTGCCGGGCCGGATGTCGACCTCCTCCATGCCGTCCAGCGTCTCCAGCGGCACCTTGGTGCCGAGGGACGCCGCCGTCATCGGGATCGTCACCGTGCAGTGCAGGTCGTCGCCGCGCCGCTGGAACGTGGAGTGCGGGAGTTCGTGGATCTCGACGTACAGGTCACCGGCGGGACCGCCGCCGGGCCCGACCTCGCCCTCACCGGCGAGCTGGATCCGGGTGCCGTTGTCGACACCGGCCGGGATCTTGACCGTGAGGGTGCGGCGGGACCGCACGCGGCCGTCGCCGGCGCACTCGGGGCACGGCGTCGGGACGACGGTGCCGAAGCCCTGGCACTGCGGGCAGGGCCGCGACGTCATGACCTGGCCCAGGAAGGACCGCGTCACCTGGGACACCTCACCGCGGCCGCGGCACATGTCACACGTCTGGGCGGAGGTGCCGGGTGCGGCCCCTTCACCGCTACAGGTGTTGCAGACGACGGCCGTGTCGACCTGGATGTCCTTCGTCGTGCCGAAGGCCGCCTCGTCGAGCTCGACCTCCAGCCGGATCATCGCGTCCTGGCCGCGCCGGGTGCGCGAGCGCGGACCGCGCTGGGACGCCGTACCGAAGAACGCGTCCATGATGTCCGAGAAGTTGCCGAAGCCACCGGCGCCGAAGCCGCCCGCGCCCGCGCCGCCCGCCTGCGAGAGCGGGTCGCCGCCGAGGTCGTAGACCTGCTTCTTCTGCGGGTCCGACAGCACCTCGTAAGCGGCGTTGATCTCCTTGAACCGCTCCTGGGTCTTCGGATCCGGGTTGACGTCCGGGTGCAGCTCGCGGGCGAGCCGCCGGAAGGCCTTCTTGATCTCTTCCTGCGACGCGTCGCGACGCACGCCGAGCACGGCGTAGTAGTCCGTGGCCACTTACGACTCCGCCAGGATCTGTCCGACGTAACGTGCCACTGCGCGTACCGCTCCCATCGTTCCCGGGTAATCCATGCGGGTCGGTCCGACCACGCCGAGCTTGGCGACTGCCTCGCCGCCCGAACCGTAGCCCACCGAGACCACTGAAGTGGAGTTGAGTCCCTCATAGGCGTTCTCGTGCCCGATCCGCACGGTCATGCCCGAATCCCCGGCCTCGCCAAGCAACTTGAGGAGGACGACCTGCTCCTCCAGGGCTTCCAGGACCGGCCGGATGGTGAGGGGGAAGTCATGCCCGAAGCGGGTGAGATTGGCGGTGCCGCCGATCATCAGCCGCTCCTCGTTCTCCTCGACGAGTGTCTCCAGGAGGGTGGAGAGCACGGTCGAGACGGTGCCGCGGTCCTCGTGGTCGAAGCCCTCGGGGAGGTCCTCGACGAGCCTGGGCACATCGGTGAAGCGCCGCCCCGCGACCTTGCTGTTCAGCCGTGCCCGCAGATCCGCGAGCGAGGCCTCGCCGAAGGGCGCCGGGCAGTCGATCATCCGCTGCTCGACCCGGCCGGTGTCCGTGATCAGCACGAGCATCACCCGCGCGGGCGCGAGCGAGAGCAGCTCGACGTGCCGGACGGTGGACCGGGTCAGCGACGGGTACTGCACGACGGCGACCTGCCGGGTGAGCTGCGCGAGCAGCCGTACCGTGCGGGCCACGACGTCGTCGAGGTCGACGGCGCCGTCGAGGAAGTTCTGGATGGCGCGTCGCTCGGGCGGGGTCATCGGCTTGACGCCGGCGAGCTTGTCGACGAACAGCCGGTAACCCTTGTCGGTGGGGATGCGCCCGGCACTGGTGTGCGGCTGGGCGATGAAGCCCTCGTCCTCCAGGGCCGCCATGTCGTTGCGGACGGTCGCCGGGGAGACACCGAGGTTGTGCCGCTCGGTGAGCGCCTTGGAGCCGACCGGCTCCTCCGTCCCGACGTAGTCCTGGACGATGGCGCGCAGCACCTGGAGCCTGCGTTCGCTCAGCATCTCGCGCACACCTCCAGAACTCGTTCCCCTTGACATCTTTCCTGGCACTCTGTCCATCCGAGTGCCAGCCGTCCCCGGCCAGTGTACGGCGGTGGGGTACACCCCGGGCAAGGCCGGGCCAGGTCCGCCGTGCTCGACGCGGGTGTCCCCGCTAGCGTCGCCGCATGACGGTGACTTGGGAAGAGCTGGGATGGGAGCGGCTGGCGTCCGGGGTGGGCAGGTGCCGGCTCCCGGGGTGGGACTGCACGGCGGGGCTGGTCGTGGGGGACGGCAGCGCGCTGGTCGTCGACGCCGGGTCGAGCCTGGCGGAGGGCGTGCGGTTGCGTACGCAGGCGCAGTTGCTCGCCGGTCACCGTGTGACTCATCTCGCGCTGACGCATCCCCACTTCGACCATGTCTTCGGGGCGGCCGCGTTCGCGGGCGCGGAGGTCTACGGCCCGGTCGGCATGGACACGGTGCTCGACGGCCGGCAGGCGCGCGAGGAGCTGCGGGCCGACGCGGTGCGCCACGGTCTGGATCCGGCCGCGGCGGAGGAGGCGGTGGACGCGCTGATCCGGCCACGACACCAGGTCAGCGGCGAGTGGACGCTCGACCTGGGCGGTGGCCGCCGGGTCCTGCTGGCGAACTTGGGCCCCGCCCACACCGCGCACGACCTCGTGGTGTTCGTGCCGGGCGACGTCACAGGCGATCGGGAGGTGGTCTTCTGCGGCGATCTGGTGGAGGAGTCGGGCGAGCCCCAGGCCGGTCCCGACGCGGTGCCCTCGCACTGGCCGGCCGCGCTGGACCGGCTGCTGTCCCTGGGCGGTGAGGACGCGCTGTACGTGCCCGGTCACGGAGCGGTGGTGGACGCGGAGTTCGTACGGCGCCAGCGCGACGAGCTCGCGTCGGAATTCGGCGTGTCGCAGTGAGCGCGGGCGTGCTTCTCCTATCGTCATCCGAATGCGCCAGTACTCCCCGGACCTGACCCCGCCCTGGAAGAAGCCCGAGCCCGTCCGCGAGGTCCCGGCGGAGCCCGGCCTGGTGGTCGAGGAGCCCGGCACGGGGTTCTGCGGCGCGGTGATCCGCTGCGAGGCGGGCACGGTGACCCTGGAGGACCGCTTCGGCAAGCACCGGGTGTTCCCGCTGGAGCCGCGCGGATTCCTGCTGGAGGGCAAGGCCGTCACGCTGGTCCGCCCGTCGGGGGCGGCTCCGGTACGCCCCACCCGTACGGCGTCCGGTTCGGTCGCGGTCCCCGGCGCCCGCGCCCGCGTTGCCCGCGCCGGCCGTATCTACGTGGAGGGCCGGCACGACGCCGAGCTGGTCGAGAAGGTGTGGGGCGACGACCTGCGCATCGAGGGCGTGGTCGTGGAGTACCTGGAGGGCGTCGACGACCTGCCGTCGATCGTGGCCGAATTCGCACCCGGTCCGGACGCGCGCCTGGGCGTCCTGGTGGACCACCTGGTGCCCGGCACCAAGGAGTGGCGCATCGCCGAGTCGGTGACGAACGAGCACGCCCTGGTGGTGGGCCACCCGTACATCGACATCTGGGAGGCGGTGAAGCCGTCGGCCCTCGGCATCGAGGCATGGCCCCGGATCCCGCACGGCCAGGACTGGAAGACCGGGGTCTGCCGGGCCCTGGGCTGGCCGTCGGACAACACCGGGGCAGTGTGGCAGGCGATTCTCCAGCGGGTGGGGTCCTACAAGGACCTGGAGCCGGAGTTGCTGGGGAGGGTGGAGGAACTGATCGACTTCGTCACGGCGTAGCACCGAGCGGCGGCAAGGTGCCGAACCTGCTCGTGTCCAGATCGATGCTCACCCATGGCAGCGGCACCGAATCCCCGAACTTACGGGTTCGCTCCGACTGATAGTCGGCCGAAACACCGCTCCCGATCGGCTCCGACAACACCAGGCACTTGGCTTCGAAGGGGTCAATGATCAGGTATGCGGGGACCCCACCGGCTGCGTAGATCGACCGCTTCTCCACGTAGTCACGGTGGACGCTGGTCTTGGAGACGACCTCCACCAACAAGGTCACGGCACCTGCGGGCACGAGCCGCCCGGGGCCGTCATCGGCGCCGACCTCCAGGACGACGAGGTCCGGTTGTGGCTCGCTGTCCTGACCGGGAAAGGCGACGTCCTGCGTTTGCAGCCGGTCCCATCCGGCCGACGGGATCTGATCTTGCACTGCCTGCACGATGCGGTTGTGGACCTTGTCGGGTCCGGCCATCATCACGATTTCCCCCCGGATGAGCTCAGCCTTGAAGCCCTCGGGGACCTCAAGGTTCTCGAATGCCTCATGCACCCGGCGATCATCCACAGCGGTCATCTCCGTGGCCCTCCACATCCGCCGCGTCCTTTTGGCGGCAGCCTACGAATCAGGTTAGGGACCGAACCGACGTTCCGCACCGATTCACTCGCCCGAGTGATCAGTCCACCAAGTCCCTGACCACCGCATCCGCCAGCAACCGCCCCCGAAGCGTCAGTACCGCACGCCCCTCCTCATACGGACCGGCCTGTAGTAGCCCCTCCGACAAGGTCCGGCGCGACGCTGCGAGTCCCTCCTGACGGAGCAGTGCCAGCGGTGCGCCCTCCCGGAGCCGCAGCTCCAGCAGGATCCGCTCGACCCGCCTGTCCTCCTCCGACAGGAGTTCGCGCCCGGCGCCCGGTGACCGTCCCGCCGCCAGGGCGCCCGCGTACGCGCCCGGGTGCTTGACGTTCCACCAGCGCACCCCGCCGACGTGCGAGTGGGCTCCGGGGCCCGCGCCCCACCAGTCGGCGCCGCGCCAGTACAGCTCGTTGTGCAGGCAGCGGGCGGCCTCGGAGGTGGCCCAGTTGGAGACCTCGTACCAGTCGAATCCGGCCGCCGACATCACCTCGTCCGCGATCAGGTAGCGGTCCGCGTGGACGTCGTCGTCCGTCATCGGGACCTCGCCCCGGCGGATGCGGCGGGCCAGCTGGGTGCCCTCCTCGACGATCAGGGCGTACGCCGAGACATGGTCGGGTCCGGCGGCGAGCGCCGCCTCCAGCGAGGCCCGCCAGTCGTCGTCGGACTCGCCCGGGGTGCCGTAGATCAGGTCGAGGTTGACGTGCTCGAAGCCCGCCGCGCGGGCTTCCGCCACGCAGGCCTCGGGGCGGCCGGGTGTGTGCGTGCGGTCGAGGATCTTCAGCACGTGCTGCTTCGCGCTCTGCATGCCGAAGGAGATCCGGTTGAAGCCGCCCTCGCGGAGCGTGGCCAGATAGGCCGGGTCCACCGACTCCGGGTTCGCCTCCGTGGTGATCTCCGCGTCGGGCGCCAGCCCGAACTCGTCGCGGATCGCCCCCAGCATCCGTACGAGATCACCGGCGGCCAGCAGGGTGGGCGTACCGCCGCCGACGAAGACCGTGCGGACCTCGCGCGGGTCGTCGCCGAGGACCTTGCGGGCCAGGCGGACCTCGTCGACGAGGGTGTCGGCGTAGTTGTCGCGGGAGGCCAGCACTCCGCCGGTGCCGCGCAGCTCGGTCGCGGTGTAGGTGTTGAAGTCGCAGTAGCCGCAGCGGGTCGCGCAGTACGGGACGTGCAGATAGAAGCCGAGGGGGCGGTCGGCGGTCCCGGTGAGCGCGGCGGCGGGCAGCGCGCCGTCGTCGGGAACGGGCTCGCCGTCGGGGAGTGCGGAGGGCATGGGTTCCATTGTCCCGTACTGGGCGAGTGTCCCTCCCCGCCGGTCACTCGGCCTGGAGTACCAGCAGCGCCAGGTCGTCCTCCGGCGGGCGCCCGCCGAACTCGTGCACGAGGCGGCGGATCCGTTCGGCGATCAGCTGGGCGTTCAGGCCCGTGCACCCGGCGAGCGCGGTCGCGAGGCCGTCGCCGTCGTCGAACTGGCGGGAGCCGCTGCGCCGCTCGGTCACCCCGTCGGTCACGCACAGCAGGGTGTCGCCGGAGCGCAGCTCGAAGGTCTCGCTGGTGTACGTCGCGTCCTCGACGACCCCGAGGAGGGTCTGCGGCTGGGCGGCGGTGTGGACCTCGCCGTCCGCGCCGAGGAGCAGGGGCAGCGGGTGGCCGGCGGAGGCGAGGGTGCAGCGGATGCCGCCGTCGAAGGGCGTGAGCTCGCCGTAGAGGAGGGACAGGAACCGGGTCTGCGGGCCGTCGCCGGGCGCCGCCGGGCCGACGAGGGCGCGGGCGGCGGCGTCGGCGGCTTCCGTGGCGTCGTCGAGGAGGAGCTGGTTGAGGCGGTCCAGGACGTCGGAGACGCGGTAGCCCTCGCGGGCCAGGAGCCGCAGCCAGGGCCGTGCGATGCCGATCACGACGGCCGCCTCGGGTCCCTTGCCCTGGACGTCGCCGATGGCGAAGCACCAGCGGCCGTCGCGGGCCGGGAAGAGGTCGTAGAAGTCGCCGCTGGGACCGCCCTTGTCGCACGGCTCGTACACCAGCGCGCTGGCCACACCGGGGATCTCCGCGACGGCGCCGGGCAGCAGTCCGCGCTGGAGGACCCGGCTGATGGTGGCCTGCCGGGCGTACTGGCGGGCCGCGCCGATGGCCAGGGCGACCCGGCGGCTGAGGTCCTCGACCAGTCCGGTGACCTCGTCGGGGAAGCGCACGAGGTCGGCCCGCCCGATGACCAGCGTGCCCAGCGGGTGGCCGCCGGCGATCAGGCGGTACGCGAGCGCGGTGCCGTGCTCCTGGCGCCGGCCGAGCGCGTCGCCGGGCCAGGGGTAGGGGACGGGCCCGGTGCGGTGGTTGTCGGGCGGCAGCGGCGGCTCCTTCTCCAGGACCCGGCGCAGTTCCTCGATGAGGTTCTCGGAGCCGTGCCAGACCCGGGCGAGCCGGGGCCCGGTCCCGGCGATGCCGTCCACGGCCCAGCCGCCGCCGCTGTCCCCGTCGCCGGAGCGGGCGTATCCCCAGCGCCCGGCGACCTCGTCCTCCAGCCAGACCGCGCACCAGTCCGCGAGCCTCGGCACGATCAGCTGGCCGGCGAGCGCGGCGACGAGGTTCTCGTCGAGCTGCCCGGCGAGCAGGTCGGAGGCCTCCGCGAGGAAGGACAGGGCGCCCCGGTTGAGCCAGTCCCGCTCGCGCTCGGCCCGCTGGGGCTCGGGGGCGAGGATCTCGGCGACCCGCAGCCCGCGCTCCAGTGCGCGTTCCTCGGCGTACGCCTCGATGTCGTCCTTGACCGCCACGGGGTCCTCGGCGGGCAGCCGCGCCCACACGGTCTTGGCGCCGGTGCGGTAGGTGACGCCCCAGGACTCCGCGAGCCGGGCCACCAGCCGCAGCCCGCGCCCGTACTCGGGTGTCTCGTACGGCGCCTCCAGCTCCCCGTCGCGCGGGGCGCGGGAGGGATGGTGGTCCAGGACCTCGACGAGCAGGGCGCCGTCCTCCTCCAGGCGGCAGCTGAGCTCGACCTCGGTGCCGGCGTGCACGACGGCGTTGGTGACGAGTTCGCTGACGGCCACGACGGCGTCGTCGAGGAGCCGCTCGCCGATGTGCTCGGTGCCGGGGAGACCGGAGGAGGCCCAGTCGTCGAGAGCGGCGCGCACGAGGGTGCGGGCGGAGCCCGGGGAGAGGGGGCTGCCGGGGAGGACGGTGCGGGCCTGCGCGCACTCGTTTCCGGGCGCGGGCGCATCACAGGCACGGGTGATGGTCTCCCGTTGCACCGGAATGGCCCCCATGTACAGCTCCCCGAGCGGTTCGGACGAATACACCTCAGTCGACGCCGACAGAGTGACAGACTGACCGCGCCCATAAGCACCGAGTTACCGAAGTGGGCCGCCATGAGTGAGAACAGTGCTACGCGCGTGCTCGAAGAAGGACAGAAATACGGTCAAATTCGAGCATCGGACCTGCGCCCGCTGCTCGCCGCGATGACCGCGGCCCGGGACGGGGACTTCCGCCGTCTCCCGGAGACCGATGAGGGAGTGGTGGCCGAGCTGACGGCGGTCTTCAACCAGATCATGGACCGCAGTACGCACTTCAACACGGAAGTGCAGCGCGTCAAGCGGGAGTTGATCCGGCACGGCAGGCTCGACGAGCGGCTCTCGGCGAGCCCGGGCCAGGGCGACTGGACGACCCGCGTCAACGACGTCAACCATCTGCTCGACGCCCTGGTGGCCCCGGCGGCGAACGCGACGCGCGTCCTGGACGCGGTGGCCGGCGGCGATCTCACCCAGCGCGTCGATCTGCACGACGGCACCCGCCAGTTACGCGGCGACCTGCGCCGTCTGGGCCGGGCCGTGAACAAGATGGTGGACCAGCTCTCCCTGTTCACCGGCGAGGTCACCCGGGTGGCCCGTGAGGTGGGCACCGAGGGCCGGCTCGGCGGCCGGGCCAAGGTGAGGGGCCTGTCGGGCAGTTGGCGGGACGTGACCGAGGCCGTCAACGCGATGGCGTCCCGGCTCACGGCGCAGGTGCGTGACATCGCCGCGGTGACGACGGCCGTGGCCCGGGGCGACCTGACCCGCACGGTCACCGTCGAGGCGACCGGCGAGCTGCTCGAACTGAAGCTGACCGTCAACACGATGGTGGACCAGCTCTCCGCCTTCGCCGACGAGGTCACCCGCGTCGCCCGCGAAGTCGGCACGGAGGGGCAGCTGGGCGGGCGCGCCCAGGTGAGGGGCGTCTCGGGCGTGTGGAAGGACCTCACCGACAACGTCAACTTCATGGCGTCGAACCTCACCTCGCAGGTCCGCAACATCGCCCAGGTGACCACCGCGGTGGCCAACGGCGACCTGTCGCAGAAGATCACGGTGGACGCCCAGGGCGAGATCCTGGAGCTGAAGTCGACCATCAACACCATGGTGGACCAGCTCTCCGCCTTCGCCGACGAGGTCACCCGCGTCGCCCGCGAAGTCGGCACCGAAGGAAACCTCGGCGGCCGGGCCCAGGTGCGCGGTGTCTCCGGCGTCTGGAAGGACCTCACCGACAACGTCAACTTCATGGCGGACAACCTCACCTCACAGGTGAGGAACATCGCCCTGGTCTCCACCGCGGTGGCCCAGGGCGACCTCGGCAAGAAGATCACCGTCGAGGCGAAGGGCGAGATCCTGGAGCTGAAGTCGACCATCAACACCATGGTCGACCAGCTCTCCGCCTTCGCCGACGAGGTCACCCGCGTCGCCCGCGAAGTCGGCACCGAAGGAAACCTCGGCGGTCAGGCCCAGGTCCGGGGCGTGTCCGGCGTCTGGAAGGACCTCACCGACAACGTCAACTTCATGGCGCTGAACCTCACCTCGCAGGTCCGCAACATCGCCCAGGTCACCACCGCCGTGGCCAACGGCGACCTCTCCAAGAAGATCACCGTCGACGCGCGCGGCGAGATCCTGGAGCTGAAGGACACCGTCAACACGATGGTGCAGCAGCTGCGGGCCTTCGCCGACGAGGTCACCCGGGTGGCCCGCGAGGTCGGCACCGACGGCCGGCTCGGCGGCCGCGCCCAGGTACTGGGCGTCTCCGGCGTCTGGCGGGACCTCACCGACAACGTCAACTACATGGCCGACAATCTCACCTCCCAGGTGCGGAACATCGCCCAGGTCACCACCGCCGTGGCCAACGGCGACCTCTCCAAGAAGATCGACGTGGACGCGCGCGGCGAGATCCTGGAGCTGAAGACCGCCATCAACACGATGGTCGACACGCTCTCCTCCTTCTCCTCCGAGGTCACCCGGGTGGCCCGCGAGGTGGGCTCCGAGGGCCAACTCGGCGGCCAGGCACGGGTGGAGGGCGTGTACGGCACCTGGAAGCGCCTGACGACGAACGTGAACGAGCTGGCGTCGAACCTGACCACCCAGGTCCGCGCGATCGCCGAGGTGGCCTCCGCGGTGGCCCAGGGCGACATGTCCCGCTCGATCACGGTGGAGACGCGCGGCGAGGACGCCGAGCTGAAGGACAACATCAACCTGATGGTGTCCAACCTGCGCGAGACGACCCGCGCCAAGGACTGGCTGGAATCGAACCTGGCCCGCCTGGCCGCCCTGATGCAGGGCCACCGCGACCTGATGGAGGTCGCCGACCTGCTGCTCCGGGAGCTGACGCCGCTCGTGAACGCACAGTACGGCGCGTTCTTCCTGGCCGACCCGGACGAGGAGAGCGCCTCGCTGCGCACGACCGTTCCGGCCAAGGGGCTGGCGTTCATCGCCGGGTACGGCTCGGCGCAGGGCGCGACCGTGGAGACCGGCGGCCTCCCGGTGCACGGACTGGTCCAGCAGGCGGCGCGCGAGAAGAAGCGGATCCTCGTCGAGGAGGCCCCGCCGGACTACATCAAGATCAACAGCGGGCTGGGTGAGGCGGCGCCGACGAGCGTCGTCATCATCCCGATCCTGTTCGAGGACAAGCTCCTCGGCGTGATCGAGCTGGCGTCCTTCTCCCGCTTCTCCGACGTGCACCTGGCGTTCTTCGACCAGTTCGTGAACACCATCGCCGTCGCGATCAACACGATCATCGCCAACTCCCGTACGGAGTCCCTGCTCGGCGAGTCCCAGCGCCTGGCCATGCAGCTCCAGGAACGCTCGGACGAACTCCAGATGCAGCAGGCGGAGCTGCAGCGCTCGAACGCCGAGCTGGAGGAGAAGGCGGCGCTGCTGGCGACGTCGTCGCAGTACAAGTCGGAGTTCCTGGCGAACATGTCGCACGAGCTGCGCACCCCGCTGAACTCCCTGCTGATCCTGGCGCGCCTGCTCTCCGACAACCCGGACGGCCATCTCTCCGACCAGGAGGTCCAGTTCGCGACGACGATCCACCGCTCCGGCTCGGACCTGCTCCAGCTGATCAACGACATCCTGGACCTGTCGAAGATCGAGGCGGGCCGGATGGACGTACGTCCGAAGAAGCTGCCGCTGATCAAACTTCTCGACTACGTCCACGCCACGTTCCGCCCGCTCACCCTGGACCGCGGGCTCGCCTTCGAGGTGTCGGTGGGCGAGGACGTGCCGCGCGAGATGTACTCCGACGAACAGCGCCTCCAGCAGATCCTGCGCAACCTGCTGTCCAACGCGATCAAGTTCACCGCGACGGGCCGGGTCGAGCTGCGGGTGGGCCGGCTGAAGGACCCCGAGCGCCGATGGGGGTCCCCCCGCTCGAACGAAGTCGAGAGTGCGGGAGTCCGTGAGAGCGACGAGGTGATCGCCTTCGCGGTCACCGACACCGGCATCGGCATCGCGCGGGAGAAACTCCCGGTGATCTTCGAGGCGTTCCAGCAGGCCGACGGCACCACCAACCGCAAGTACGGCGGCACGGGACTCGGTCTGTCCATCAGCCGCGAGATCGCGGGTCTGCTGGGCGGCCGTATCGTCGCCGAGAGCGAGCCCGGCAAGGGCTCCACGTTCACGCTGTACGTCCCCGTCGTCAGCCCCGGTCACGCCGCGACCGGGCCGGTGCCCGAGGACCGGCCGCTGCCGGTGCCGGAGCAGCGGTCGGCCGAGCCGTACGCGGCCGCCCACGACACGGAGGACTCATGGCCGACGCCGACCAAGCTGGAGGAGTGGCAGACGGGCCGGGCGGGCCAGGTCCTGCCGGGTCGGCGGGTGCTGATCGTGGACGACGACATCCGCAACGTCTTCGCGCTGACCCATGTGCTGGGCCGGGTCGGCATGCCGGTGCTGTACGCGGAGAACGGACGCGAGGGCATCGAGACGCTGGAGCGCACCCCGGACGTCGAACTCGTTCTGATGGACATCATGATGCCGGAGATGGACGGATATGAGACGATCTCCGCCATCCGGCGCACACCGCGCTGGGCCCATCTCCCCATCGTCGCGCTGACCGCGAAGGCCATGCCCGGAGACCGGGAGAAGTCCATCGCCCGGGGCGCCAACGACTACGTACCGAAGCCGGTGGACGTGGATCAGCTCCTCACCGTCGTCTGCGACCTCCTGGACCCCGAGGTCACGCGGCCGGAGGGCCGTTCCGCAGGCCCGGAGAACACCGCAGTACCGGGACCGGACGCTTCCGAGGAGGAAGAGGTCCCGCCGACCATCACCGAATGAGGCCACTTCACCATGATCGCTGAGGCAACGCCCGACGAGCGTGCCGGCATCCTCCTGGTCGACGACATGGAGGACAACCTGATCGCGCTGGAGGCCGTCCTGGGGTCCCTCAACGAGCCGCTCATCCGCGCGCGTTCGGGCGAGGAGGCCATGAAGGCGCTGCTGCGGCAGCGCTTCGCCCTGGTCCTGCTCGACGTCCGGATGCCGGGCATGGACGGCTTCGAGACCGCCGCGAACATCAAACGGCTCGACCAGACCAAGGACGTCCCGATCATCTTCCTGACCGGCGCGGAGGACGAGCCCGGCTACGCCTTCCGCGGCTACGCCACCGGAGCCGCCGACTATCTCACCAAGCCGTTCGACCCTTGGGTGCTGCGCGCGAAGGTGTCGGTGTTCCTGGATCTGTACCGCAAGAACAGGCAGTTGGAGCATCTGCTCAGCCGCGAGCACATCCAGAGCAGGCAGCTGAGCACCCGGCTGGCGGCCCTGGCGGACCAGTTGTCCGACGACAGCGCCCCGGACCTGACGGACCTGCGCGCGAGGGTCCACGAAATACGCAGGCTGGTCGGCTAGGGCTGCGCGTCGCGCCTGAAGGGGGCGCGGGGAACTGCGCGACCGGCCACCGCCTACCGGCAGCCGCGACGCAGTCCCCCGCCCTCCCCTACGCTTCGCGCGTACCGGCGTACATCTCCTCGATGAGCGCCTTGTACTCACGCTCCACGACCGGCCGCTTCAGCTTCAGGCTCGGCGTGATCTCACCGTGCTCCACATCGAGATCCCGAGGCAGCAGCCGGAACTTCTTGATCGTCTGCCACTTCTGAAGCCCCTCGTTGAGCTTCTTGACGTAGCCGTCGACCATCTCCACGGTGGCCGGCGCGGCCACGATCTCCGCGTACGGCTTCCCGGACAGCCCGTTCTCCTCGGCCCACGCCTGGATCGCGACCTCGTCCAGCGCGATCAGCGCCGTGCAGAAGTTCCGGTCGGCGCCGTGCACCAGGATGTTGGAGACGTACGGGCAGACCGCCTTGAACTGGCCCTCGACCTCGGCGGGCGCGATGTACTTGCCGCCGGACGTCTTGATGAGGTCCTTCTTGCGGTCGGTGATGCGCAGGTAGCCGTCGGGCGACAGCTCACCGATGTCGCCGGTGTGGAACCAGCCGTCGGCCTCCAGTACCTCGGCGGTCTTGTCGGGCAGCCCGTGGTAGCCCTCCATGATGCCGGGACCGCGCAGCAGGATCTCGCCGTCGTCGGCGATACGGACCTCGGTACCGGGCAGCGGCTTGCCGACGGTGCCGGTGCGGTAGGCCTCGCCCGGGTTCACGAAGGACGCGGCCGAGGACTCGGTGAGGCCGTAACCCTCCAGGATGTGGATGCCGGCGCCGGCGAAGAAGTAGCCGATCTCCGGGGCGAGCGCGGCCGAACCCGAGACACAGGCGCGCAGGTTGCCGCCGAAGGCCTCGCGGATCTTGGCGTACACGAGCGTGTCGGCGACCTTGTGCTTGGCGGCGAGAGCGAACGGCGCGGAGTGGGTGCCGGTGCGCCGGAAGTTGTCCTGGGTGACCTTGGCGTACTCGCGGGCGACCCCGGCGGCCCACTGGAAGATCTTGTACTTGGCGCCGCCGCCCGCGCGGGCCTTCGCGGCGACCCCGTTGTAGACCTTCTCGAAGATGCGCGGGACAGCGGCCATGTACGTCGGCTGCACGACCGGCAGGTTCTCGATGATCTTGTCGACACGGCCGTCGACGGCGGTGACGTGCCCGACCTCGATCTGGCCGGAGGTGAGTACCTTGCCGAAGACGTGCGCGAGCGGCAGCCACAGGTACTGCACGTCCTCCGCGCCGACCAGGCCGGTCGCCGCGATCGCCTTCGCCATGTACGACCAGTTGTCGTGCGGCAGCCGCACTCCCTTGGGGCGGCCGGTGGTGCCGGAGGTGTAGATCACGGTGGCCAGCTGGCCCTTGGTGATCGCGCCGACCCGCTGCTTGATCAGCTCGGGGTCCTTCTCCAGCCGGGCCGCGCCACGGGCCTCCAGCTCGGCGAGGCTCAGCACCCAGTCACCGGTCTCGACGCCGGTCGCGTCGACGACGACGACATGGGTCAGGTTCGGCAGCTCGGCGCGCTTCTCCAGCGCCTTGGCCACCTGGGCGGCGTCCTCGGCGATCAGCACCCGGCTCTCGGAGTCGGAGAGGATGAAGGCCGACTCCTCGGCGTTGGTCTGCGGATAGACGGTGGTCGTCGCGGCACCGGCGCACATGATGCCCAGGTCGGCCAGTATCCACTCGATCCGGGTCGAGGAGGCGAGGGCGACGCGCTGCTCGGGCTGGACGCCCAGCTCGATGAGCCCGGCCGCGATGGCGTAGACCCGCTCGGACGCCTGCCCCCAGCTCAGCGACTTCCAGTCCTCGGGGCCCTCCCCCGAGGCCGCCGGCACGGGATAGCGGTACGCCTCGGCGTCCGGCGTGGCGGCCACGCGCTCCAGGAAGAGGGTCGCCACGCTCGGCGGACGGTTCTCGATCAGTGTCTGTGTGTCGCTCAAGACATCCTCCGGGGGCCCGCGACGATGCGGCTGGCTCAGTGCGGCTGGTTCCTACGCGCGAGACGTTGTTTAACTCGCGAGTAACTATCGAGCAGGGATCAGGTTAAAGGTCGACAGGCCACTGCGTAAGGGTCCGCGCCCTATCACTTCCTCCAGAGGGTCACCTGGCGTACACAAAGGGGCCCGTCGCACTTGCACGCGACGGACCCCTCTTGCGGCGATTTGCCGGGTCACCGGGTGTTACCTGTGGTTACTTCTTGCCCTTGCCCGACCCCGCGCTGTCATCACTGCTCAGCACGGCGATGAAGGCCTCCTGAGGAACCTCCACGGAACCCACCATCTTCATCCGCTTCTTGCCTTCCTTCTGCTTCTCCAGCAGCTTGCGCTTGCGGGAGATGTCGCCGCCGTAGCACTTGGCGAGGACGTCCTTGCGGATGGCGCGGATGGTCTCGCGGGCGATCACCCGGGAGCCGATGGCGGCCTGGATCGGCACCTCGAAGGCCTGCCGCGGGATGAGCTCGCGCAGCTTGGCGACCAGGCGCACCCCGTACGCGTACGCCGCGTCCTTGTGGGTGATCGCCGAGAAGGCGTCCACCTTGTCGCCGTGCAGCAGGATGTCGACCTTGACCAGGCTGGAGGTCTGCTCGCCGGTGGGCTCGTAGTCCAGCGAGGCGTAACCGCGGGTCTTGGACTTCAGCTGGTCGAAGAAGTCGAAGACGATCTCCGCGAGCGGCAGGGTGTAGCGGATCTCGACGCGGTCCTCGGAGAGGTAGTCCATGCCGAGCAGGGTGCCGCGCCGGGTCTGGCACAGCTCCATGATCGAGCCGATGAACTCGGTGGGCGCGAGGATCGTGGCGCGCACGACCGGCTCGTACACCTCGTTGATCTTGCCCTCGGGGAACTCGCTCGGGTTGGTGACGGTGTGCTCGCTGCCGTCCTCCATGACCACGCGGTAGACCACGTTGGGCGCGGTGGCGATCAGGTCGAGGCCGAACTCGCGCTCCAGCCGCTCACGGATCACGTCGAGGTGGAGCAGGCCGAGGAAGCCGACGCGGAAGCCGAAGCCGAGAGCGGCGGAGGTCTCCGGCTCGTAGACGAGCGCGGCGTCGTTGAGCTGGAGCTTGTCCAGGGCCTCGCGCAGCTCCGGGTAGTCCGAGCCGTCCAGCGGATACAGGCCGGAGAAGACCATGGGCTTGGGGTCCTTGTAGCCCCCGAGCGCCTCCGTGGCCCCCTTGTGCTGGCTGGTGACGGTGTCACCGACCTTGGACTGGCGGACGTCCTTCACACCGGTGATGAGGTAGCCCACCTCACCGACGCCGAGACCGTCGGCGCCGAGCATCTCGGGCGAGTTCGTCCCGATCTCCAGCAGCTCGTGCGTGGCGCCCGTCGACATCATCCGGATGCGCTCGCGCTTGTTGAGCTGGCCGTCGATGACACGGACGTACGTCACGACACCGCGGTAGGAGTCGTAGACCGAGTCGAAGATCATCGCGCGGGCGGGCGCGTCCTTGACGCCGACCGGAGCGGGAACCTCGGCGACGACCTTGTCGAGCAGGGCATCGACGCCCATGCCCGTCTTGGCGGAGACCCTGAGCACGTCGTCCGGGTCGCAGCCGACCAGGTTGGCGAGCTCCTCGGCGAACTTCTCGGGCTGCGCGGCCGGCAGGTCGATCTTGTTCAGTACGGGGATGATCGTGAGGTCGTTCTCCATCGCCAGGTAGAGGTTGGCGAGGGTCTGCGCCTCGATGCCCTGGGCGGCGTCGACGAGGAGGATGGTTCCCTCGCAGGCGGCCAGCGACCGCGAGACCTCGTAGGTGAAGTCGACGTGCCCCGGGGTGTCGATCATGTTGAGGATGTGCGTGTTGCCGGGTTCGTGGGTGGGAGCCCACGGCAGCCGCACCGCCTGGGACTTGATCGTGATGCCGCGCTCGCGCTCGATGTCCATCCGGTCGAGGTACTGAGCACGCATCTGCCGCTGCTCGACCACGCCGGTCAGCTGGAGCATCCGGTCGGCGAGCGTGGACTTGCCGTGGTCGATGTGCGCGATGATGCAGAAATTGCGGATCAGAGCCGGGTCGGTACGGCTCGGCTCGGGCACATTGTTAGGGGTCGCGGGCACGCAGGGTCCTGTCTCTTGAGGCGCCTTATGCCTCGGGTCGGATCGATACGTAGGTTCCATGGTCCCATGGGCGGCGACCGGGGACCGTTTTGGGCCGTCGGCCGGGCCACTGGTAGTCTGGGTGGCTGTGTCTCATGCCCTCTCAGCGCGAGGCACACCCCGAAGAAATCACCCGGTACGGATTCCGTGCGGCTCCCGCGCGGTCCCGTACCTGAACCTGAAAAGGCTCAATCAGTGGCGAACATCAAGTCCCAGATCAAGCGGATCAAGACCAACGAGAAGGCCCGGCTGCGCAACAAGGCCGTCAAGTCCTCCCTGAAGACCGCGATCCGCAAGGCCCGTGAGGCCGCTGCCGCGGGTGACCAGGAGAAGGCCGTCGAGTACCAGCGCGCTGCCGCGCGTCAGCTCGACAAGGCCGTCTCCAAGGGCGTCATCCACAAGAACCAGGCCGCCAACAAGAAGTCGGCGCTTGCTTCGAAGGTCGCTTCCCTCAAGGGCTGAACCCCTTATCTGGTCTGATCGGATCCGGCTTCCCGGATCCAGCCGCCGGCAGGACCCAGAGCGGGCCCTCTCTCATCCGCTCCCGGCCGGCACCCCGGATTCGCACGCGGCCTGCGTTCGCCACGCGGGTGCGGATCCAGCAGCTTCAACCGAAGGCCCCGGTGCCTCGCCCTTCCCCAGGGCGGGCGCCGGGGCCTTCGGCATGCCTGCGTCAGGACCAGAAGTCGTTGCCCTTTTCGATGTCCGCGAGGCACTCGTCGAGGTCGGTGATCTTGTCGCCCACGATGCGGAAGACGATGCCGCCCATCTCGTCCAGGTGCTTGCCGCCCCGGTCGGCGGTGAAGTGGTGCACGGACATGGCGTGCCCGCGGCCGTCGACGAAGATGTTGCGCAGCTCGACCCGGAAAGTGCCGTCCGTCTCGGAGAAGAGCCGGCCGTAGTACCCCTCGAAGATCGAGTCGAGCCCTTTGTAGTCTCCCGACAGCGGGTTGGAGCCGGGCACATGGTGCGTGCAGTCCCCGGCCATCAGGCCCCTGAGGGTGTCCATGTCTCCGCGCTGGAAGGCCTCGTAGCCTCTGCGGACGAGAGACGCGTGCGGGTGTTCAGCCATGGTGCTCGCCACCTTTCCCAGTCCGGCGAAATACGGCTGATACGCCTGATTCTCCTCTCCGGAGCCTAGCCGCGCCCTCTGGAACGAGCCGCCCGCGCGATGGTCACGACCGCCTTCTCCAAGGCGTACTCGGGGTCGTCCCCGCCGCCCTTCACACCGGCGTCGGCCTCGGCGACCGCCCGCAGCGCGACCGCGACCCCGTCGGGTGTCCACCCCCGCATCTGCTGGCGGACCCGGTCGATCTTCCAGGGCGGCATGCCCAGCTCGCGGGCCAGATCGGCGGGACGGCCGCCGCGCGCGGAGGACAGCTTGCCGATGGCCCGGACGCCCTGGGCGAGCGCGCTGGTGATCATGACGGGTGCCACGCCGGTGGCCAGCGACCACCGCAGCGCCTCCAGCGCCTCCGCCGCTCGCCCCTCGACGGCCCGGTCGGCGACGGTGAAGCTCGACGCCTCCGCACGGCCGGTGTAGTACCGCCCGACGACCGCCTCGTCGATGGTGCCCTCGACATCGGCGACCAGCTGGCTCACCGCGGACGCCAGCTCCCGCAGATCGCTCCCGATGGCGTCGACCAGCGCCTGGCACGCCTCGGGCGTCGCCGAGCGCCCGGTCGCCCGGAACTCGCTCCTGACGAACGCCAGCCGGTCCGCCGGCTTGGTCATCTTCGGGCACGCCACCTCACGCGCCCCCGCCTTGCGGGCGGCGTCGAGCAGCTTCTTGCCCTTGACCCCGCCGGCGTGCACCAGCACGAGCGTGATCTCCTCGGCAGGCGAGGCGATGTACGCCGTCACATCCTTGACCGAGTCCGCCGACAGGTCCTGCGCGCCGCGTACGACCACGACCTTGCGCTCCGCGAACAGCGAGGGGCTGGTCAACTCGGCCAGCGTGCCCGGCTGCAACTGGTCGTGGGTCAGCTCCCGCACATCCGTGTCAGCGTCGGCGGCCCGGGCGGCGACCACCACCTCCCGCACGGCACGGTCGAGCAGCAGCTCCTCCTGACCCACGGCGAGGGTCACGGGGGCGAGGGGGGCGTCGTTCGCACTCTTCTTGGCCATCGCGACAAGGATGGCACGGGCCGCTGACAACCCACGCCGGCGCCGGACACCCGGCGGCTACGGCACGGTCACGGCTCCTCCCGCCAGCCGTCCCACTCCCCCGCGAACTCGTCCAGCGCCCCCGGATCGAGCCGTCCGCCCTCGTCCCTCAGCACTACGAGCCACTGCGCGTCCTCGGCATCGTCCTCACCGGCCAGCGCGTCCCGCACCAGGCGCGGCTCCTCGTCGATCCCGAACCGCTCCCCGAGCGCCTCCGCCGCCTCCTGGGCCGCGTCACGGTCGGGCAGCACCAGCACATGTCTCACATCGCTCACGGAGCCATTCTCGGACACCCGGCGGGAGGGGAGCCCCTGGGCACCCGGCGGGAGGGGAGTCCCCGGGCACCCGGCGAGAGGGGAGTCCCTTGGTCAGCCCTTGCGCACCAGCTGCACGTCCAGCTCGACGCGGATACTCGACCCCACCACCGCGATCCCCCGCGCCAGCATCGTCTGCCAGCTCACGGTGAAGTCGTCGCGCTGCAGTTCGGTCGTGGCCCGGCACGCCGCCCGCACCTCGCCCTCCATGCCGTTGCCGAGCCCGAGGTACTCCGTGTCGAGCACGACCGTCCGCGTCACGCCGTGCAACGTCAGCGCGCCCGTCACGGCCCACCGGGTGCCGCCCTTGTGCACGAACCGCTCGCTGTAGAACTCCAGCGTCGGAAAGGACGCCACGTCCAGGAAGTCCGCCGACCGCAGATGGTCGTCCCGCATCCGCACGCCCGTGTCGATGGACGCCGCGTCGATCACCACATGCATCGCCGACCGCTCGACGGGGTCGGTGATCCGCACCGCCCCCGCGAATGAGTTGAACCGGCCGTGGATCCGGGCCAGCCCGATGTGCCGCGCGGTGAACCCGATCGAGGTGTGCGCCGGCTCGACCTCCCAGTCGCCCGGCGCCGGCAGCTCCGGCGGCTGGGCGACCTGGAGGGTCACGTCCCCCAGCGAGGCGAACGTGTTCTCCACGACGGTCGTGGTCGTCCGGTACGGCGTGTACCCCTCGGCCGACACCGCGAGCCGGTACTCACCCGCCGGCACCGTGATCACGAACGACCCGAAGGGATCCAGTCCCCCGCTCATCACCGTCCGTCCCATGGTGTCGCTCACCACGAACTCCGCGTGCCGGACGGGCTCGTTGACCGGATCGAGCACCCGGCAGCTCAGCACTCCCGCGCTCGGCGGAGTCTCCAGCGCCGTCAGAGGGCTCGTCCGCTGTTCCGGGTTCGTTCGGCTTCCTCGCCGGCGACCGATCATCCTCGACACCCCTGTACGAACTCGACCTCACGCGTTGCCGAAGGGGCATTCGACCACCGCCGAGTTTTTCGGGGCAACACGGGATCACATCGTGGGAAACCGGCACATGCGCTGGTTCTACCAGCTAGTAGCACCAGTGGCGCACGAGGCGCCGAGCCCCGAACCCTGTGGCGTCAGCCGGCTCTGTCGGGCTTGCTCACCGCAGGCACCCGGTCCAGCTCGATCCCGAACCGCTCCCGGTACGCCCTCAGCACCTCCTCGTCCGTCCCCAACTCCCGCTCCTCACGTGTCCCGTCCGCCGCCGTCGTCTTGAACGTGCGGCCGCTCAGCGTGATCCGTCCCCCTTCCTGCGTCACCCGCGAGCACACCAGCGACTGTGTGAAGTGCGACAGCGGCGAGGTGCTGTGCCACCACGCCCCCGCCGCGAAGTCACCGAGCGCCCGGGGCCGCCGGTCCAACCGGTACTGCGGTCTGCCGTCCATCACGACGTCCAGGTCAGCCGCCGCCGCCGAGTCGTGCCCGCCGCGCACCCCGGCCGCGTCCGGCCCGGCCTCCACGATCCGGAACACCCCCGCCGGATCCACCTGCTCACCCCGCGCCTCGAACGCCAGCGGATAGTGGCTGTGCGCCCCGAATCCGACGTCCGCCAGCCACGCTCCCCCGTCCACCGTGCCCACCTTCAGCGCCATGTGGTCGTAGGGGATCCCGAGCCGCTCCTCCTTGCCGTAGACGCGCGCCGCGAGCAGCGTCACATCGAAGCCCAGCGCGCCGAGCAACGCCGCGAACGACCCGTTCAGTTCGTAACAGAACCCGCCCCGCCGCGCACCCACCACCTTGTCCAGCAGCCGCTTCTCCTCCAGCACGATCTCCTCGCCGAGGTGGACCGACAGGTTCTCGAAGGGCACGGTCTGCAGGTGGCGCAGTTGCAGCTCACGCAGCACGTCCACGGTGGGCCACGCCGGGTGCTCGACTCCCAGGCGCCGGAGATAGGCATCAACCTCTACGGAATCCATGGCCCCAGTCTCCCGCCACCATGAGCTCCGCGCCCGTACCCGCCACCGCGAGCGCCCCGTCCTCGTCCGTCCGCAGCACGACGGCGCCCTGCGCCCGCAGCGCCGCGACCGTGGCGGGAGCCGGGTGACCGTAGGGGTTGTCCGCCCCTGCGGAGATCAGCGCCAGCCTCGGTGCGGCCCGGCGTATGAGCTCCGGGTCCTGGTACGCCGAGCCGTGGTGGGCGACCTTCAGCACGTCCACGCCGCCGAGCAACGGCCCCGCCGGCGAGCTCAACAGCGCCCGCTGCGCCGGGGGTTCCAGATCGCCGAGCAGCAGGAACCGCAGCCCCGCCGACCGGACGAGCAGGGTGACGCTGGAGTCGTTCGGGCCGTCCGGGGCGTCCGGGGTCAGGGCCGGGTGGGGCGGTGGCCACAGCACCCGCCAGCTCAGGGCCCCGGTGCGCCGCTCCTCCCCGGCGGCGGCCCGCGTCACGGGGATCCGTCGGGCAGCCGCCTGTCCGCGCACGAACTCCGCCTGGTCCACGGGCTCTTCGTGCCCCGTCGTCTCGATCGCGCCCACCGCCCGCCCACGCAGCACGCCGGGCAGGCCCGCCACATGGTCGGCGTGGAAGTGGGTCAGCACGACGAGCGGGATCCTCGTGATGCCGAGCGTGCGCAGACAACGGTCGATCAGCGTCGGATCGGGGCCGGCGTCCACCACCACCCCCGTCCCCGCGCCCGCCGCGAACACCGTCGCGTCGCCCTGCCCCACGTCGCACATCGCGAACGTCCACCCCGGCGGCGGCCACCCCGTGACGACCCTGGTCAGCGGCGGCGGCTGCACCACCGCCAGCAGGAGCAGCGCCCCGCAGACCCCGCACCACCAGGGGTGCCTCAGCAGCCGGCGTCCGGCGAGCACGACGGCCACCGTGACCAGGGCGAGCAGTGCCGCCCCGGTCCAGCTGCCGGGCCAGTCCACGCCCGCGCCGGGCAGCGCGGCACCCGTCCGGGCGACGTTCGCCAGCCAACCGGTCGGCCAACTCGCGCACCAGGCCAACGCCTTGGCCACCGGCATCGCGAGCGGTGCCGTCGCCAGCGCCGCGAAGCCCAGCACCGTGGCCGGCGCGATCGCGAACTCCGCCAGCAGATTGCACGGCACCGCAACCAGGCTCACCCGGGCCGACAGCACCGCCACGACCGGCGCGCACAGCGCCTGCGCGGCAGCCGCGGCCGCCAACGCCTCGGCAAGACGCGGCGGCACCCGGCGTCTGCGCAGCGCCGCGCTCCAGCGGGGTGCGAGGGTGAGCAGGGCACCCGTCGCCAGGACGGAGAGCAGGAAGCCGTAGCTGCGGGCCAGCCACGGGTCGTACAGCACCAGCAGCAGTACGGCCGTCGCCAGCGCCGGGATCAGCGATCTGCGGCGCCCGGTCGCCAGGGCCAGCAACACGACGGCCCCGCACGCCGCTGCCCGCAGCACGCTCGGGTCCGGCCGGCACACCACGACGAACGCGAGCGTGAGCGCGCCGCCGAACAACGCGGTCGTGCGCAGTGAGATGCCGAGCCGGGGTGCGAGTCCTCGGCGCTCGACCTGCTGGGCGAGGCTGGGCGGGCCGATGAGCAGGGCCAGGATGATCGTGAGGTTGCTGCCGGACACTGCCAGCGTGTGCGCGAGGTCGGTCTCCTTGAACGCCTCGTCCAGCTCCGGCGTGATCCGCGAGGTGTCTCCCACGACCAGGCCGGGCAGCAACGCCCGCGCATCCGCCGGCAACCCGTCGGTCGCCTCCCGCAGCCCTCCCCGCAACCGCCCCGCGAGCCGCTGCACCGCCGACGGCTCCCCCACGACCTCCGTCCCGGCGGACTCCCGCACCCGCAACACGGCCGCGATCCGGTCCCCGCCCGCAAGAGCTGGAGCGAGCCGGGCGGTGATGCGCAGGCGGGTGGAGGGGAGGAGGGACAGCCAGGGGGACGGGCGCGTCGCGGAGGGACGGGTGGTGGAGGCGGGTTGCCCCCACCCCGTGTCGACGATGACCAGCACCGGCGCCCGCGTCTCCACCACCGTGCCGTCCGGCTTGTCCACGCGTCGTACGTCCGCGTCGACCAGCACGGCGGTCGGCGCCATGTGATTCCCCTTGACCCTGGGCCGGGTGAGCCGGGGGTCCGAGGTGATCTCAACCTCGGCGGTCACCGTGGCGTACTCCCGCGCCAGCCCAGGCACCGGCCCACGCCGCAGGTCGGCCCCGTGCAACGCGGCGGAGACGGCGGCCGCCGCGACGCAGAGCAGCAGGGCGGCGGCCGAGGTGCGGGGCCGGCTCCGGCGCGCCGGTACCCGGAGGGTCTGCCCGCCCGACCCGCCTCGCCGAACGACCAGCAGCAGTACGCCTGCCGCAACCAAGCAGACCACCGCCGCGCCGGCCACCCACTCCGGCGGTGCGTCCAACGTCAGCGCCGCCGTCGCCCAAGCGGCGAGCGCCGGCGGGACCAGGCGCAGGTCCGTCGGGCCTTCCTGACGAGGGTGGGCCGCGCCCAGCCGTCGGCCGGATGTGGCGTGAACGGCGGCTCGGGCGGGCCGGGAGACGGGTGCCGGGGTGTCGTGGTCGTCCGGGCTCATGGCCGTACGAGATTCCGTAGATCGGCGAAGCGGCGATCGCCGATGCCGTTGACCTCACGCAGCTCGTCCACCGAGCGGAAACCGCCGTGCCGGGTGCGGTAGTCGATGATGTGCCGGGCCAGCACCGGGCCGACGCCCGGGAGGGTGTCCAACTGGTCCACGGTTGCCGTGTTGAGGGGGATCGGTGCGGCGGGTACGGCACCGGGGGCCACGGCGCCGCCGGTGCCCGTGCTGGTGCCGGTCTCGGGTGCCGGGGCCGGCGGAGCGCCGACGATCACCTGCTCGCCGTCCACCAGGAACCGGGCCCGGTTGAGGGTGTCGGTGTTCGTGCCGGGGCGTACTCCACCGGCCGCCCGCAGAGCGTCGGCGACGCGTGCGCCCGCCGGGAGGCGATGGATCCCCGGCTCGCGCACCTTGCCGCCGACGTCCACCACGATCTCGGGCGCCGACGTGCCCCCGGCACCGGGCGCACCGACCGCCGATGCACCTGCCGTGGAAGCACCGGGCCGCGATGCAGCCGGCCCGCGCTCACCACCCTGCTCTGCACCGGGTTCCCCTCCTCCGTACGGTGCCGCCGCCCGCACCACCTCAGGAGCCCGCACGGACTGCGCCCGCCCGGCCCAGAAGTGCTGCACCGCGAAGCCGACGGCGAGGAGGAGCACCACGGTGAGTGCGACCACGTTCCGCCGCTCCAGCCCACACCGGGCCTGCAACCACACCGGCATCCGCTCCCGCAACGCCAGCCCGGCCCGCACCCGCCACTCCCTCGAGCCGGCGCCCGCGCCCAAGCCGGCGTCACCGGCACGGGCTCGGGCACCGGGGGCGGCACCGGCACGGCTGCCGGTATCGCCACCGACACCAGCGGCACCGCCACCGCTGCCGGCAACAGCCCCAGAACCGTGCTCCCGACCAGCCCGGGAACCATCCTCCCCACCAGCCACGGAACCGCCCCCGCGACCAGCCCGGGAACCACCCTCCCGACCAGCCCCGCAACCGCCCTCCCGACCAGCCACGGAACCACCCTCCCGAGCAGCCCCGGAACCACCCTCCCCACCAGCCACGGAACCGCCCTCCTGACCAGCCCGGGAACCACCCTCCCCACCAGCCCCGCAACCACTCTCGCGACCGGCCCCTGCGACCACGCCGCCCCGCGTCAGGTCCGGGGCGAGACCGAGATCCCTCCCCGCGCCCTCAGCCCCGCTCCGCCCCGGCGGCCCAGCCCCCGACTCCCCCGACTCTCCCCACTCACCGCCCCGTTCGGAGAAAATCACCTCCGCCCGGCGCCGCAGTTCCTCCGCCGACGCATGACGCTGACGCGCCCTCCCGGTGACATGCGTGCCTCGCCGGTGCCGAGTGCGCCCGTCGGATCGCGGACCGCGCCCCGGACCACTGGTCACCGTCGCGGTGCGACCCCGTGCGGCCGAGGACATGGATGCGGCGGTAGCCATGGTCGCGCCCGGCCGCGTGACAGTACGTGAACGTGTGCGTGATCGAAGTGCCATGCGAGGAGGATCCGACGTCTCGCCCCACCCGCGATGATCTTGCTCACTTCCCGGGGATTACCGCCCAGTTGTGGAAAACCCCGCCACCCACACGAGTGACGCCCCCACCCAAAGGCGCGTCACGCCGAGCGACCCGTCACCCGCGCGACCCATCACGCCGAATCACCCGTCATCCCGAGTCACCCATCACCTCGAATGACCCATCACCCCGAATGACCCGTCACCGAGGCGAAACCACAACCCCCAACAGCCCAGGCCCGGTATGCGCCCCGATCACCGCCCCGACCTCACTCACATGCAGCTCCGCCAACCCCGGCACCCGCGCCCGCAGACGATCCGCCAGTGCCGACGCCCGGTCCGGTGCCGAGAGATGGTGGACCGCGATGTCCACCTGTGCGCTGCCCGCCCGGTCGGCGGCGATCTCCTCAAGGCGGGCGATCGCCTTGGACGCCGTGCGGACCTTCTCCAGGGGCCCGATCCGCCCGCCCTCCAGCTGCAGCAGCGGCTTCACCGCGAGCGCGGAGCCCAGCAGGGCCTGCGCGGCGCCGATGCGGCCGCCGCGGCGCAGATAGTCGAGGGTGTCGACGTAGAAGTAGGCGGCCGTGCCCCCGGCCCGCTTCTCGGCGGCCGTGACGGCCTCGTCCACCGTGCCGCCCGTCTCCGCCGCCTCGGCCGCCGCGAGCGCGCAGAACCCTAGCGCCATGGCGACCATGCCGGTGTCCACCACGCGCACCGGCACCGGCGCCTCGCGCGCGGCGACGACCGCCGCGTCGTACGTGCCGGAGAGCTCGGCGGACAGGTGCAGGGAGACGATGCCGGTGGCGCCGGACTCGGCGACCTCGCGGTAGTGCCGTGCGAAGACCTCGGGGCTGGGGCGTGAGGTCGTGACGGGGCGTCGCTTCTGCAACGCCTGGGCGAGGGAACGGGTCGAGATCTCGGTGCCCTCGTCCAGCGCCTGGCCGCCGACGACCACGGTCAGGGGTACCGCTGTGATGCCGTGGCGCTCCATCGTCCGGGGCGGCAGGTAGGCCGTTGAATCGGTGACGATAGCGACATGGCGGGACATGAGCTGGAGGTTACCTGGCGTAGTGCCCTGGCGGCAGCCCGACCCCGCTCAGACGGTGAAGCCTTGACCGGAGCGGCGCGTGGCCGTAGGGGCTCAAGTCGTGCTCTCGGGACGGGGTTTCTTCTGCCAGGGGTACGTCTGGCGGGGCCCCGGCGGGTTGATGGCGGGCCTCGTCGGCTCCTCGGCCCGCTGCCGCTGAGGGCTGTCGGGCCAGGTCTGCTCGGTGGTCTCGGCGGCGTCGGAGGCAGGTGCCTCCGGCCACGGGGGCGGTGGGGAGGAGGAGCGCTCGGGCGCCGGCCCGGCCGCTGCGGAATCCGCCTTCGAGGATCCCGTCGCTGAAGACCCTGTCGCTGAAGATCCCGTCGCTGAAGATCCTGCAGCCCCTGCGGTCGAGGACCCGGGCGCGGTCGCCGCCGCCCCTGCCCCCGTCGACCCGGTCTCCATGGACTCCGTCGTCTGCCAGTGCCGCAGGGCGCCGGTCTCCACGTCGATCTGGGCGCTGAGGGTGTCCAGGTCGTCGTCGGCGAACCGGCGGGCCCGGTCGCGGGCCGCCCAGCGCAGGGAGTCCGCGGCCTCGACGATGCGCTCGGTGCGCTCGCGCAGGTCGGGCAGCCGCCCCGCGAGCGTCGTACGGTCCGGCTCGGACTCCAGGCGCCTGAGCTCCGCGTCCAGTTCGTGGCCGTGTGCGCTCAGGCGCTCGAAGAGGCCTAGGGACTCCTTGAGGGACTCGTCCTCGCCCACGCCCGCGTGCAGGGCGTCCTGGGTGGCGCGCATCGAGGTGCGCAGCTTCAGCCGCAGCTGGGCGAGCTCGCCGACCGCGCCGGGCTGGGCGAAGGACTTGGCCCGCAGGGTGTGGTCCTCGACCGTGCGCCGGGCGTGGGTGATCGTCTCGTCCACGCGGCGCTTGGCGGCGCCGACCACCTTCACGGTGGCGTACGCGCCGAGCGCCACGAAGAGCACGAAGAGCAGGGCGACGACTGCGATCACTGCTTCCACGAACTCCTCCTCAGACCGGCCGCGGCCCATGGCCACGTCACTCTTCAACGGTAAACGCAGTGGGCAGGCCCGGAGTTCCAGCAGAACCCGGAACCTGCCCGTAGGGGATCACCCCGAGCCGTCCGCCGCGATCATGGCATCCGGCGGCACGCCCGCCGACCGGGCGGTCCTTCCGGCCCGGCCAGAGCCCCGGCACCCCACGCCGAACCGACCGGACGGCCCTTCCGGCCGGCCCCAGTGCCCCGGCACCCTACGCCGGGACGATGTTCACCAGCTTCGGCGCGCGCACGATCACCTTGCGGATCCCTGCCCCGTCCAGCGCGGCCACGACCTTCTCGTCGGACAGCGCGACCTTCTCCAGCTCCTCCTCGGAGATGGCGGGCGAGACCTCCAGGCGGGCCTTGACCTTGCCCTTGATCTGCACGACGCACGTCACCGTCTCGTCGACCACGTACGCCGGGTCGGCGACCGGGAAGTCCTCGTGCACGACCGAGCCGTCGCGGCCCAGCTTGCGCCACAGCTCCTCGGCGATGTGCGGAGCCAGCGGCGCGACCATCAGCACCAGCGACTCGGCGACGGAGCGCGGCACCGCTCCGCCCGCCTTGGTCAGGTGGTTGTTCAGCTCGGTGACCTTGGCGATCGCGGTGTTGAACCGCATGCCCTCCAGGTCCCCGCGCACACCGTCGATCGCCTTGTGCAGGGCACGCAGCGTGTTCTCGTCGGGCTCGGCGTCCACCACGGTCACGGCGCCGGTCGACTCGTCGACGACGTTGCGCCACAGCCGCTGCAGCAGCCGGAACTGGCCCACCACCGCGCGCGTGTCCCACGGCCGGGACACGTCCAGCGGGCCCATCGCCATCTCGTACAGACGCAGCGTGTCGGCGCCGTACTCGGCACAGATCTCGTCCGGAGTGACCGCGTTCTTCAGGGACTTGCCCATCTTGCCCAGCAGTCGGGAGACCTTCTCGCCCTGGTAGTGGTACGCGCCGTCGCGCTCCTCCACCTCGGCGGCCGGCACCGCGATGCCACGGCTGTCGCGGTAGACGTAGGCCTGGATCATGCCCTGGTTGAACAGCTTGTGGAACGGCTCCGCGGAGGAGACGTGCCCCAGGTCGAACAGGACCTTGGACCAGAAGCGTGCGTACAGCAGGTGCAGCACGGCGTGCTCGGCGCCGCCGACGTACAGGTCGACGCCGCCGTGCGGCCGGCCCTCGCGCGGGCCCATCCAGTACCGCTCGATCTCGGGGTCGACCAGCTGCTCGCTGTTGTGCGGGTCCAGGTAGCGCAGCTCGTACCAGCAGGAACCGGCCCAGTTGGGCATGGTGTTGGTCTCGCGCCGGTACCGCTTCGGGCCGTCCCCCAGGTCCAGCGTGACGTTGACCCAGTCCTCGTTGCGCGACAGCGGCGTCTCGGGCTCGGTGTCGGCGTCGTCCGGGCCGAAGGTGCGCGGGCTGTAGTCCTCGACCTCGGGCAGCTCCAGCGGCAGCATCGACTCGGGCAGCGGGTGGGCGATGCCGTCCTCGTCGTAGACGATCGGGAAGGGCTCGCCCCAGTAGCGCTGCCTGCTGAACAGCCAGTCGCGCAGCCGGAAGTTGACCGTGCCCTCGCCGACGCCGGACCGCTCCAGCCACTCGGTGATGCGCGCCTTGGCCTCGGTGACGCCCAGGCCGTCGAGGGAGATGCCCTCGGCGGTGGAGTTGATGATCTTCGCGTCGTACGACGAGAAGGCGTCCTCCCACGTGGAGGTGTCCGTGCCGCGGCCGTCCGTCGGCTCGACGATGCAGTGGATCGGCAGCTCGAAGGCGCGCGCGAACTCGAAGTCACGCTGGTCGCCGCAGGGTACGGCCATGATCGCGCCGGTGCCGTAGCCCATCAGGACGTAGTCGGCGATGAAGACGGGCACCTGCTCGCCGTTGACCGGGTTGGTCGCGTACGAGCCGATGAAGACGCCGGTCTTGTCCTTGGCCTCGGCCTGGCGCTCGACGTCGGACTTGGAGGCGGCCTGCGCGCGGTAGGCGGCGACGGCCGCGGCCGGGGTCGCGTGACCGCCGGTCCACACGTCGTGGGTGCCCTCGGGCCAGGCGTCCGGGGTGAACTTGTCGACCAGCGGGTGCTCGGGCGCCAGCACCATGTAGCTCGCGCCGAACAGGGTGTCGGGGCGCGTGGTGAAGACGGTGATGCGCTCGCCGTCCACCGGGAAGTCGACGCGGGCACCCTCGGAGCGGCCGATCCAGTTGCGCTGCTGCAGCTTGATGGCCTCGGGCCAGTCCAGCTCGTTCAGGTCGTCCAGCAGCCGGTCGGCGTACGCGGTGATCCGCATGTTCCACTGGCGCAGCTTGGCCTTGAAGACCGGGAAGTTGCCGCGCTCGGAGCGGCCCTCGGCGGTGACCTCCTCGTTGGCCAGCACCGTGCCCAGGCCGGGGCACCAGTTGACCGGCGCGTCGGAGGCGTACGCCAGGCGGTGGCCGCCCAGGACGTCGGCACGCTCGCCGGCGCTCAGCTCGCTCCACGCGCGCGTGCGGCCGGGCACCGCACGCTCACCGGACTCGAACTGCGCGACCAGCTCGGCGATCGGGCGGGCCTTCTTCGCCTCCTCGTCGTACCAGGAGTTGAAGATCTGCAGGAAGATCCACTGGGTCCACTTGTAGTAGTCCGGGTCGATCGTGGCGAACGAGCGGCGCTTGTCGTGGCCCAGGCCCAGCCGGCGCAGCTGGACCTTCATGTTCTCGATGTTGGCCTCGGTGGAGACACGCGGGTGCGTGCCGGTCTGCACGGCGTACTGCTCGGCGGGCAGGCCGAAGGCGTCGAAGCCCAGGGTGTGCAGGACGTTGTGGCCCGTCATGCGCTGGAAGCGCGCGAAGACGTCGGTGGCGATGTAGCCCAGCGGGTGACCGACGTGCAGGCCCGCACCGGAGGGGTACGGGAACATGTCCATGATGAACTTCTTGGGCTTGGCGACCAGCCCGGGGTCGCCCGCCAGGTCGCCCTTGGGGTTCGGAGCCGCGTACGTGCCCTCGGCGTCCCAGAAGTCCTGCCAGCGTGCCTCGATCTCGGCGGCAACGGCCGCCGTGTAGCGGTGCGGCGCGGCCACCTCGGCGGCAGCGGGGTTCGTCTCGCTCATGATCCTCAAAGCTCCATCGATCGTCTCTGCCAGCGGCTGCGGTTCCCGGGAAACGAAAAATCCCCTCGCACAGGAGGGGACGCCGCGCCGATGCCGACCATCCGATTCGCCCGGTGGTCGGGATTGATCAGCGCGGCTCGCTAAGCAGAAGGCGTACGGCACGCATGGCGTCAGGGTACCGCAGCGCCACAGCGGGTCGCGACGGGCTTCCGGGGGCGCACGGCGGCGCTCGATGAGAGGACTCACACATGAACAACCGCGCCCCCTGATCCGTACCTGGGAGTTGTGAAGACATGGAAAAGCTGAACAACGTTCAATTGTTACCTGGCGTAACAGTCACTAAGGGACATCGCCTGCCCCACACAGTCCGTAGATAACAACGCAATAACTCAAACGCCGTACCCCCCGGTATGGAGCCACTTAGAGTGCGGCAGCGGGACCGCCTTCCCGAACCGTTCGGAGTTGCCCCCATGAACCCTCGTCCTCACAAGAACCCGCCCCCGGGACCGGTTCTCCCGGCCTGGGGGGCTACGGTCGCTGACACTCGGTCGTCCATACCCGTCATCACGACGTCGGGAGGCACGTCGTGACGACGGATCCGAACGACAGCACAGTGGACGACACGATCCTGGAGTTCCTCAACTTCGGCGTCGGCGTCCTGTCGCTCGTCTGCCTCACCTGCTCGGTGATCTGGGGACTCGTCGCCCAGGACCGGATGATCCTCGACACCCGGCAGCGGATCACGGCGCAGGCCGTTCACCGGGTGACCGCGGTCGCCTCGATCGCCTTCCTCCTCGTGCACATCTTCGCCAAGCTGGCGCTGGAGCACACGAGCTGGATCGCCGTGATCATCCCCTTCGGGCTCCTCCTCACGGGCGGCGACGAGTTCACGGGCACCGCGTTCCTGATCGGCCTCGGCACCCTGGCCGCCCTGCTCATGATCTTCGTCGGCGTCACCGGCGCGCTGCGCAACCGCTTCGCGTCCCCGGCGCCGGTCGCGGCCCGCTGGCGCGCGATGCACATGCTGGCCTACCCGGCCTGGTGCGCGGCCCTGATCCACGGCCTGTTCGCCGGCCGCCCGGCGAAGACGTTCTTCATGGTCTGCTACGAACTCTGCGTCGTCGCCGTCGCCGCGGCCCTAGCCCTGCGCGCCGCCCCGCGCCCGGTCAAGCGTAAAATCGCCGACCGCCTCGCCCAGCTCATCGGCAACGCCCCCGGAGCCCGCGAGGACCTGAAGGAGAGCCGCGCCCGGGCGGCGTCCGGCTCCTCCCTGCCCGGCCACGAGGCCCGGCGCCCGGGACGGGGCGCACGCGACGAGCGCCCCTCTCGCAGCGACCGCAATGACCGCACCGGCCCCCTGCCCGGCATGCCCTCCCAGCCCCCCTCGGCCGCGGAGACCACGGGCGGTTTCGCCGCCGCCTACCGCGCCGTCAACCCCCGCTCCGGCGGGCAGCAACAGCAGCAGTACGCCGACCAGACCTCCCGCATGGACCTGCCCATGGACATGCAGCCGACGGAGGCGATCCCGCGCGTCGACGGCAACTCGAGCAGCACCGGCAACTGGCCCATCCCCTCCCCGCCGCCGGTCGGCGAGGCACCCCCGTCCGCCTACGACCCGCTCAACGACACGAGCTACAACATCCCGGTGTACGACAATTCCGGAACCACGACCTACGGTTCGAACACTTCGGGCTACGGTTCCAACGCGGCCGGCTACGGGTCGAGTGATGTGTACGACACCTCTGAGACAAACGCCGTCTTCGGTACGTACAACCAGAACGACACGTACAACAACAGCGGTCCCGCCACTGAAACATTCCCCGGTGCCCCCTACGACTTCGAGGCACCGGGTTCGGGCGAACCTTGGAACACGCCTTCCGGAGGGTTTAAGTGAACGAGGCCCTGCCCGACGTACCAGAAGTCCGCGTGGTCGGTCTTCCTCAGCTCACGTCGGGCTTCGACCTTGTCGAAAGACTCGATCTGCCCATGCACCTGAAGGTGCACGGGCCGCTCGAACCGATGGGCGGCGAGCAACTCGCCAAGCTCGCCGAGAACATCAACCTGAAGGGCCGCGGCGGCGCGGGCTTCCCCTTCCACAAGAAGCTGCGCTCGGTCGCCGAGACCGCGATCAAGCGCGGCGTACGGCCCGTCGTCGTGGTCAACGGCAGCGAGGACGAACCGGCCTGCCGCAAGGACACGGTGATGATCAACCGTGCCCCGCATCTCATCCTGGACGGCGCGCTGCTGTGCGCCGAGGCCATGGGTGCCCGCACGCTCGTGATCGCGGTCACCCGGGAGTCCACCCAGCGTTCCATGGAGGCCGCCCTCGCCGAGCGCGGCCTGAGCAACAGCCGCCGCTCGGCGCTACGCGCGTTCGTGCAGCGCAACCCGGTGCGCATGGTCACCGGTGCCGCGGCCTCCGTGATCCGCTCGATCGACGGCGGCCCGGCGATCCCGCCCGGCCGCAAGGTCAGCGCCTCGCAGAACGGCGTCGGCGGCGCCCCGACCCTGCTCTCCAACGCCGAGACGTTCGCACAGTTGGCCATCGCCGCCCGCATCGGCCCGGAGCGCTACGGCAACACCGGCCTGTACGACGAGCCGGGCACCGTCATGCTCACGGTCTCCGGCGCGGTCGCCCGCCCGATGGTCATCGAGGTGCCCACGGGCGTACCGCTGCGCTACGTCCTCCAGCTGGCCGGCGCCCCGCCGGTGCCGCAGGGCGTGCTGACCGGCGGCTACCACGGCAAGTGGATCGACGCGGCGACGGTCAACGAGGCGATCGTCTCGCGCAACTCCCTGGACGCGGTGGGCGGCGCGCTCGGCGCCGGCGCGATCCTGCCGATCACTCAGGAGACCTGCCCGCTGGGCGAATCGCTGCGGGTGGCACAGTGGCTGGCCGAGGAGAGCGCGGGCCAGTGCGGCCCCTGCTACCTCGGTCTGCCGGCCGCCGCGCGCGGACTGGAGGACATCCTCAACGGCGGCGGCCCGGCCGCCCTGGAGGCGCTCAAGCAGGTCGCCAAGAACGTGAAGCGGCGCGGCGCGTGCTCGCACCCGGACGGCTCCGCGATGTTCCTGGAGTCGACCATCAAGGCGTTCACGGACGACCTCGCGGCCCATGTCCTCGGCAATGGCTGCGGACGGCCCGTGGAGGGCGTTCTGCCGCTCTTCGAGGGCGGCAGGGCACCCACGGGCATCCCGGGCGGCGCCGAGGAGGAGGAGAACGGCCCGGCCCGCCAGAAGATCTACGTCGACTGGACGCTGTGCCGCGGCCACGGCCTGTGCGCCGACATCCTCCCGGAGGTCTTCCAGCTCGGTGCGGACGGCTTCCCGACCGTCGCCCAGGCGATGGTGCCTCGCTACGCCGAGGCCAAGGCCCTGCGCGCGGTGCGCCGTTGCCCCGCCCTCGCGCTGCGGATCGAGGAGGACACCCGCGGGCAGGACACCTCCCGCAACAACCTGCCGGTCCTCTCCCAGGGCCGCGGCAGGCGCGCCCTGGGCCGCTGAGACTCAGGGGCCGTCCCGCCGGGACGGCCCCCGGAACCAGGGGTGTTCGGAACCAGGGGTGTAGGCACAAGAAAAAGATCCCGCCGGATGGATTCCATCCGGCGGGATCTTCTTGTCTCACTGTGGAGCTAAGGAGAATTGAACTCCTGACCTCCTGCATGCCATGCAGGCGCTCTACCAACTGAGCTATAGCCCCTTGCGTTCCGCCCGGTCTCCCCGGCGGCGACGCCAACATTACCGGGCGACCGGGTGCAGCACCAAATCGTTTACCCTCCAGGGCAGTACGACCCCAAATGTCGGAATTTATAACCCGAGAGTCACGCCGTGACGAACGAGTAGAACCGCTTGAGGGTGCAGTGCTCTTCGAGCAGCCGGCCATAGATCGGCTCGCCCTCGAGTTCACGGTAGGTCTCGATCGGGTCGCCTTTTATGATCAGCGCCCGCGCGCATTCCTCGCACCAGTACTGGTAGTCGGGGTTCACCGGTTCCATGTCGCGGACGATCGGCGTTCCGCTGCCGCACCAGTCGCACTTTCGCCTGTGTGCACCCATCGATCAGCTCCAGCTGTGGCCGCAGGCCGTGCACACGTAGGAAACTCCGCCGTTGTCACCGAGAAGCTGGGCGACATGGACGGAGCCGCAGGAAGGGCAGCTGAGGCGGGTGATCGTGTCCCGTGTCAATGCTGCTTCGAAGAGGTGACCGCCCTCTCCGAGGATGCTCGCAGGCATCGCTACTCCCTCCCGTCGGGCCGCGCCCCCTCCGGCCGTTTGATTCTGCCACGGCCGGACCAATACGGTCAGCGACGCCTCAGTACCAGTCCGGACACGGCAGCCTCCGTGGCCGTACGGCCATGCGAACACGCACCCCAACACGCCTCTCCTGAGAGGTATACGCCTGCGAGGCCCAAGTGACTCAAGCCGGACCCGAACAGTTCGGATACCAGAAGATCCCGCCGATCTGAGCGATCGACGGGATCTTGTTGTCTGACTGTGGAGCTAAGGAGAATTGAACTCCTGACCTCCTGCATGCCATGCAGGCGCTCTACCAACTGAGCTATAGCCCCTTGCGTTCCGTCCCGCTCAGCGGGGCGAACAAGAAGAACTTTAGCCTGCGACCTGCCAGAAAGTGAAATCCGGGTCCCGGGTCGCCCCGGCCGGGAGCCCGGCTTCAGTCGTCGTCGCCGAGCACCGGCTCCGGCAGGGTGCCGGCGTTGTGCTCCAGCAGGCGCCAGCCGCGCGCGCCCTCGCCCAGGACGGACCAGCAGCAGTTGGAGAGGCCGCCGAGGCTCTCCCAGTGCCGGGCCTGGAGGCCGAGGAGGCGGCCGATGGTCGTACGGATGGTGCCGCCGTGGCTGACCACCACGAGCGTGCCGTCGTCGGGCAGCTTCTCGGTGTGCCGGAGCACCACGGGCGCGGCGCGGTCGGCGACCTCGGTCTCCAGTTCGCCACCGCCGCGGCGCACCGGCTCACCGCGCTTCCACGCGGCGTACTCCTCGCCGTGGCGGGCGATGATCTCCTCGTGCGTCAGCCCCTGCCAGACGCCCGCGTAGGTCTCGCGCAGGGCCTCGTCGTACGTCACCTCCAGGCCGGTGAGCCCGGCCAGCTCGGCAGCGGTGTTCGCGGCCCGCTGGAGGTCCGAGGCGACGATCGCGTCGGGCTTGAGGCCCGCGAGCAGCCGGGCGGCGCGGCGGGCCTGGGAGATGCCCGCCTCGGTGAGGGGGACGTCCGTGGTGCCCTGGAAGCGGCGTTCCACGTTCCAGGAGGTCTGGCCGTGCCGCCACAGAATGACGCGGCGGCCGCGGCCGGGCCTGCCCGTGGGGACCTCGTCGGTGGTGCTCATCGCCACTCACCGCCGAGGTCGGCGGCCTCCTCGGCGGCCTGGAGCTTGGCGTGCTCGGCGGCCTTGCCGCGGGTGGCCCTGGCGTCCTCGGGCAGTTCGAGCTCGGGGCAGTCCTTCCACAGCCGCTCAAGGGCGTAGAAGACGCGCTCCTCGCTGTGCTGGACGTGGACGACGATGTCGACGTAGTCGAGCAGCACCCAGCGGGCCTCGCGGTCGCCCTCGCGGCGCACCGGCTTGGCGCCGAGCTCCTTGCTGAGCCGCTCCTCGATCTCGTCGACGATCGACTTGACCTGGCGGTCGTTGGGCGCGGAGGCCAGCAGGAAGGCGTCCGTGATCGACAGGACGTCGCTGACGTCGTAGGCGATGATGTCGTGCGCGAGCTTGTCGGCCGCGGCCTGGGCGGCGGTGTTGACGAGCTCGAGGGAACGGTCGGTAGCGGTCACTACAAGGCTTTCGATCGGCGGACACTTGACTTCACTCGACATCAAGGGTCTCACGGACCGGTGACAGCACCCCACGTGATTATCGCTTCACGTGGGGTGGCCCGCGGCGATATGCCGACCGCTGTTACGAGGACGGGGCGTAGTCCTGCCCCAGGACCACGGACACGTCGGCGTTCCCGGACACCTCGCCCTTGCTGACCGCGTCCGCGGACAGGCCGAGCGTCTTGGCGACCTCGACGGCGTCGTCCTTGCCGGCGGCGTCGGCGTAGACGACCTCCGAGGTGGCCTCGGTCGCCCCGGAGCCACCCTCCAGGAACGAGAAGCCGCCGTTCAGCAGCACCACGCGCGCCTTGCCGGTGTTGTCCTTGACGCCGCTCGCGTTGCGCACCGACACCCGGACCGGGGCGTCCTTGTCGGGGCTCTTCGCGGCGCCGCCGAGGACGTCCTTGACGACGCTCGCGCTCGCCTGGGCGCTCAGCGTGCCGTCGGTCCGGACCGGCAGCAGGGCCGTCTTGTAGTCGCCGCCCTTGGCGAGGTCGGCGAGCCTGGCGAGGAAGGCGCCGAGGTCCTCGTCGGTCAGCGGCGGCTCGATGATCATGCCGAGCGTCTGCACGGTGGTGGTCGCGCCCTGCGCGTCCGACGTCAGCTTGCGCAGCACGGCCTGCATGACCTGCCCGAACCGCTCCAGCTGGGCGTTCTGCGCCTCGCCCGAGCCCTGGTAGGTGGCGTAGGCGACGGCCGACTTGCCGCTGAGGGTCTGGGCCTTGCCCTTGCGCACCAGGGGCGCGGTGCCCTTGGACTTGGCGTCCGGGTCGGGGACGTTCGCGTTGGTGTCGACCTCGATGTTGCCGATCAGGTCGACGAGGTTCTGGAGGTAGGGGGTGTCCAGTCGCCAGGTGCCCTGGATCTCGGTGCCGAGGACGGTGTCGATCTCGTCGCGGGTGCCGGAGGAGCCGTCGTCGTCGACCGACTTGGCCAGCGTGGTCGTGGTGCCGTCGTCGCCGGAGAGTGCGAGGGCGTTGGGCAGCAGGACCGTGGTGCCCTGCTTGGTGGTGGTGTTGTCGACGAGCAGCGCCGTGGAGGTGCCGCCCTTCTTGGTGTTGTGCAGGTGGACGACGATCACGTCGCGCTTCTGGGCGCCCGCCGACGTCGCGGTGTCCTTCCTGTCGTCCGAGGACGTGAGGCCGGGCAGCTTCCCGGCGTACCAGAGGTAGCCGACGCCGCCGGCCGCCGCGAGCGCCAGGACGACCACGAGGGCGACCACACGCGCGCGTGCCCGTCGCTTGGCCTCCTCGCGGCGCTCGGTGCGGTTCTCGGTGAACTTCAGCCAGTCGATGACGTCCTCGGAGTCCTGGTCGGGCTCCTCGACGAAGGCGAACTGCTCGGTGCGGTAGTCCCTCTCGCCCCGCTCCTGGGCCACCGGCTCCTCGACCGGGCCGGCCTGCTGCGGGATGTAGGCGGTCTGCTCGGCGACCCGCGGCTGCTGCCCGCCTGCGGCGGTGCGGCCGTACGGGTCGTACGGCGCCGAGTGCCCGCCGGGGTGCTGCTGGTGGCTGCCGGGGTGCTGCTGCTGGTGCGAGCCGGTGCCGTACGGGTCGTAGGACGGCGTCTGCGGCTGGCGTCCGGTGTCGCCGCCGTAGGGGTCGTACTGCTGGGCCTGCTGCTGTCCGCCCGTCGCGTACGGGTCGTAGCCGTACCCCTGCTGTGCGTAGCTGTCGTACGGCTGCTGTGTCTGCCGATGGGGCGGGACCTGTCGGTAGACCGGCTGTCCGTACTCGTCGTAGCCGACGAGTTCGTACTGGTCGGCGCCGTGTCCTGCCGCCCCCGCGTCGTATCGGTCGTTCACCGGTAGCCCCTCTCGGCTCACTGCCTCACTCGCCGCGGTACAGCTCACGTTTGTCGATGTAGCGCACGACTCCGTCCGGCACCAGATACCAGATGGGATCGCCCTTCGCGACTCTCGCGCGGCAATCGGTGGACGAGATGGCCAGCGCGGGAACCTCGACCAGCGACACTCCGCCCTCCGGCAGGCCGGCGTCGTCCAGGTGGTGGCCGGGCCGGGTGACCCCGACGAAGTGCGCGAGGGAGAACAGCTCCTCAGAGTCGCGCCAGGTCAGGATCTGGCCGAGGGCGTCGGCGCCGGTGATGAAGAAGAGGTCCGTGTCGGGGTTGAGCGCGCGCAGATCGCGCAGGGTGTCCACCGTGTACGTCGGACCGCCGCGGTCGATGTCGATGCGGCTGACGGAGAACTGGGGGTTCTCGGCGGTGGCGATGACCGTCATCAGATAGCGGTCCTCGGCCGGGGAGACGTGCCGGTGGCTCTTCTGCCACGGCTGGCCGGTCGGCACGAACACGACCTCGTCGAGGTGGAACTGCGCGGCGACCTCACTGGCCGCGACGAGGTGCCCGTGGTGGATCGGGTCGAACGTTCCGCCCATGACGCCGAGCCGGCGCTTGCCGGGGTTCGACGGGCCGTTTCCGGGGCCGGTAGGCATGTCCTGCTCTCCCATGCGTGCAGACCCTACCGGCCCCGTCCGAGAGCTCCGGCCGGCAGTCGCGCGGGCGGAGCGAGGGGCTGGCCGGGACTCAGCGGTCGCGGTTGAAGCGGGTGGTGATCCACAGCAGCAGCATGAGAATGATGAACGCGCCGCCACCGGTGACCAGCGGGCTGATGCTGTCGTGGTTGCCGCCGTGCTCCTCGCCCTCGGCGGCGAGGGTGACCAACTGGGCAGCTGCGCTGTGGAAGCTCATCTTCGGCGTGACCTATCGGTGTGGGCGGGATAAAGATGTCGGCCCATCGTAAGCGGCCGCCATGACGGCGATCACGCCGACTCCACCGTTGGGGCGCCCCGGCCGGAGCGGCGGGCAACCTTCCCGGCGGTTCAGTCGTCCTTCTGCCTGTAGCCCCGCAACAGGAACCACGCGGTCAGCACACAGCCCACGACCATCACGATCAGTACGACCCGGAGCAGATTCCCCGCTCCCTGCTGCTCGGCCGCCCTCGCGGCCTCGGTGAGCCAGGCGGCCGAGGGGTTGTGCTCCATGACGCGGAACTCCTTCGCTGTAGTGCCCGTCCAAGGTAACTCCGCCTAGGCTGGGCTCTGCTTCGGGGGCGCAAAGGGCGGAACAAGGCTCCGCAAAGGGCCGAGAGAGACCCATCCACTCGCACATGGGGGAAGACATGTCCGACGGCCACCAGAACGACGGTCACGAGAACGTGCCGAGCAGGCAGCGCAGGCGTTTCCCGGGGATCTCCTCGCGTGCGTACGAACACCCCGCGGACCGTTCGGCCCTGGTGGCCCTGCGCAAGCTCAGCGGCTTCGACACGGTCTTCAAGGCGCTCAGCGGGCTGCTGCCCGAGCGCAGCCTGCGGCTGCTGTTCCTGTCCGACTCGGTGCGGGTGTCGGACCAGCAGTTCGCGCACCTCAACGACATGCTGCGGGATGCCTGTTACATCCTGGACCTGGAGAAGGTCCCGCCGATGTACGTCAACCAGGATCCGGTGCCGAACGCGATGTGCATCGGCCTGGACGAACCGATCATCGTCGTCACGACGGGCCTGGTCGAGCTGCTCGACGAGGAGGAGATGCGGGCGGTCATCGGCCACGAGGTGGGCCACGCCCTCTCCGGCCACGCGGTCTACCGCACGATCCTGCTCTTCCTGACCAGCCTCGCGGTCCGGGTCGCATGGATCCCGCTGGGCAACCTCGCGATCATGGCGATCGTGACGGCGCTGCGGGAGTGGTTCCGCAAGTCGGAGCTGTCCGCGGACCGGGCGGGCCTGCTGGTCGGCCAGGATCTGAAGGCCTCGATGCGCGGCCTGATGAAGATCGCGGGCGGCAATCACCTCCACGAGATGAACGTGGACGCCTTCCTGAAGCAGGCCGAGGAGTACGAGGCGGGCGGTGACCTGCGCGACTCGGTGCTGAAGATCCTGAACGTGCTGCCGCGCTCGCACCCCTTCACCACGGTCCGCGCGGCCGAGCTGAAGAAGTGGGCCGAGTCCCGCGACTTCCAGCGGATCATGGACGGCCACTATCCGCGGCGCAGCGAGGACAAGGACACCTCGGTCACCGACTCCTTGCGTGAGTCGGCGTCCCACTACGCCACGCACGTGAAGTCCTCCAAGGACCCCCTGATGAAGCTGGTCACGGACATCGCCGGCGGCGCGGGCGACCTGGGCGGCCGGGTGCGCCGGGGCTTCGGCGGCTTCACGAGCGCGCCGCCGAGGGACGAGCCGGGGAGCGACGGCACGGGCACGGACGGCGCGGACGGCCCGGGCGACGCCGGAAGCAAGAACTGAGGCCACCTCTCGACGTAGGTCCGGGCGACCGCACGGTGCCCGGACCGGCGCTCACACCTTCGGCTGGGAGCCCGGGGCGAGCGAGCCGCACAGCGCCGTGGTACCGCCCGTGGCGTACGGGTCGGTGCCCGCCGGGCCGCCCTCCTTCGCGGTCTGGCCCGCGAGCAGCGGATGCAGCCGGTTCGTGGAGTCCTCGGCGCAGGACAGCGGGCCGGCCTGGACGTAGGAGACGACCAGCTGGGTCTGGTGCAGCCGCAGGTCCTCGCGGTCGAAGCGGAAGTGCAGCTCCCGGCGCACCGTGAACAGGGACGCCTCGGCCGTCTTCGCCTTCTCGCCGGCCACCGCCCGCAGTGCGTACACGAACGTGTGGTCGGCGGTGACCTCCAGCGTCGACGCGTCGGTCTCGGCGGCCTGGAGCGTGCCCTGCACCCGGATGCTGCGGTCTGCCAGCTGTGCCTGCGAGGAGTCGAAGCGAACCAGCCAGCCGGTCGGCGCATGCCGGCCGTCCGCGCTCGGGTGAGCGAAGCTCTGGTCGAACTGATCCAGTTGGTCGGGGTCCAGCAGCACCCGCACCGGCCGGACCTGGTCGCCGGTCAGCACCTCCGGGTACAGCGAGGACCGCACGATGTAGTCCTTCGCGATGCTCAGCGCGTTCGTGACCTGACCGTCCGAGAAGTGCGCGGTGCGCCGCGCGGCCGGCAGCGGTATGCCCTCGGCGCCGATCCGGAACTGCGCGGCCGGACTGCTCGCGTAAAGGTGGTCGGTGTCGCCGGTCCCGGGCACCTCGCCCTCGGGGGCGAGCGGGATGACGGTCATCCGCAGCGGCTCGGCGGGCGGCCCGGACTCGGCGGGGCCCTGGTAGGGGTGCCGTACACCCATGTAGATCGCCGTGCCGAAGGCCACGGCGATCAGCAGGACGAGGACGAGGGCCTGCCGGGACAGCCCCCGGCGCACGGGTGCCCGCCTGCGTACGGCGGGGGCGTGGTCGGCCAGCCGCTCCTGGGCGGAGAACTCCTGGAGGCGGGCAGCGCGGATGAACGACTCGTCGAAGACGACGGATCGGTACTCTTCCTCGCCACCTCCGGGGCCGCCTTCGGGTGTCCCCTCGGGTGGGTCTCCAGACCCTCCCATATCTTCAAGGGTAGGTCGCGGAGAGCTCGGGTAAACGCCCCGCTGCGCCACAAGTTCTGACAGGTTCTCACCAGGTTCGCCCGGCGGTTCCGCGTGGCGCTGGGGGCCTCGACCGTCTGTCTGTCAGGGCGTGCGCGGGGTCGCCGGGACGGCCGGCGGCGAGTAGTCGGCGGAGGCGGAGGGAGCCGCTCCGCTGCCTTGCTCCAGGCCGGTGGAGGCCGGCGGCGGAACCTGGTCCCTGCTGCCCGAGGAGGCGCCGCGGTAGACCGCCGTGAAGGCCAGCGCGACCATGCCGATGCCCATCACGAAGGCGAGCACCCAGGCGACGGGACGGTGCCAGCGGACCTGCTTGCCGTACGTGCCAGGGGCGCCGTAGGGACCTTCCAGGATGTCCGTGTCGTCCAGATCGTCCAGGTCGGGATCATGACTGAATCCGGTGCGGCCGTCGGGGCCGTACCCCTCTTCGTACCGCTCGCCCCTGCCGTGGGCCCGGCGGGCCTCCGCCTCGGAGGCCTCGGCTCTCGCCTGGGCGGCGGCCAGGAGGCGCTCGACGGCGGTCGGCTCGTGCACCACGGCCGCCTGTACGAAGGCCTCGTCGAAGACCACGGAGGCGAACTCTTCGTCCGACACCCCGCGGTCGTGGTCGTCGTCGGGCTCCCAGCCGTCAGGGAACGGCGTGCCCCCCACGTCCTCCGGCACGGGATCCAGAGTAGTCCTGGGGGGTCAATTTGGGCAGACGGTATGGAAATTCATCCGCCTTGTGAGACACCGTCCTGCGGCACGGGGTCATTCCGGGGGCGCATGTCGGGCGCATATGCCCTGGCCGCGCGCCATGCGCCCCCGAGGGCCGCCGACGCACGCCGAGGGCCCGGGAACGGCCTGATTCAGCGCCGTACGTGCCCGTCCCCGGTGACGATGTACTTGGTGCTGGTCAGCTCCGGCAGCCCCATCGGGCCGCGGGCGTGCAGCTTCTGCGTGGAGATGCCGATCTCGGCGCCGAAGCCGAACTGGCCGCCGTCGGTGAAGCGGGTGGAGGCGTTCACCGCGACCGTCGTGGAGTCGACCAGCTGGGTGAAGCGGCGGGCGGCCTGCTGCGAAGTGGTGACGATCGCCTCGGTGTGACCGGACGTCCACAGCCGGATGTGCTCGACGGCCTTGTCCAGCGAGTCCACGACCGCGGCGGCGATGTCGTACGACAGGTACTCGGTCTCCCAGTCCTCGGCCGTGGCCTCGACGACGGTCGCCTTGGAGTCCTTGGCGTACGCCATCACCCTCTCGTCCGCGTGCACGGTCACGCCGGCCTCCGCGAGGGCGTCCAGGGCGCGCGGCAGGAACTCGGCGGCGATGTCCTGGTGGACCAGGAGGGTCTCGGCGGCGTTGCAGACGCTGACGCGCTGGGCCTTGGAGTTGATCAGGATCTCGATCGCCATGTCGAGGTCGGCGTGGGCGTCGACGTAGACGTGGCAGTTGCCGGTGCCGGTCTCGATGACGGGGACGATCGACTCCGAGACGACCGTCTGGATCAGCGAGGCGCCGCCGCGCGGGATCAGCACGTCGACCAGGCCGCGGGCCCGCATCAGCTCGCGCACGCTCTCACGGCTCTCGCCGGGCACCAGCTGCACGGCGTCGGCCGGCAGTCCGGCGCCGCCCACGGCGTCGCGGATCACCCGGACGAGGGCGGTGTTCGACTCGTACGCCGAGGCCGAGCCGCGCAGCAGTACGGCGTTGCCGGACTTCAGGCACAGGGCGGCGGCGTCCACGGTGACGTTCGGGCGGGCTTCGTAGATGATCCCGACGACGCCGAGCGGGACGCGGACCTGGCGCAGGTCGATGCCGTTGGGGAGGGTCGAGCCGCGCACCACCTCGCCGACCGGGTCGGGCAGCGCGACGACGTCCCGCACATCGGCGGCGATGGCCCGCACCCGCTCCGGCGTCAGCGTCAGCCGGTCGATGATCGCCTCGCTGGTGCCGGCCTCACGGGCCTTGGCGATGTCCTTGGCGTTGGCCTCGACGATCTCACTCGTACGGACTTCCAGGGCGTCCGCGATGGCGAGGAGCGCGTCGTCCTTCTCGGCCCGCGGCAGCGGGGCGAGGTCGGCGGCGGCGGCCTTGGCGCGGTAGGCGGCCCGGTTGACCGGGGACATGGAGTCGTACGGCGAGAGCGTGGTCATGAAAGAAGGGTAGTGCGGTTGCCGGGCCGTTCCCCCGCGCGTTCCGAACCGCGAGACAAGCCGCCCAGGGCCGCTCAATACGGATGGACACCCACCGGAGTCGCCGGTGGCGGTCCGTAGCCCTCGGCGACGCGCTGGTGATAGGTCTCGCGGTCGATGACCTCCAGGCCGACGATCTCCCAGGGCGGCAGCCCCGCGCTCTGCCTGTGCTCGCCCCACAGGCGCAGGGCGACGGCGGCCGCGTCGTGCAGATCGCGGGCCTCTTCCCAGTAGCGGATCTCCGCGTGATCGTTCGCGTACCGGCTGGTGAGCAGAAAGGGGTGGTCGTGGGCGAGCTGTTCGAGAGCGCGCCGGACCTCCTTGAGCGGGGCCTCCCGGCCGGAGACCGAGAGGGTGACGTGCCACAGGCGGGGCAGGTCCTCGGGCTGCTCGTACCGGTCGCCGGCCGCCACGCTGGTCAACGCACGCTCCTCACCGGCCGCTCGGGACGTGCCCCCGACGGCACTGCGGGACGCCGTCCCAGGGCGCACTCGTCTCACGACGGCCTCCTTTTCGCAGTGACCGACCCTGTGGTCGTGCGGAATGTGTCCCGTAGACAAAGTTGAGCAGGCCGCAAGGGCTCGCGGGGCGGTTTTGCGGAACGTCCACCTCAGGGCGAACTTCGAAACGGGGCGTTCCCCCTGTTTTCGGCCGCCTACGGCTCCAGGAGCACCTGCCGTCTACGGCTCCAGGAGCACCAAGTCGTCGCGGTGCACGACCTCCCGCTCGTATTCCGCTCCGAGCTCCCGCGCGAGCTCGCGCGTGGAGCGCCCGAGCAGCTGGGGGATCTCCTTGGCGTCGAAGTTGACGAGCCCGCGGGCGACCGCGCGCCCCGAGGCGTCGCGCAGTTCGACCGGGTCGCCCGCGCTGAACTCGCCCTCGACGGCCGCGATCCCGGCCGGCAGCAGGGACTTGCGGCGCTCCACGACCGCCCGTACCGCGCCGTCGTCCAGGGTCAGCGACCCCTGGGGCGTGGAGGCGTGCTGGAGCCACAGCAGACGGTCGGCGGAGCGCTTGCCGGTGGCGTGGAAGTAGGTGCCGGTGTCGCCGCCGGACAGGGCCTCGGCGGCGTGGATCGCGCTGGTCAGGACGACGGGGATGCCGGCGGCCGCCGCGATCCGGGCCGCCTCGACCTTGGTGACCATGCCGCCGGTGCCGACGCCGGCCTTGCCCGCGCTGCCGATCTCGACGTGCGCGAGGTCGTCGGGCCCGCGTACCTCCGCTATCCGCGCGGTCCCCGGCTTGCTCGGGTCGCCGTCGTAGACGCCGTCCACGTCGGACAGCAGCACCAGCAGGTCGGCGCGGACGAGGTGGGCGACGAGGGCGGCCAGCCGGTCGTTGTCGCCGAAGCGGATCTCGTCCGTGGCGACGGTGTCGTTCTCGTTGACGATCGGGAACGCACCCATCGCGAGGAGCTTGTCGAGGGTGCGCGAGGCGTTGCGGTGGTGGGCGCGGCGGCTCATGTCGTCGCTGGTCAGCAGCACCTGGCCGACGCGGACGGCGTAGCGCGCGAAGGAGGCGGTGTAGCGGGCGACCAGCAGGCCCTGACCGACGCTGGCGGCGGCCTGCTGGCGGGCGAGGTCCTTGGGGCGGCGGCGCAGCCCCAACGGGGCGAGCCCGGCCGCGATGGCACCGGAGGAGACCAGCACGATCTCCCGCTCCCCGCCGCTGCGCCCCTTGGCGAGGACGTCGACCAGCGCGTCGACACGGTCCGCGTCGAGGCCGCCGGAGGCGGTGGTCAGTGACGAGGAGCCCACCTTGACGACGACCCTGCGGGCCTCGCGCACACCCTGCCTTGCCCCTGCCACCTGTGCTCTTCCCCCTCGCGCGGACGCCGGCTGCCTGCCCCGAAATCTACGCGAAGCGGATCGTGTGGTGCGCATCGGTCCAACCTCCGGACAGGCAAACGTGACCACTTTCGCAAGGCATTCAAGGCATGTGCGTGTCGCCTGTATGCTGCCGCACGTTAACCGGAGCGCAGACTTCCGCGCTGATCTTGGAGTGACCGCAGTTGCCCACACCCCTGTCCAGCGTCCCGGCCAGAGCCCTGGTCGCGGCCCTCCTGGTCGCAGCCTTCTGCGCCCAAGCCGTGGCCGCGCTGCGGCCGCACATCCCGCTGCTGCTCGCCTCGACCGTCCTGTCCCTGGCCATCGAGGGCGTGATGTACCGATGGCAGCGCGGCATGCAGTCGGTGTTCGCCAAGTCACACGCGGACATCACAGTACGGCATGTGCTGCGGGATCTGCTGCTGGTCGTCGCCCTGCTGCGGCTCGGCGAGCAGAACCGGGAGACGCTGTACACACCGCTGGTCGCGGGCCTGCTCGCTTTCTACGCCCTGCACTGCGCGATCCAGGCGGTCTCGATACTGGTCCGCCGCACCCGCACCCTGCCGGTGGTCACCCGCAACATCGACGCCTCGGCACTGCGCCTGTCCCCGGCCTCGCCGCTCCTGCTGCGCCGCCCCAACGACCGCATCCTGATCTTCGGGCTCCCGGCCACCGCGGGCCTGCTGGCCACGGCTGCCACCGACGATGTGCGCTACGCCGTCCTCGGCATCGCGGTGTCCCTGGGACTCTCCCTGGTGGGCCTGTGCAACCTACTCGTACGGCTGCTGCCGAGCCGTCGCCCGGCGGGCGAGCACGAGACGCTTCAGTGGCTGGACGCCTGGCTCGCGGAGTACCGGCCGACGGCCGGTCTGTACTTCTCCGGTGGGGTCTCCTCGGCGTACCAGGCGAACATGTGGCTGGAGCCGCTGGCGAAGCTGGACGGCCGGCCGCTCATCGTGCTGCGCGAGCGGTTCATGGTGCAGAAGATCGGCCCGACGGACGTGCCGATCCTGTGCCTGCCGAAGGTCTCGACGCTGATGCGCCTGGAGGATTCCTCGCTCCAGATCCTCATCCACCCCTCGAACTCCGGCAAGACCTCCCAGGTGCTGCGCATCCCCACGGTGAAGCACACGTTCGTCAACCACGGCGAGAGTGACAAGCTGTCCTCCTGCAACCCGTACGCGAAGGCCTACGACGAGGTGTGGGTGGCCGGTCCGGCGGCGCGGGAGCGGTATGCCCTGGCCGACGTCGGCGTCGAGGACAAGGACGTGGTGGAGATCGGCCGTCCGCAGCTGGATGGCCTACGGCCGTACGCGGGCCCGCCGGCCGGCGCTTGGACCACGGTCCTGTACGCCCCGACCTGGGAAGGCTGGGACGGCAATCCCGGCAACACCTCGGTGATCGAGGCCGGCGAGAACCTCGTGCGGGCGCTGCTCGCGGACCCGGGCGTACGGCTGCTGTACAAGCCGCACCCGCTGACGGGCTCGGTGGATCCGCGAGCCGGGGCGGCCGATCTGCGCATCCGTGAGCTGATCCGCGCGGCGAACCGCGAGCGGGCCGTCGAGCAGCCGCGCGACACGGGGGAACTCGCCCTGCGGACACGGGAGTTGGACCGGCTCACCACGACCGCGACGCGAGCCGCCGCCGATCAGGTCGAGCGGATGATGCTCCAGTCCGCGCCGGAGCCGGGGCGGGCGAATGCGGTGGCGGCGGCGACGGCGGCCTGGGAGGAGGCGTACTGGGCGTCGCTGCCGCAGGGCGAGCACCAGGTCGTCACGGACGTCCGGCCCGCGCTGTACGCCTGTTTCGACCGGGCGGACCTGCTGATCAGCGATGTGTCGAGCGTGATCAGTGACTTCCTGGCGAGTGGGAAGCCGTACGCCGTCGCCAACACCAGCGGACTCGCGGAGGACACCTTCCGCAAGGCGTTCCCGACCGTGCGCGCGGCGACCGTGCTGACGCCGGACGCGGCCGGAGTGCCGGACCTGCTGAAGACGGTGCGGCACCCCGAGAAGGACGAACTGGCGGAGGTTCGGGCCGAGTTGAAGCGCGAGCTGCTGGGGCCGGACGAGCCGGTGTCACAGGTACGCTTCAACGACGCCGTGCAGGCACTGTGTTCCGAGGCCCAGGAACACCGGGCGCGGATGGTGGAGCGGCTGGCAGCGGAGACCGCCACCGAGATCCCGGACCAGGGCAAGTCGCTTACGCCGCCGCAGCCCGCCCACCAAGCGTAGGCCCGCCCGAGGACCTGAGCGCCTGGCACGCCGCACGCCGCACGAAGCCCGCGCCGACCACGCGATATCCGTGGCCGGCGCGGGCTTCGTGCGGCTCGGCGAGGTGCACGGAGTCGGGGATGCTGTTCGGCTTGGGTTGGCTGGGGTCGTCGCGTCTGCGCCCACGTCCGACTCCGCCTCCAGCGCGACGCCATAGACACCCTCAGCACCGCCCTGGACGGTCCCGCCAACGACGAGCCGGGCCCGCAACAACGGCGACGACCCGCCGCCGTGCGGAGCCATCGTCCGCTGACGTTGCCGCTGAGGGATGCCGGCCCTGCGGCGCACGGCTGGAGCGAGGATCAGCGGTGGACCCTGGCGAGGGTCGGAGACCTCACCCCGCTCGTGAAGAACCGCCTACACGACATCCAACGCCGCCCCGAAGCCCCCAACGGCTTCATCGCCGGGACCGGACTGGCTGGAGCCCCCGTAGCTTGTCACCCCGCCCTTTCAACCTCAGCGTCAACTACTGCCGTCAGGTGACGACATAACGGCAGAAACCACCCTTCCGTCGAGATTTCAAGTTTGCAAGCTGGAAGAACCGAACCCGCGCAGGGTGGCCCCTCGTCGCAGTTCACGATTCCAGCCGGAGGGCTTCCAATTCATCACACGGGAATGGAATTCCGCTCCAGGCCTTCGAATACGCTTCACTACCGCCACACTTCGCCAGCACAGCGTCAGCCATGACCACCACGCTTCGAATGAATACGCGTACGTCAACTAGACCGCGCCATCGCAAGCTACCACCACTCCAGCGACGGGACTCCGATTCCATGTCAGCGAATTGGACGACCTGCAAGTACACCACCCCTTCATCCGCTCCGGAAAAGAACAGAAAGGTACCCGCAGGCTCAGCAGGAAGGAAAGCAATTGCCGAGCTTGACCCCAACTGGAGGTCGATGGCCGCTTGCACTACTGAACCGAGCCCATCCCCCACGTACGTGGTGTGCACCTCGATAGTCTCTTGCGGAAAACGTAGGACGAGGTCGGCAGAGCCGGTCCGCACCATCTTCCAATCCAGAGAAAATTCTTCCACTTCCATCACCTTGGATAGGCGGTACGCAGGGATCCGTCCGGGTTGAGGATCACTTCGACGCTCGTTTCACCCCTGGATCCAACAGGGTATTCGAAGTCGTATGTGTGAATTGTTCCGTCGCGAGGACGCCCAGCTGCATCAGGGGTATTCGGCCGCCCCCGCGTTTTGGCCGTGTCCTCGATCAAATCTCCAATGTCATCGAGGTCAAGATAATCGGAGAACGTAGTGTTACCTGGCGCCACCCCAGGACTTCCATTCACATGCTCGTCCAACACATGTTGCCATCCGTCGCCACTGAAGAGATTGCAGTTGCTGTTGTGAACGAGGACCGGAGTCTCGCCCGCCAGCACATAGTACGTGTGCAGGCCATCGACGGTGAGGTTGTACGTGCGGGCGTTCTTCGTGAAGTGCCGGTTGGCGGTGACGATGACCGTGTCGCCGTCGTCCGTGCGCAACGTCATGCCCGGCCGGAGACTGCCCGCCTGGACCCAGTCTCGCTGTGACGGGGACCAGAAGGGGTGCTCGTGGGTCGCGGTGAGGTTTTCGATGCCGTTCTCGGTGGCGAGGGACAGCTCGTTGAAGTGCTTGTCGTCCTCGGTGACGATGAGGCGGGTGACCTTTCGGGGGTCCGTCTCACCGGTTCTCGGGTCGGTGGCGAGGACCTCGTCGCCGACCTTGACGTCCTCGATGTCCTTGGTCCTGCCGTCGGCCATCAGGACGTCGGTACCGGCGAGGAAGCACTTGCAGCCCTTGCCGAACTTCGCGAGCCAGTCCCCGACGGCGTCGACGCCCTTCTTGAGCACCGAGTCGGGCACCAGCTTCAGGGCCTTGGCGAGGGGAAGGTCCGTTCCCGCCACGAGGCAGCTCTGCGCGCCGGAGCCGGAGAGACAGTCCTTCCATGCCGTGGGGTCGGGCAGGACGAGCGAGGCGACGGTCTTGAAGACAGTCACGGTGATCGCGTTGTCGTACGGCTTGAAATCGATCTTCTTGCCGAGCGTCGGCAGGTCACTGCCCGTCTTGTAGATGCTGTGGAGCTCGCCGTCGGAGCGGTAGTTGTAGTGGGTGTTCTCGTAGTGGTAGTCCCAGGTTCCGTCCCCGTTCGGGGTCATCCAGTCCCGGTAGGTGTCGTCGCCGTCCTTGCAGCCCCTGTCGCACATGGTGACCGGCTTGAGGCCGTCGGGGTCCATGAGGCTGACCGGGTTGTTGACCGAGTACGAGTACGCGTTGAGGTTCTGCGGTGCGTACGGCGTGACCAGCGGGTCCGGGCTGAGGAAACGGCCCAGCGTGGCGTCGTACATGCGGGCGCCCAGGACGGACAGGCCCGTCGTGTCGTCCTCGGGCTTGCCGAGGAAGCCGCGGTCGCTGCCGGCGGGCAGGTCGGTGTCGCCGTTCTGGGCGCCGAAGGGCAGGTAGCGGCGGCGCGACGGGGTGCCCGTGGCGGTGTCGACGGTCAGCTGGGTCGACGCCTGGGTGTCGGACATGACCCAACTCAGCTTGCTGGTGGTCGGGTCCACCGCCGTGCGCGAGGCGACGACGCCGCTGCCGTCGCTGTAGTAGCGCGTGGCCTTCGCGTCGGCGCCCGGTGCCTTGTGGACCTCCTGGCCGTCCAGATACAGCACGTTCTCGTTCGGTGAGCTGCGCAGCAGCAGGCTGCCGCCGGCGTCGTAGACATAGCCGGTGGTGCTGGCCCCGCTGGTCGCGGTGACCTGACCCAGGGCGTTCCAGGCGAGGTCGGTCGTGGCCCCGTTCACCGTGCGGCTCTTCATCCGGCCGGCGTCGTCGTAGGTGTAGCTGTCGGTTCCGGCCGGTGTCTTGACGGTGGAGACGGCGTGCGGCCGGTCGGCGCCGGCGGTGTAGGTCGACTGGTCGGCGGAGTAGCCGGGGTAGACATAGTCGTTGACTTCGGCGCCGGTGGCGGTGGTGTTGGTGACCTTCTGCAGGTTGCCGATGCCGTCGTAGGTGTAGTCGAGTTGGTAGGGGTCCTGACCGGTGGACAGGTCGGTGGAGAAGGGGCCGGCGCAGCCGGTGGCCGCCGCCGAGGTCCAGGCGCGGGAGAGACGGATCAGCTCGTCGAAGGTGTAGCACTGGTGCTGGCCGGTGATCCGGTCGGCGAGGTCGGTGGTCTGGCCCGCGTTGTCGCGGAGGTAGTCGTCGTTCTGGACGGTGCCCTTCGTGCTGGTGGTCGTGGTGATGTTCTTCAGCCAGCCGGTGCCATTGGCGTCGTCGTACGCGTACGAGCGGCGGGCCGTGGTACCGGTCGTGGCGGTGGTGCCGTAAGTGCGGTCGGTCAGGCGGCCCAGGCTGTCGAAGCCGGTCGCGTCGACGTAGACCGTGTTGTCGAGGTCGCTGGTGACCTTCTCCGGGTTGCCGAGGGCGTCGAACTGCGTGGTGACGGTCTCCTGCGGCAGGTCCCCGACGGCCGGGTAGGTCACGCTGGTCTGCTGACCGCCCGCATTGTGGGTGGAGGCCGTCTCGTAGGTGCCCTGCAGGCCGCTTCCGTCGGCGGGGATCGTCGTCTGCGCCCCGGTGGCGTTGCCGTCCACGTCGTAGGAGGTGACGGAGGTGGTGTAGGCATAGCTGCCCGAGTACGAGGTCGAGCCGGCAGGCAGGCCGATGCCCCCTGGCGCCGTGTCGTAGCTGTTGCGGGTCAGCACCGTCGACCCGTTCTGCACGGTCAGCGGCCGGTTCAGGGCGTCGTACGTGTACGTCAGGACGGTGCCGTTGCCGTCCTTGGTCGTCTCGATGTTGCCGTTTGCATCGTAGGTGGAGGCGCCGATTCCGTTCGGGTCGCTGTCGGGGTCCTTGCCGCCCGTGCGCTCGCCGAGCCAGTTGTAGGTGTACGTGGTGACGTTGCCCTTGGAGTCGGTGATCTTCGAGAGTTGGCCGCTCCGGGTGTAGTCGTAGTACGTCGAGTACGTGGACGGGCCGAACTCAACGACCCTGGTGACCTGACCGAACACGTCGTAGTAGGTGTTCGTGCGCTCACCAGCGGCAGGCATCGTGGTGGTGTACTCGCCGTGGAAGTTGGTGCGCGTCTGGCCCTGGCTCTGCGCGATGCCGTTCACCAGGATCCGCGACTCGGTGGTCCGGCCGGCGAAGTCGATGATCAGGTCGGTATAGGAGGGCAGGTCGGTCACGGTGGGCAGGACCATGCCGGAGCCCGCGGCGTCCGCGTTGTAGAACGCGGCGCTGGCGCCGGTGACGTTGCCGGATGTGTCGTAGCGGGTCGACACGACGGTCCGTCCGGTGCCGGTCGGAGCCGGGGTCTGTGTCTCACGGGTGCGGCCCAGTCCGTCGACGTACTTGTATGAAGTCGCCGTCTTTCCACTGGACTCCAGCAGGGTCCGCGTCGTGATCTTCGGCGGAACCGCCGAGACCAGATCGGGGACACCCGCGCTGTTGTCCGACACGGTGACCGTGTAGTCGTACGCGATGGACGGCGTACCGCTGGGATAGGCGGCGATCTGGGAGGGCTTGAAGACCTGCGCGATGCGGCCCACCGAGTCGTGCACGATCCGGGCCGTGTGGTTGTTGGCGTCCAGGATCCGGTACGGGGTGCCCCACAGGCGGGAGTACCAGGTGGTGGTGGACTGTGGCCCGGCTCCGGCCGTGGTGCCGTCGGGGTCGGGGGTGGTCACCTTGACGCCGTTGACCGGCCAGGACGTCGCCGGTGAGTAGGTGGTCGTGGTGGTCTTCTGCTTGCCGTCCGTCGCCGTGATCTGGCGGCCGCCCTGGTCGTACGTCGCGCTCGTGCGGCGGTAGTTGGTGGCATCCGTGTAGTTGCGCACCTCGGTGGCGTTGCCGTCGGCCGGCTTGTTTGTCGCGACCGAGGTAGCGCCGTCGTACAGCGTCACCGTGTAGGCGTCCTGGTTGGCCGACGAGCGGGCCGCGCAGTCGGCTGCGTAGTGGCGGGTCTCGTCGGGCAGGACCATCCAGCGCTGGACCTGCGAGTTGGGGAAGTAGTCGGTGTTGTAGGCGCGGCCGTAGGTGGTGCAGCGGTTGTCGTCGGTGGCGGACAGGCCCCAGTCGTTGGTGCGCAGGGGCAGGCCGTACTTGGTGCTGGCGGGTTCTGCTGTGTCGTACTCGTCCTTGACGACGTGCTCGCGCCAGCCGGTCGAGGTCTTCTCATCAGTTGTGGTCTTCGACTCACGCACGAAGCGGGCGTCGGGCAGACCCTCGTACTGGGCCGTGTTGTACACCCAGTACTCGTGCCAGACCCGCTTGTGGGACTGGCCGGAGCCGTCGCGGTTGCTGGTCTCCAGGATCTTGCCGTTCAGCCAGGCCGAGTCGGTCACCGCCGGGGTCGCGCTGTCGCCGTCGTCGACGGTGACGCTGCGGGTGGCTGAGGGGTCGGTCTTGGAGGTTCGGTCGCCGTCCATGCCGCGGTAGAGCCAGTAGTAGGTGGAGGCCGCGTTGGACTTGGTGCCGGTGTGGACCTCGACCTGCTGGTAGCCGCGCCACTCCGTCCAGGACTCGTCCTCGTCCTTGGTCAGCGGATCGTTGGGGAAGGCCCAGGCCGGCTTGCCCACGTAGTCGTAGGTGGTGGTCATCACCGGGTCGCCGTCGTTGCCGGAGCCCGCCCCGGGGCCCGGGTCCACGCTCACCTTCGACACGACGTACTTCTTGAACCAGCCCGTCTGCTCCGTGGTGGAGCCCTCCGGCACCCAGCGCTGCTTGAAGCACGCCTCGGTGTTGTTGGATTCCGTGGGCGGGTTGTTGATGTCGCAGGTGTCCTGCTCGTCGTAGTTGCGGTACGTGACGTTGACGAAGGAGCCGAGGTCACCGTGGATCTGGGTGACCCGGCGGAAGTTGAGGACGCCGCCGCCGAGCTGGTTGTCCCGCCAGTCACCGTTGATGTTGATGGTGGGCAGGGTGATGTCGGGGCCGTCTCCGTAGCCCTTGCGCTGGACGTAGTCGAGCCAGAGGTTGGCGTCGACCACGCCGTCCGGGTTGGGCAGGCCGTACTTCATCTGGTACTGCATCGCCGGATCCCACGCCGAAGCGTCGTCGTCCCGGACGTAGGTCTTGATGTCCCACAGCATCTTCGCGGCGAAGAAGGTCGGCGAGTAGGTCTCACCGGTGATGGTGCGGCAGCCGTTGTCGGCGTCGGTGCCGTCACACATCAGGTCGGTGGGCACGTCCGGGTAGGAGTCCGGGTTGGAGGAGATGGCCGGACAGGCCGCCGGCTCACTGGCCAGCGGGTCCGTGTCCGACATGCGCTCCACGCAACGGCCTACGTAGCGCAGGTCGACCTTGGCGGGCAGTTGGGCGCCGGGGATCTGCGAGGCCCAGCCGTACTCGATCCTGACCGGGTACGCGGCGGAGTCGTAGGCGCGGGCCTGGTCGGTCAGCAGCACCGAGCGGTAGTGGTTCTGCTCCTTCTCGTAGAAGTAGGCGGACTCCACCTCGTTTGGGTCGACCACACGGTCGAGTTGCCAGCGGTATGCCTGGTCCCGGACGCCGACGCCGCCGTTGTAGCCCGGCTCGCCCGGGTTGTTGCCGAACACCGGCACCGTCAGCACCGAATCCGTGGCCGCGCTGGTGCGCTCGGAGCGGCCCCAGCCGAAGTAGTAGCGCATACCGTTCTGGGCGGAGATGACCCAGTACTCGTCGTCCGAGCCGTGCCCGCCCGTCAGGTGCTGCACGCGCCAGCCCGGGTCGTCCTGGACGTGGTAGGAGCCAGTGCCGTTGCCGTCCTGGACGAGGGTGGAGCTGACGCCGTTGAAGTGGATGACGTACATCGCGCCGTCGGGTTCGAGCGTCGAGTTCGGTGAGTCCCAGCACAGGTCGCCCACCCAGCCGGTGCCGGTGCCGTCGTCCTGGCAGCCGCGGTAGCGTCGCTCGATGAAGCCCGTTCCGCCCAGCTCCCAGCCCAGACCGGCCCAGCCCGCCTGGGTGTTCTGGGCCGAGGTCATCGCATCGACCGACTGCGAGTTGTACGACAACGACAGCGGCGGCGTGGGGCCGGTGGGCGGCTTGGGGATCTGCACTGGCAGGTTGTAGGTGAACGCGCCCGAGCCGGTGGAGACGTTCCACGACCCGGACGGCTTCAGCGACGAGGCCCGGTAGTCGCCCGCCTCCGACGAGGAGCCCGACGCCAGCGCGTAGACCGTCCCGGAGGCGGCAGTGGTGGTGAAGGACGGTGCCGACTGGAACTTCGACACTGCTGAGCTGTTCGACTCGATCAGCGAGACTCCCGCGTCCGGGTCACCGTCCGCCTGCACCGTGGCCGTGATCGTGTCACTGTCCGTGTCGTTGGTGACCGGTACGGACTTCAGGTTGTCCGGCGAGCAGCCCTTGGCCTTCGGCGTGGTCAACGCACAGGCCGGCAGCGCAACCAGGCGCAGCCGGGAGGCGAAGTTGCCGCCGTAGGCGTACTTGAAGTCGGAGTAGTCGATCGAGACGCGTACCGGGCCGGGGGTACCGGTGCCGTCGCGCCGGGTGACCTGGACGCCGAGGCCGACACCGCCGGCCTTGGCCAGTTGGGCATGGTCGAGGACCTTGACCCCAATGTCCTCGGGCGCGGAAGTGAGGAGCGACGATTGGGGCCGGGCCAGGGCCGACACCGGCGCCGGGCCCACCTGGACGGCTGCCTCGCCGCCACCGGACGGGACCACCGGGGCAGACTTGCCCGGGGCCAGGTCGGACAGGGAGATGCGCGCCTGGGCGGCCTTGGGCCACTTCGGACGGACCGGCTTCGTCCGCGTCGGCTCCGCCATCTCATCCTTCGGGACGGAACCGGCCTCCCCGGCGGGAACGTCCACGGGCGGCTTCGGCTTGGCAGCGGAGACCGCGGCCGTGGCCTCGGCCACCGGGACCGCAACCAGCAACGAGGCCGCCATAGCCATGGCCAACGCCCACGGCGTCGCCTTCCCCTGCCTGCGCGCGTGTCGCACGGGACCATCCCCAACCAGACGAAGCCGGGACACCGTCCCGGCGTTGACAGCAGAGCGAACAGGCCGTGACTGCGCGGCACCAACAAAAAGATGACTGCTCAGAGGCCAAATCAAGTCGGCACGTTAAACGTTGCGACTGACATGTGAACAGTCACGCAAAGCGGAATGATCAACAGAAACAGGCCTTTACGGCACCCTTACGAATGTGACGTCAATCACGCTTTAGCCGGATCGGGAACCAGTTGCTGAGCTGCACAAACAAACGCTGGTGCAAGAAGTGGGGGAAGTGGTTCAATTCCGCGTCACTGCGTCACATCACAGCGCGCACACGCCGAGCGAAGGATCCCGAGTCAGATGAACGGCGAGACGTCCGGCCCGAGCCGACGGCAAGTGCTCAGACGGGCCGGCGGACTGACGGCTGCCGCCCTCACCGGGTCCCTGGTCCTCACCCAGGCCGGCACCGCCTCCGCGGCCGTGCCCGCCTCCCAGCGGTTCGATCTCACCGACGGATCCGACAAATGGCTCCGCGAGATCCTGCTGAGCGAGACTCGGATCCTGCAGTCCTTCGCCTTCGACAACACCAACAAGCACCTCTACACGGCCCAGTTGGTGCAGGCCGGCCGCATCCTCCCCGGCGAGACCCGGACGTACACCGGCACCGAGCGCTCCACCAACGGCGACCTGTGCATCACCCGGCTCGACTGGCAGGGCTACATCATCGGCCGGATGTACCTGAAAGGCTTCGGTCACGGCGTCTCCATCGGCGTCGAGCCGTCCGGCAACAGCGCCTATCTGTGGACCGAGACCGAATCCGTGCCCGACAGCCAGAACAACGGCTACGGCACCAAGGTCGCGCGCTTCAAGTTCGCCAACGGAGCCGTGCTGCAGCCCGACTCGTTCCAGGTCACGCGCTTCGATCCGGTGCCGGGCTCGGATCACAACACCGTCGCCGTCGATCCGGTCAACAACCGCCTCGTGCACCGGCACCGGATCAACGGCGCCTGGCAGTTCAGCCTGTACGACCTCGCCACCTTCAAGGCCGGTACGTTCACCCCGCTGGCGGCCATCCCCCAGCCTGACGTTCTCACCGGTAAGACCTTCCAGGGGTACACCAGCCTGGGCCAGTACCTGTACCTCCTCGACGGCACCGCGTACACCTACGACGCAAGCGGCAACCAGACCAGCCAGAGCAACACCTACCTGACATCCGTCGACTGGAACACCGGCATCGTCTACGAACGCCGCTGGAGCAACGCCGCCTACAGCCTGTTCTACCGGGAGCCGGAGGGTCTGGCCGTCCAGATCCCCGACCTGGCCAACCCCGGCGCCCTCCGCCTCCACATCGGCTTCGGCTCCGAGGAGTCCCTCAGCCAGACCGACAAGAAGGCCACTTTCTACTACAAGGACCTTCTCGTCTGAGCCCCCGTGTGTGAGGGCCCGCCCGGGCGGCCGGGCGGGCCCTCGCACGCTGCCGGGCGAGACTCCCCACCACATCAAGTCACGCGCGGCGGTGCCGCCACCCCTGCCAGGCCGACTCGATCATCTCGTCCACGCCGTAGCGGGCCGACCACCCGAGTTCCTCGCGGATGCGGTCCGCCGAGGCCACGACGCGCGCCGGGTCGCCGGCGCGACGGGCGGTCACCTCGGGGGTCAGGTCCTCCCGTCCGGTGACCTTGAGGATGCGGTCGACCATCTCCCGCACCGAACTCCCCTCACCCCGGCCGATGTTCAGCGTGAGAGCCGTGCCTGCCGCGGCCTCCTTCAGCCGCGATGCCGCCGCGACGTGGGCGGACGCGATGTCCTGCACATGGATGTAGTCGCGGACGCACGTGCCGTCTGACGTCGGATAGTCGTCGCCGAAGATCCGCGGCGACTCCCCCGCCTCCAGGCGCTCGAACACCATGGGGACGAGGTTGAAGACTCCAGTGTCGGACAGGTCCGGCGAGGCCGCTCCGGCTACGTTGAAGTAGCGCAGGGAGGCGCCCCGAATGCCGTACGCGGTGGCCGCCGCCTTGATCAGCCACTCGCCGATGAGCTTCGTCTCCCCATACGGGCTGAGGGGCACGCACGGTGTCTCTTCCATGACGAGGTCCACATCGGGCATGCCGTAGACCGCCGCGGAGGAAGAGAACACGATCTTGTCGACGCCGGCCGCGGACATGGCCTCAAGGAGCGTCTGCAGGCCGGTGACGTTCTCCCGGTAGTAGTGAAGGGGCCGCTCGACGGACTCTCCGACCTGCTTCTTCGCCGCGATATGCACCACACCTGTCACAGTATTGTCACGCATTGTCCGCTCCAGCAGGTCGCGGTCCCCGACGCTGCCGACCGCGAGGGTCACCCCCTCCGGAACCCGGTCCGCACTACCGGTGGACAGGTCGTCGTACACGACGACGGACTCCCCGCCGTCGCGCATGGCGCGCACCACATGTGCGCCGATGTACCCCGCCCCACCGGTGACCAGCCAACTCATGCTCATGCCTCCAGGGTCTAGTCCGTGCCTGCAGACTCTTCTGCGGAGTTGGAAAAATCGAGTCGGGCAGACAGGACGCAAGGGGCCAAAAGGGATAAAATCGCCACCATCGCGAGCATGCTTCGCGGTCCCCGGAGAGAAAGCAGGGGCCTTGCAGAGTCAGGCAATTCCATTGGGCCGCCTTCAGACGCGCCGCCACCGCTCCCACGGAAACTTTCCATGAATCCTTTACGCTGATGCGGCCGGACCCTGCGGGCCCAACTGCGTCCGGAGCGGTCCCACTTCAGTCCGTGCGTACATGGTCAGCTCTCGGAACAGGTTGAAGGATGCCCAAAATCTCGCTTGTCGTCCCTGCATACAAGGTGCAGGGCTACTTAACAGAGTGCCTTGACTCCATACTCGGGCAGGACTACACGGACTTCGAGGTCATCGCCGTCGACGATTGTTCGCCGGACGGCTCGGGCGTCATTCTCGATCGATACGCAGAGAGAGACGCGCGCATTCATGTGATTCACCTCACTGAAAACGTTGGTCTGGGGCGCGCGCGCAACGTGGGACTGGAGAAAGCCCAGGGTGATTACGTCCTGTTCCTGGACAGTGACGACACGTTGTCCGACGGGGCGCTGGCGGCGATAGCCGACCGCCTCGCGGCGACCGGGGACCCGGACATACTCGTCTACGACTACGTGCGTACCTACTGGGACGGCAGGGTCCGCCCCAATCAGAGAGCGGATCTGCTCAGCGGCGAAGGCCCGGACGTCTTCCGCCTTTCCGACCGCCCGCAACTGCTCGACCTGCTCCAGATCGTCTGGAACAAGGCCTACCGGCGTGACTTCATCACCCGCACCGGCCTCACCTTCCCTCCCGGGTACTACGAGGACGCTCCCTGGACGTTCTGCTCGCTGATCAGCGCCGAGCGAATAGCCATCCTGGACCGCGTCTGTGTGCTTTACCGGCAGCGCCGCGAAGGCGGCAACATCCTCAAGACCGTCAGCCGCAAGCACTTCGACGTCTTCGACCAGTACCGCCGCGTGTTCGACTTCATCGCGGCCCACGAGGAACTCGACCAGTGGCGGACACCGATGTTCTGCAAAATGGTCGACCACTATCTGACCGTGCTGGAGAGACCGGACCGACTGCCGCGGAACGCCCGGGCGGAGTTCTTCCACCGCGCCGCCGCCGACTATCGCGCGCACCGGCCCGAGGGATTCCAGCGGCTGGCCGGCGGCCGCGGCCACAAGTACGCGATGCTGGAGCGCGACGCGTACGCGGCCATGGCGAGCGCCACCGCGGCCGTGAAGTTCCGGCGCAGGGTCAGGGCTCGGGCACGGAGCGCCGTCAACCGGTCCAAGCGCAGCGCCATGGGCGTCTTCTACCAGTCGCAGCTGCGGCTGCCGCTCGACGAGAACCTCGCCCTGTTCTCCGCCTACTGGAGCCGCGGCGTCTCCTGTAACCCCGCCGCCGTCGACGCGGAACTCGCCCGTCTCGCCCCGCACATCCGCCGGGTCTGGGCCATCCGGCCGGACGCGGTGGACCAGGTGCCCAAGGGCGTCGAGTACGTCCGCGTCGGCTCCCGGAAGTACTGGGCGGCCCTGGCGCGCGCCAAGTACTTGGTCAACAACGTGAACTTCCCGGACGCTGTGGTGAAGCGAGAGGGTCAGATCCATCTCCAGACCCACCACGGCACTCCGCTGAAGACGATGGGTCTGGACCAGCAGAAGTACCCCGCCTCCACCGACATGGACTTCGACAAACTCCTCAAGCGGTGTGACCGGTGGGACTTCAGCCTCAGCTCCAACGCCTTCTCGACGGCTGTGTGGGAACGGGTCTACCCCAGCTCCTACGTCTCCCTCGAGGCCGGCTACCCGCGCAACGACGTCCTCGTGAACGCCACGGCCGCGGACGTCCGACGGGCACGCGCGCAGTTGACGCTCGCCACCGGCACCAAGGCCTTTCTGTACATGCCCACCCACCGCGAGTACCAGCCGGGCTTCGACCCGGGCCTGGACCTCGGTCGGCTCGCCGACGAGCTGGGCCCCGACGTGACCCTGATGGTGCGGGGCCACTACTTCTACGGCAGTTCCCCACACATTGCCGAACTGCGGCGCAGCGAGCGGATCGTCGACGTCTCGGCGCACCCTCGGGTGGAGGAGCTCTACCTGGCCGCGGACGCGCTCATCACGGACTACTCGTCGGCGATGTTCGACTACGCCGTCCTCGACCGGCCGATCATCATCTACACGCCGGACTGGGACATCTACTCCACGGTCCGCGGCACGTACTTCAACCTGCTGGAGGAGCCGCCCGGGATGGTGGCCACCTCACAGGCCGAGTTGATCCGGCTACTCGGCTCGGACGAGTACGACGGACCGGACGCGGCCGAGCGACGTGCCGCGTTCCGGCTCCGGTTCTGCGAGTTCGACGACGGACGTGCAGCCGAAAGGGTGGTACGCCGCGTCTTCCTCGGCGAGGAGACTCCGCTGCCGTTCGTCCCGTTCACCGAACGCTCCCACGCACCGACCCCCGACCAGGCGCTCGAATCGGTCGAGCGGGCCTGACCTCGAAAGGAAGACCACCAAGCCATGGCCCCTCGGCTCAGTGTCATCGTCCCCATCTACAACGTGGAAAGGTATCTCCCCGCCTGTCTGGACTCGTTGGCCGCGCAGACCTTTCGCGACCTCGAGGTACTGATGGTCGACGACGGTTCGCCGGATGACTCCGCCGCGATCGCCGCGGAGTACGAAGCCCGCGACCCCCGCTTCAGGCTGATCCGCAAGGAGAACGCCGGCCTCGGCGCCGCGCGCAACACCGGGCTGACCCGCCTGGCACCCGAGTGCGAGTACATCGCCTTCGTGGACAGCGATGACATGATCCCTCCGGACGCGTACCGGCTCATGGTGGAGAGCCTGGAGGAGAGCGGCTCGGACTTCGCCACGGGCAACGTCCAGCACATCAACAGCACCAAGATCTGGCAGTCCCCGATGCACCGGATCCTCGCGGGTGGCGCAGTCAAGCGCACACACGTCTCGCGGAACCGGAAGCTGCTGACGGACCGGATCGCCTGCAACAAGGTGTTCCGCCGCTCATTCTGGGAGAAGCACCGGCTCGCCTTCCCCGAGGGAGTGCTGTACGAGGACGTCCCGGTCATGCTGCCGGCGCAGTTCCTCGCCGAGGCCGTCGACATCATCAGCGAGCCCACGTACTACTGGCGGCTGCGCGAGGGAGAGGCCGCTCCCTCGATCACCCAGCGCCGGACCGAGCCGAAGGCCGTGCGGGACCGCACGGCGGCCGTGGAGTCCGTCAGCCGCTTCTTCGCCTCTCAGCCCGGCGAGTTGGCCGCCGAGCTGAAGCGGGAGTACGACCACACCGCGCTCACCGGCGACCTGCGGATCTTCCTGAACGTCCTGCCGGACGGCGACGAGGAGTTCCGTGCCGAGTTCCTGCGGGTGATCAACAAGTACCTGGACCAGGTCGACCCGCAGATCGTCATGGACCTGCCCGCGGCCAGCCGCATCAAGTGGCTGCTCGTCCGCAAGCACGCGGTGGACGAGATCGTGGAGATGATCAGGGCGGAGCGGCGCGGCGACCGGGTGGAGATCGACGGGCTGATCCGCAAGTACATCAGCTACCCCGGCCTGGAGAAGGCCGCCGCTCAGCTGCCGAAGAAGGCCCGGCGCGTCGACCCCGACCTCAAGCTGCACGCTCCGCTGCAGGACGTCCGCTGGGGCGACGACGGCGAGCTGCTGCTCTCCGGGCACGCGTGGATCAACCAGATCGACCAGTCGACCAAGCGCAGCGCGGTCAAGATCCTCGTCCTGAAGAAGGACGGTTCCCGCAGGGTCAGCGTGCTGCCGCTGCGCAACACCTACGTTCCAGAGGCCACGTCGCTGTCCGGGCATCGGCACACCAACTACGACTGGTCCGGCTGGGAGCTGGCGCTCGACCCCGCCAAGCTGCGCCGGGGAGGCCGCTGGGAGGAGGGCACCTGGCGGGTGGGCATCGGCATCACCACCTCCGGGCTGGTACGCAAGCGGGCGGTCCAGGTGAAGGGACCGACGCAGGCCAATCACCCGCCGTACAGCTGGCTGGACGAAGACTTCCGGCTGCTGCCGACCCCGGAGAAGGGCGCGCTCCGACTCGTTGTCGAGCGGGTTCGCGCACTGATCACGGACCATCGTGCGGTCGGCACGGACATCGAGATCGACGGTCGGATCCGGGTGCCGCTCGCTGCGGGCGAGACCGTCTCGCTGCGCGTCACCAACCGCAGGAGCGGCGAGCGGATGCACTACCCGGTCAGCCTCAGCACCGGCTCCGGCGCGCACACGCCGTTCACCGTCCGCGTGCCCATGCTGGACATCGCCCTGCTGCGTGAGCATCAGGACGTCGTCAAGGAGGAGAACGCCGCCGGCGGGGCCAATCCCGCGCTCGCCTCGCGCCGCAACTGGAGCACCCAGCTCGTCGCGGTGGCCCCGGACGGGACGGAGCGCCGCTTCTCCACCGTGGTGCGCGAGGGCCTCGCCGACCGCCAGGTGCGGCTGCCCGCCTCACTCGCCGACGGTTCCGACCGCAACGAGATTGCGCTGCTCGCCGGATACAACGGCTATCTGAAGTTCTCCGGCCGACCGCTCCAGGCCAGGATCACCGAGGTGGTGTGGTCCGAGGACCGCTATGTCGTCCAGGGCAGCACACCCGCCGACATCGAGGGCACGGTCCTCGTGGTCAAGGCCCGTGACCGATTCGACGAAAAGACGGTGCCGCTGCACACCTCGCCGGACGGCTCGTTCCGGGCCGAGTTCACCCCCGCGTCCATGTCCGGGCCGGACGGGTCGTTGCCGCTGAAGAGCGGACGCTGGAACTTCTTCCTGCGCCCCGCGGACGGCGGCTACGACATCCCGTTCGTCGTCGACCGGCTGGCCGTGGGCAGCTTCCCCGTGCTCGGCTCCGCCAAGGACCGGCAGTACGAGGTCGAGGCCCGGTGGCACGACTTCCCGCAACTGCACTGCCCGTCCGACCTGACCATCCTGGAACGTGGCGCCTACCGCCAGGAGCGGCTGCGCAAGGACGTCTACGAAGCGGGCCGGCACCAGCCCCTCCGGGACGCCGTGCTGTTCATCAGCTACAACGGCAAGCAGTACTCGGACTCGCCGCGCGCCATGCACGAGGAACTGCTGCGCCGGGGAGCCGGCCTGGAGTATCTGTGGCTGGTCCGCGACGGACAGGTCAACCTGCCCGACACCGTGCAGAAGGTGCGGTTCTGGAGCACGGAGTGGTACGAGGCCCTGGCCCGCTGCCGCTACATCGTGACCAACGCCCACCTGCCGCACTGGATGGAGCGGCGCCCCGGCCAGGTGATCGTGCAGAACTGGCACGGCACCATGCTCAAGAAGATCGGTCTCGACATCGAGGCGCCGAAGTTCGACCCGCAATACCACGAGCGACTGATCCAGGAGGCCCGCAACTGGACCATGCTGGTCTCCTCCAACCGGTTCAGCACGCCGATCCTCAAGCGCGCCATGGGGTACGACGGGGAGATCGTCGAGACGGGATACCCGCGCAACGACTACCTCTACTCCCCCGACCTCGAACAGCGCGCCAAGGAAATCAAGGAGCGCATCGGCCTGCCCGCCGACAAGCGCGTCGTGCTGTACGCGCCGACATGGCGGGACGACCTGTCGCACCGGCGGGGCCAGTTCAAGTTCGACCTGCGCCTCGACGTCGAGGACGCCCGCGAGCGGCTCGGTGACGACCACGTCCTGCTGGTCCGTCGGCATTCCAACGTGGTGGACAGCATCCCCGGCGCGGGCAACGGCTTCGTCTACGACGTGTCGGAGTACCCCGACATCGCAGACCTGTACATCATCGCGGACGTGATGGTCACGGACTACTCCTCGGTGATGTTCGACTACGCGCATCTGAAGCGGCCCATGCTGTTCTTCACGTACGACCTGGAGCACTACCGGGACAAGCTGCGCGGCTTCTACTTCGACTTCGAGAACGACGCGCCGGGCCCATTGATCCGCACGTCGGAGGAGCTGGTCGGCGCCCTGTGCGACATCGACAAGGTGTCCGCCTCGTACGCGGAGCGCTACCAGCGCTTCCAACAGTTGTTCTGCGACCTCGACGACGGCAACGCCGCGGCCCGGGTCGTGGACCGGATGCTTGAGCAGGCCCGCGAGGTCTGATCTCGACCGGCGGAAGCGAGAAGAGAGGGTCGGGCCCCGGAGCTCTCTTTGACGGGAAGGGCGTTGACGGGTCGGCTCCCCCGGCTGACCCGGGCGCCCACTCGAGTGCGGTGCGGACGCGGCGGGAAACTGCCGCGTACGGCACGGCCGTTGCCGTTTCGGACGCTGCACCAGCAGCGCCGGGGCGGTCCGCGAAGTCGTGGAGCTCGTGCCCCGCACCGACCGCGACGTGGTGCCGGCCCGGCTGAACCGCCCGGTCACCAACGTCACCCCCATCGCCCTGGCCACCGCCGCGCCCACCGCCGGCGAGGAGCTGACACTCGCCGGATACGGCCGCAGCGCGGACGAGTGGGCGCCGCTGAACCTGCACACCGGCGGGTTCTCCGTCGACGCATCCGCGGCCACCACCGCCACGGTCACCGGCAAGGACGGGGTCGCCGCCTGCATGGCGACCGCTTCGGCTGCACCCTGGCAGCCGTCAACACCGCCCCGCGTGAGGTGAGCTCCACTGCGACGATGAAGCCGGCCGTCGGCGTCCCGAACAAGGCCCTCGGCTCGACGGCGAACGCCGGCGCGGTCCAGACCTTCTCCTTGCTGGGTGAACCCGGTGCCAACGACCGGTGGCTGGAGGTCGGCGACGGTGACGGCACCCCCGGCACCCCGGGCACCCCGGGCACCCCGGGCACCCCGGGCACCCCGGGCACCAACCAGTACCTGGGCCGCAGCATTCACTGCACCGGCACCCACCTGTACGTCGGTATGGCGTACGGACCCGACACCTACGGCACCCTGTACGCCCTGCCACTGTCCAACGTGACCGCCGACGGTACGGTTGCCCCGGTCACCACCTACCAGCCCGGCCAGAGCGGCCTGCCCCCGGCCGGCGCTCGCTTCGGCTACGCGGCACGGTAGGGCCCTTTCCGGTTCCATGAAGTCGGGGGTGCCCGGTGAACTCCGGGCACCCCCGTTCTGGTGACGCGTCGAGCGCGACGCAGTACGTCGCCTCGATGCCGACGATGAGGCCGCGCGGAGCGGGAACTCCGTTCCCACTCCATGGACGTCTCCCCACTACTGAGCTCAACCTCGACAGGCGGGTCCGGCGCATGCACGTCCGGACCGCCCGCTCATCGCTCAGAACGGCTCGAATCCGTCGAACTCCCGCTGCACCTCGTCCCGTTCGGCCTGCCGGTCCCGGCGGCGCTGGGCGGCGGGACGGGTGCCCTCGAACCGGTGGTCCTCGCCGCGCCGGCCGAGCATCTCCGCCCCGGCCGTCAACGACGGCTCCCAGTCGAAGACGACCGCATTGTCCTCGGGGCCGATGGCCACACCGTCCCCGGCGCGGGCGCCTGCCTTCAGCAACTCCTCCTCGACGCCGAGGCGGTTCAGCCGGTCGGCGAGGTAGCCGACGGCCTCGTCGTTGTCGAAGTCGGTCTGCCGCACCCAGCGTTCGGGCTTCTCGCCGCGTACCCGGAACAGGCCCTCGTCCTCGCGGATTACGGTGAAGCCCGCGTCGTCCACGGCCTTGGGCCGGATGACGATGCGCGTGGCCTCCTGCTGTGGCTTGGCGGCACGGGCCTTGGCCACCAGATCGGCGAGGGCGTACGACAGCTCCTTCAGACCGGTGTGGGCCACTGCGGACACCTCGAAGACGCGGTAGCCGCGCGCTTCGAAGTCAGGCCGGACCATCTCGGCGAGGTCTTTGCCGTCGGTTACGTCGATCTTGTTCAGGACGATGATACGGGGACGGTGTTCCAGGCCGCCGTACTGGCGCAGCTCCTCCTCGATGGTGTCGAGGTCGGAGACGGGGTCACGGTCGGACTCCAACGTGGCGGTGTCCAGGACGTGCACGAGTACGCTGCACCGCTCGACGTGCCGTAGGAACTCGAGCCCGAGCCCCTTGCCCTGGCTGGCGCCCGGGATGAGCCCCGGCACATCGGCGATGGTGTACACGGTCGAGCCGGCGGTCACCACGCCCAGGTTCGGCACGAGGGTCGTGAAGGGATAGTCCGCGATCTTCGGCTTGGCGGCGCTCAGCACGGAGATGAGCGAGGACTTTCCCGCGCTCGGGTACCCGACCAGCGCCACGTCGGCGACCGTCTTCAGCTCCAGGACGATGTCCCGTAGGTCCCCCGGCTCGCCCAGCAGCGCGAACCCGGGCGCCTTGCGCCGTGCGGAGGCCAGCGCCGCGTTGCCGAGTCCGCCCCGGCCACCCTGCGCGGCGATGTACGAGGTGCCGTGTCCGACCAGGTCGGCGAGGACATTGCCCGCCTTGTCGAGGACCACGGTGCCGTCCGGCACGGGCAGGACCAGGTCCTGCCCGTCCTTGCCGGAACGGTTGCCGCCCTCACCGGGCTTGCCGTTGGTGGCCTTGCGGTGCGGGGAGTGGTGGTAGTCGAGAAGAGTGGTCACGGACTGGTCGACGGTGAGGATGACATCCCCGCCACGGCCGCCGTTGCCGCCGTCCGGGCCGCCGAGCGGCTTGAACTTCTCCCGATGGACGGAGGCACAGCCGTGGCCCCCGTTACCCGCGGCGACATGCAACTCGACGCGGTCCACGAAGGTGGTCATGGTGAGGTGCCTCCAGAGACGTCAGAGAGTGTTCCTGCTTAACACGCGAAAGGCGGACCCGCCTTCCCGACCGGGAAGTGAGGTCCGCCTCGCGAAACGTACGGTCGAGCCGAATCAGCCGATGGCGGCGATTCAGGCAACCGGAACGATGTTCACGACCTTGCGACCACGGCTGGTGCCGAAGTGCACGGCGCCGGCCTGCAGCGCGAACAGTGTGTCGTCGCCACCACGGCCGACACCGGCACCCGGGTGGAAGTGGGTGCCACGCTGGCGGACGAGGATCTCACCCGCGTTGACGACCTGACCGCCGAAGCGCTTCACGCCGAGCCGCTGGGCGTTCGAGTCGCGACCGTTCCGGGTGGACGATGCGCCCTTCTTGTGTGCCATCTCTCCTCAGTCCCTTACTTCGCAGCCGCGGGGATCTCAGTGACCTTGATCGCCGTGTACTGCTGGCGGTGGCCCTGACGACGGCGGTAGCCGGTCTTGTTCTTGTAGCGCAGAATGTCGATCTTCTGGCCCTTGTGGTGGTCCACGACCTCGGCCTGCACCTTGATGCCGGCCAGTACCCACGGATCGCTGGTCACAGCGTCGCCGTCGACAACGAGCAGGGTCGAGAGTTCGACCGTGTCGCCAACCTCGGCGGTGGAAATCTTGTCAACCTCAACGATGTCGCCGACAGCAACCTTGTGCTGGCGACCACCGCTGCGCACGATGGCGTACACGCGGATCTCACTCTCTTGCTCGAAGAAACGGCACCCCCGCAGGCCAGCTACCCGGCGCACACACGCAAGGCAGCCTCTCCCGGCCACGGCCCGTGCCCGGGAGGAGAAGGTTTACAGGGATGTGGCGGTCCAGATGGACACGCCGACAGTCAAGATTACGGGCCCGGACCACGAGGGTCAAACCGGACCTCTGTCTCAGTCGCCGACCGACGAGACGTAGTCGGCGTAAGCGTCCTTGATCCGGGGCGTCGACAGCTCCAGGTGTTCCAGGATCGTGTAGCGGCCCGGCCGGGTCTGAGGTGCGAACTCCACGGCCCGGACGAATTCGTCGTCGGTGAATCCGATCTCTCGTGCCAGCACCGGGAGCCCGTGCCGACGCAGTGTCTCGGCCATCAGCCAGGAGCTGGTGTGGTCGCCGCGCAGGTGCATCGCAAACGCCGCGCCGATCCCGACCTGCTCGCCGTGGCTCGCGGCCCGCTCGGGGTACAGCAGGTCCAGCGCGTGACTGATCTCATGGCAGGCCCCTGAGGAGGGCCGAGTATGCCCCGCGATCGACATGGCGATGCCTGAGAGTACGAGACCCTCGGACAGCACGGTCAGGAATCCGTCGTCGCCGCAGCCGCCCGGGTGGCGCAGCACGGCCTCCCCGGCCTGGCGGGCCATCGCGGCAGCGAGTCCGTCGACCTTCTCACCATTGATCCGGTTGGACAGCTCCCAGTCGGCGACCGCGGAGATGTTGGACACGGCGTCGCCGATCCCGGAGCGGACGAAGCGAATCGGTGCCTCTCGTATCACCGCGAGGTCGACGAGCAGCGCGATGGGCGTCGGCACGCCGTACGAGCCGCGGCCCGCGTCATTGTCCAGGATCGAGACGGGCGAGCAAATGCCGTCGTGGGAGAGGTTGGTGGCCACGGCGACCATGGGCAGTCCGATGCGCGCTGCGGAGTACTTCGCACAGTCGATGATCTTGCCGCCCCCGAGCCCGACCACCGCGTCATAACGGCCGGACTTCATCTTGTCGGCCAGCCGTACGGCGTCGTCGATGGTGCCGCCGCCGACCTCGAACCAGTCGGCACCCGGCAGGACCGGTGAGAGCCGCTCACGCAGCCGCGCCCCCGAGCCGCCGCTGATCGCCACGGCGAGCCGTCCGGAATGGGAGATCCGCTGGTCC